>NZ_JBEZZG010000018.1:0-171223 GCF_040639085.1 Nonomuraea sp. NPDC023979
CGGGGGGGGGGGTGGGCGGTTTCACTGCGGCCGGCGGCGGGGGGGGTCGGGGGGCGTCGCCCGCCGCGCTGCGGCCGGGAGCGGGGCCGCCCTTGATACCCATAAGAACAATTCGGCAACTCGGCTACAAGATCGCACTGACTGCCCTCGGCACCCACGGGCGCGCCGATGCGGGCTGTTAACCGGCCCAAGCGTCGAATAGGCGGCAGACCGGGCCAGACCTTTACGCGCCACCCCTAAATTGCGTTCCGGTCTAAGTACGCGGAGCGCGCATTGCGTACCATTCTTCTCAAAAGCCACGCTGCTCCACATCTGGGTTTAGGGTGGGGTGGTCATTTTTGATGTGGAGGCTAGAGTGTCAAGGGTCGGCGCACACTCATCGTGAATAGAGGAGCAAAACAACCGTGACCGGGACGACTGACGCAAAGGCTGGACTCGCTACCCTAGAAGGCTATTCTCGGGCGGAGCTGCTGCGAACGCTAGAAAAGTCGCCGAGGTCGCAAAGGGTACAGCTCATCAGTGAAGCTCTCGCGCGGCTGGTTGGGCGTTCAGGGCATCCCTGGATGACCGAGCTGGCAGTTATCGCTGACAATCAGCATCTAGCCACTCGTGATATACGGTCACTGACATCCGATCTGGGATGGGCGAGTCGGGATGCGGGCGATCCGCTGCCTACGGAGGACTTGACGCCCGATGGGCCGGTAGACGTAGATCTGTTCCGGCTTATCCTGGTGTATACACGAGGACAGCGTCTGCGGTTCGACTTCCGTTTTCGGCAGCTCCATGAGTGCGCACACACATGGCTGATGGAATACGATGACGCGCTTATTCGCGCGTTCGCTGCATATGCCGCGCTTGGGCTACGCCATCCGGACGCACTAAACCTCTACAGGCAGTCGATAGACGCCTCGGATGCCGATCAAGTGAGCCGTCATGTGTGTCTTGACGGTCTATGGATGGGCGACCATATTACCGATCAAGCACAATTGCTTCTCGACCTATCCGGCTACATGATTGGGCGGGGCGAGGGCGGCGGAAACCTGTACTTTAGGCGGGCGAGAGCTTTCTCTCGCCTTGGGGACACGGAAAGAGCGCGCTTCGATGTCTACCGAGCGATAGATATGCTTCCGCCTGGAAACAACGCTATTCATCAGGACTACGTTCGTGAGATGCAGATAATTTCGACGCGGGCGGATCTCGAAGAAGCGGGAAGGCGACTGCTCGATCAGGTCCGGCAAGAAGTGAGAGAAACTGCACAGCAAGAAGTGGCAGACGCTACAAAGGTGATGGGCGAGCGCATTAAAAGCGCGGAGCGACTTGTTGGCGATGGCCTGTTGAAAGTGGTCGAAATCCTGGGCCTGTTCGTCACCCTAGCGGCGTTCGTCGTCGGTGGAGGCTTCGCGATGCTCAAGGCGGAGAGCTGGGAGCAGATAACAGGAAGCGCAGCACTTATAGGGGTCGGATCACTGGCCTTCTTTGCACTACTTCGACTAATCATGCGATGGCGAAGGGACTAAGAATGACTACTTCTTTGCAGCCATTCATGCCGGATCTTATCGACCCGGTGCGCGTGTTCGGGGAGAAGTCGTTCGACTTCTCCCGGCAAGTAATAGTGATGGCGATCATTAATCGCACCCCGAACTCCAACCTGGATCCCCATAAGTCGATGGAGCTCGATTCGATCGTCACTCGGGCCGAGCAGGTCATGACAGAGGGTGCGGACTGGATCGACATCGGTGGCCGGGCCTTCGTGGGAGTGAAGGAACAGTTACCAGTACGCGAAGAGATCGCCCGCGTGATGCCTGCAATTGCAGCCATCCGGGAGAAAACAGACGCCGTGATATCTGTAGACACGCATCTTCCCGATGTGGCGATTGCTGCCCACGAAGCCGGTGCGCACATCATCAACGATACATACGGGCTGCAAAGTCCGGGCATGGTCGAGGTCATCGCGGAGACGGGAATGGGGGTGATCATCGCCCACAGCCTGGCAGGGCCCGGCATCCATATCGAAAAGCCGGACTATGAAACTGGGGTCACCAAGGAAGTTACGGAGTTCCTTCGAAGCCGCGTCGATTACGCCTTAAATAGTGGCATCAAGCCGCATCAGATCATCATTGACCCTGGGCATGATCTACACAAAAACACCTACCACTCCAACGAGCTGTCTCGGAATTTTGACGAGATCGCAAAAATCGGCTACCCGGCCTTGGCTGCGGTCAGCAACAAGCACTTCATATGGGAATCCATCGGGTGCCAGCGAGGAGATATGGAAGTTGGGCCGGGCACACTGGCCGCTAACATTCTTTGCGTCTATCAGGGCGCCCGGCTAGTGCGGGTTCATGACGTGAAAAGCAATGTACAAGCTATGCGCACCACAGAGGCCCTGTTGGGCTTGAAGCGGTAGCTTCTATGTAACGGAAGTGACGAGGCCGGCGGAATGGCCGGAGGCCACCCGTAGGGCGAGCGATAGCGAGTTCCGCCGGCCTCGTCACGACACCAAGGCGCGTCAACTTCCGGCAGCTCATTGCATGCGAGACCGCCGACAACCACCCCAAGCCAAGACGCAGCACCCAGTTTGCCTGTGAGATAGATCACATCAAGCAGATCTGATAGAGATTGCGTCAGAACTTGTGTCGATTTGGGGCCATTTAGTTATACACAAATGGACCGAATTGAGCCGCTTCGAGCTGTGAAGAGCGCCCTCTTGGAGTCCTCACCTCCGGGAACACGTAGCGTGACTCGTTCGTTACTCTAGTGAGTCCGTTCGACAACCCAAGGAGTTGGCTGCTGTTGGCCCTTCAAGGTCCTATCGCCGTCTCACAAGAGATGGTGTTCCCGCACGGCTGCTACGTCGTGGGGGAAATCTCCCCGGTTCTCGACTTCGAGGCGAGTACGAGGGAACGCCCGGTCCCTGCACGGGACAAGGTGACAAACGAGCTGATGTGGTCCGTCCCGGTGCTGGATGGGGACCCGGAGCTTAAGGCGTCCGCTAAGTCGGTCGCGGTCAAGGTCGTCTCTCCGGTTGCGCCGGAGATCCCTGCTCCCCCGGCGGCGCTGGCGGGGCTGCCGTTCGTGCCGATCGAGTTCGAAGGCATGACGGCGACGCCGTATGTGAATCAGCAGGGCCGGTTGGCCTGGTCCTACAAGGCGACGGGGATGCGTGCGGCGCGATCTGCGACGCTCAATAAAAAGGGCGGTCCTAAGGACGCCGAGTAATGCCCCCTCGCAGGCTCGCCGTTGCGGCGGGTGAGGGGATGCCGGTAGCGATTGTGCTGCTGCCGATGAGTGCGGCTCGCGCATGGGGCGCGGGATCGTACGACACCTTCTCTGGAGCGCTGCGATCGTCGTTGACGCCCAGCCTGAAGCCGGTCACGCCTGGGCGCATGGTCGTGGGGCGTTCTCCGATGTAGCGGCTGATCGTGGGTCGCCGGGGTTGTGACGGCTCCGGTGGCCCTGCCGGTCATGTCTCGTCGCTCGGTGGTGGTGCGGTCCTGATTGGACCGCACCCTACTGATCTTCCTGTCTTGGCGCTGGTGCCGACCGTGGGTTGGTGCCGGGCTGTCTGCATCGCTTCTCGGAAAGGTGCTGCTTTTGCTGCGCAAACTTCCTGGTGACGAGGTTCAGAACGTCGTCTCCACCAAGCCGGACTCCTCGCTTCACTGGCGGCCCGTGATCGTCAGGACGCCCGGCATCGTCTTCCTGATCGTCCACTTGGCGCGGCTGGTTACCGCGCTGGTCAGGACGGTCGTCCGGCATCCGATCGCGTGCGCTCTGGCGGGCGTGACCGGAGGGCTGGTGTACTTCACCGACTGGCGGGCCTGGGTGTCCGTCGCGGGCGTCTGCGTGGCCGGGCTAGCAACCTGGTTCTCGCTGTGGCGGCCATCGTTCCGGGCGTGCGTGAGCCTGCCCGCGCTGAGCTGGTGCCGGTGGATGTGGATCTACCGGCGCAAGTGGCAGGGCGTGATGGCCGTGGCTGGGCTGGGCCGTTCGCTGGGCGGGCGCGCGTACATGCCGGATCTGGTCAAGGTCTCCTGTGATCAGTTCGCTGATCACGTCACGGTCAGGATGCTGGCCGGTCAGGACCCGGACGAGTGGGCGCGCGTCTCGGCCGGGCTGGCACACGGGTTCGGCTCGCAACGATGCCGCGTTGTGGTCATCAAACCGGGCCGGGTCCGGCTGGTCTTCCCGCGTCACGATGCCCTCTCAGAGGTGATCCCTCCGGATCCGATCCCAGCACACCCGCACGTCCATGCGGCGTTCGCGGGCCTGACCGAAGACGGTCAGCGGTTCCGGATGCGACTGCACGGTACTCACGTGCTGGTCGCGGGCGGGACGGGAGCGGGTAAAGGCTCGTTCCTGTGGGCGGCGGTGCGGGGGCTGCTGCCTGCGACACAGGCCGGACTTGCGGAGCTGTGGGGGTTGGACCCCAAGCACATGGAACTGTCCTTCGGACGCGCTCTGTTCCGGCGGTACGCGGCCACACCCGAAGAGTGTGCGGATCTGCTGGAACGGGCTGTGGGGGTGATGCAGGAGCGAGCGAGCCGATACGGCGGCGTACGGCGCAATCACGAACCGACCGAAGAGGATCCGTTCATCCTCGTCATGGTGGACGAGGTGGCGTTCCTGACCGCCTATCAACCGGACAGGAACCTCAAAATTCGCACGATGGCGGCACTGTCCACGCTGACTACGCAAGGGCGCGCGGTCGGGGTCGGGGTCATGGCGGCCTTGCAGGACCCGCGCAAGGACGTGCTCAACATCCGCAACCTGTTCCCCGATCGGATCGCGCTTCGGCTGGATGAGGCCGAACAGGTGGACATGGTTCTCGGGGACGGCGCACGAGACCGGGGCGCGCTGTGCGATCAGATCCCGCGTGATCCGGAGGATCCGAGCGTGGGGGCGGGAGTCGCGTATGTGCGACTGGAGAACCGCCCTGAGCCGATCCGGGTTCGAGCGGGGTTCACCAGCGACAGCGACATCAGGCAGATGGTTCTTCAGTACGCGGCGGCCGGGGAGGCTGTGTGAGCAGGTTCATCGAAGTTCTGTACGGGCTGCGCTGCGCGGAGTGCGGCGAGGAAGACCAGCTCGCTCTGGACGTGGTTCGGGCGCTCGTGGAGTGCCGCTCCTGCGGAGCGCGGGCATGCTCAGGCGAGCTGGAGGACGAGCCCGCCGAGGATCTGAGCGACTGCTTCGAAGCCGGGGCCGCTGAGGCAGCCGCCTTCGGTCTGGACGGGATCGAGGGAATCGACGGGATCGAGGTCGGCGGCGATTGGGGGGCTGCTTGACGGATACCGCCGTCGGGGGGATGCCGCGTGCTCTTGCAGGTGCGCGGCTCCTGTCCCCGGACATCGCTCGGGTGGTGGCAGAGCAAGCGGGGGTATGCATCCGGCCATTGGCCATGTGGGTGCAGGATCAGCAGAGCGGCGAACGCCGGTTGGTGAACGTTGCGTGCGGGGCGCGACTGGAAAGTGCGTGCCCCCCGTGCGCCCGGCGTAATCGCCTGGCCAGGATGGCGCAGTGTCAGGAAGGCTGGCACTTGGAGGCGGAACCGGAGCGGCGCCCGAGCAGCGGCAATCCGCCTTCTACGGAATCGGCCGGCGGATGCATGATCGAGTCCGCGGGAGAGGCCAGTACACAGGCGGCGTCTGCTGGGCGGCGTGTGCGCTCCACGCGGCGGCGGCAAGATGCACCGAGGCTGCCCAAGCGGGACAAGAGCAGGACGACACTGGGGCGGACGTTCACCACGAAGGAGGGGAAGGTGCTCCGGCCATCGATGTTCGTCACGCTGACCTTGCCCTCCTATGGGCGCGTGCGCGATGGGGTGCCGGTGGAACCGGGCAGCTACGACTATCGGCGGGCGGCTCGGGATGCGCTGCACTTCTCCAAGCTGGTGGATCGGTTCGTACAGAACCTTCGCCGGGTGGCAGGGTGGGAGGTGCAGTATTTCGCGGCGGTGGAGTTTCAGCGGCGGCTAGCGCCGCATCTGCACATGGCGATCCGGGGCACGCTCGCACGGGCAGAGGTGCGTCAGGTGGTGGCGGCCACCTATCACCAGGTGTGGTGGCCCTCGGCCGATCGCGTGCTGTTTGACGGGGAGTGCCTGCCTGTCTGGACGGAGGCCGGGCGGTACATCGATCCGGCCACAGGCGAAGTCCTGTCGTCCTGGGAAGAGGCACTAGACCAGCTCGCCAGCGATGCTGAGGCGGAGCCGCTGCACGTGGTTCAGTTCGGTGACCAGGTCGATATGCAGGGAGTCCTGTCCGGGACGGCTGATGCTGACCGGTGCGTGAGATACCTGGCCAAGTACCTGACCAAGGCGGTCAGCGGTGGGGCGCTGCACACGAGCGGCGATGCTCGTTCGGCACAACGGCGGCATGTAGGGCGGCTGCTGGAGGCGCTGCGCTATGAGCCCTGTTCCCCAGCGTGTGCGAACTGGTTGAGGTACGGGGTCGAGCCCAAGAGAGCAAAGGTCGGGCTGTTGCCGGGCCACTGCCGGGGCAAGGCACACCGGGCCGAACACCTCGGTTACGGCGGGCGGCGGGTGCTGGTCTCGCGCAAGTGGTCAGGCAAGACCCTGGGCGAGTACACACGGGAGCGGCGGGCCTGGGTGCTGCAAACCCTGGGTGCAGAGGAGTCGATAGATCCGGATCGCTTCCTGTGGAGGTTGGCTGCCAGCACAGATCCGGATGTACCGAGACTGGCGGTCCGGCTACTAGATCTAGTGGCCGAACGCCAACAGCTACGGCGGAAGCTGGCACAGGCCAGCACGGAGAAGGGAGAGAACGTAGCCGGAGCGCAGCATGCAGAGGCACGGCAATGAGGCAACCGCTGAATCAACTGTCCCTGTTCGACCTGGAGGAAAGAGAGGTCGCAAAGGAAGATCGCCCAACTAGCGGGTCGGCGGAGGCGCTCACCGGAGTGGGGCGCATGAGGAAAGGCAGCGCCGAAGGCACCTCTTGCCGAAAGGTAAGCAAAAGGGATCATAGCGGGCGGCGATCAGCCACAACGGACCCTAGGGCGGGCGGGCGGGCCGCCGAGAGGGCGCGGCAGAGTCACCCGCTCATTGATGAGCATGATCGGGAAGACAGCCGTAGGTCGGCGGGATCTCGGCGGGCCGACCAGCGCGCCCGGGATGGCTCCGAGGCACCGCGTCGGGAACAAGCCTCAACAACTGATCGGCTGTCGGACGCTGATCGAGAATGGGCGCGGCGAACTGCGGCGGCACTCGGCCCGTTAAGCGAGGAAGTACGGACCTATCTGGCTCTCGTCTTCAGCAATCACCGCCGGTAAGCCACAGTAGGCAAGTGATGCCCCGGGAACGCATTCCTGGGGCATCTTGCATGCGTGGCGGCCTACTAGCTTCCGCTCTTGGAAGTCTGGCCGGTCGTGGGCCAGATCTTTTCGATGCGGACTCGCTCACGGACGGGGACGTTCCTCCTACCACGCCCGATAGGCAGAACCGTCACGCGCAGCATGCGGCGGCAGATTTCCCGCTGCTCCCCTAGGCTGAGGTCTTCCCATGCCTCCGCGATGTTCTCGACCCCAATCAGCTTGACGACAGGATTGGTGTTCTCCAACGCCCGGTCAAGTGCGGCCTTTGCATCGTCGAGCTTCTTGCGCCGCGTAGCCGTCATGCTCTTCATCTGCGCCTTCGTGATCTCATCAGCTTCGTACTCTTCGCTGATCTCGATCAGCCGCTTCTCATGCTTGGCGATCTCGACGCGGAGTGCTGGAACATCCGCCATCTTCTTGCCAGGCTCGTATCCGATGATGTCAGCCGGTTCGGACAGCTCGATCAGCTCATGAATTGTTGCCTCGACCAATCGGTCAAGATCGTCGGCGGTTACTGTGACGTGGCCTGGCCCTGATGCGACGTTGCCCGGCCTCTCTGGTGACGAACACCTGTAATTGCGTATCACCTCGATTCGAATAACTTCTCCTGTCTGGCGGTCCTTGATCTTTCGGCGCTTGGGCTGCGTACGCATCTTGTCGCCACAAGGGCAGTTGTAAATGCCTGCCCCCAACAGGACCGGGGCCGTACCCGCGTAGTTGGTGCGCCGGTTGGGGTCGGTCAGCTTGCGTACCAGCGCCCAATAATCCTCGGGGTCCACGATCGGTTCACCAGGGAGCGTCCCGACTACATCATCCGGGGTGTAGTGGAGTGGCTTGCCGGTCTCCGGTTCCTCCGCGTTCTCGTCGTCCTGGTCGTAATCGTCGTCCATGTGGCTAACGTGGTCGCGCTCCGATCGGTGAACCGTCAGTCCCGCGTTACGCGGGCGTAGCAGCATGTCCCGCGCCGCCGCCGCTGAGAACGGTTTGCCGCTTGTGGTAACCACACCGGCCAGCTTCATGTCACGCGCGATTTCCTTCATAGACACGTCGGTCAGCGCAACCGCTGTGTAGTGGGCGATGTGCTGAGCCTCGTCGCGGCGTAGCGTAACCCCGTCAGACTCGAACCCGTAGGGGCGACGCCCGCCCCCATACCGTCCCTCCTCAGCCTGTTCGCGGCGCTTGCGCGAGACTCGCCGGGAAGTATCGCGAGATGCCTGGTTCGCGATGGCGCAATGGATGCGGGCCGACGTGATGTCAGTGTCGTTAGCTAGGCGAAGGCTTCCGGTGTACGACCCCACCACGATGCGAGGACGTGATCCTTCGACCACGTCAATCAAGTCTTCGAGGTCACGCGGGTCACGCACGGTGCGGTCAAGGTGGTAAGTCATGAACCGCCGAAAGGTGCCCTTACTTAGCAGCCCCAGCGCACGCCGAAACTTCGGCCGAACCGTGCGTAGCTGGGTCTCACCGTTGGGGAGCTTGATCTTGCGCCGTTTGAAGGCGCTTGTATCGTTCTCCACAAGGATCATGCCCACGGGCCATCCAACCCGGCCCGCCTGTTTGATGGTGTCTTGGACCTGACGGGCCACTCCGAAGATGTCGCCTGGTTCAGCATCAGAGATCCGGACCAACAGCAGCGCTGCCCCCGGCGGTCGGACATCTGCCGTCCATACTTCGCCACGCTGATCCCACTGGCCGGGAACCCCGTTGATGGACATAGGCGCGCCCTCGCGCATCGCTTCCCGGATCGACGTAATGCGCGCCTGCTCGTCCGCTGGGAGGTGGCCGGGCTTCTGGATCTCGCGGACCATCTGACTGCATCCTCTCTGACCTGGGCTTTCACTCCAAATTCTATCGCGGAAAGTGTCATAACCCGGGGTTGGGGAAGTCCACGCTGCTCAAGCTCGTCGCCGGTGAGCTGCGGCCGACGGCCGGCTCGGTCAGCGTCGCCGGCGACGTCGGCTACCTGCCGCAGGACCTGCCCCTGGCCACCGGCGCCACCGTCGCCGGGCTGCTCGGCATCGAACGGCAGCGGGCCGCGCTGCACGCCATCGAGGGCGGCGACGCCTCCCCCGAGCACTTCACGGCCATCGGCGACGACTGGGACGTCGAGGAGCGGGCGCACGCCGAGCTGGACCGGCTCGGCCTCGGCCACCTCGGCCTGGACCGGCCCGCCGGCACCCTGTCCGGCGGCGAGGTCGTGATGACCGGCCTGGCGGCGCTGCTCATGCGCAGGCCCGGCGTGCTGCTGCTCGACGAGCCCACCAACAACCTCGACCTGGACGCCCGCCGCCGCCTGTACGCGGCCGTGCGCTCCTGGACGGGGGTGCTGGTGGTGGTCAGCCACGACCGCGTCCTGCTCGACCTGGTGGACCAGATCGCCGACCTGCGCGACGGGGCGGTGCGCGTGTTCGGCGGCAACCTGACGGCCTACGAGCAGGCGCTCGCGGCCAAGCGGGAGGCGGCCGAGCGCATGGTCCGGGTCGCCGAGGGCGACCTCAGGAAGCAGAAGCAGGAGCTGGCCGACGCCCTGGTCAAGCTGAGCCGCCGGACCCGTTACGGAGGCAAGATGTACGCGACCAAGCGCGAGCCGAAGATCATCATGAACGCGCGCAAACGGCAGGCCCAGGTGGCGGCGGGCAAGCACCGCACCATGCACGCCGAGAAGCTGGAGCAGGCCCGCGACCGCCTCACCGAGGCCGAGCAGGCCGTCCGCGAGGACGCCGAGATCCGCGTGTCGCTGCCGCGCACCGAGGTCCCGGCCGGGCGCACGGTCCTGACGCTGACGGGCGTGCCGGGGCTGAGCGAGCTGCGCGGCGGCCCCGACGCCGGCGGCGAGCCCGTGACGGAGCTGGTGCTGCGCGGCCCCGAGCGGGTCGCGCTGACCGGCCCCAACGGGTCGGGCAAGACGACGCTGCTGCGCGCGATCGTCTCAGGCGCTCCCGGGGCCTGCCCCGGGGTGCCCGTGCGCTACCTGCCGCAGCGGCTCGACCTGCTGGACGGCTCGCTCAGCGTGCTCGACAACGTCCGGCGGTTCGCCCCGGCCGTCCCCGTGGGCGAGCTGCGGGCGCGGCTGGCCCGCTTCCTGTTCCGGGGGGCGCGGGCCGAGCAGCCTGCCGCGACGCTGTCGGGCGGCGAGCGGTTCCGCGCCGTCCTGGCCGCCCTGCTCTCCGCCGAGCCGCCGCCCCAGCTGCTGCTCCTGGACGAGCCGACGAACAACCTGGACATGGCCAGCGTCCGCCGGCTGTCCGAGGCGCTGTCGGCCTACCGGGGCGCGCTGCTCGTGGTCAGCCACGACCTGCCGTTCCTGGAGACGCTCGGCATCACCCGCTGGCTGGCCAAGCATCCGGAGGGATGATTGTGTGTCCGGAGAACCTGTGAGGAGGGCACCTGTGAGCCGCAAGATTTCCTCCGTCGTCGGAGGCAAGGACGCCGCCGCGATCGAGACGTACGCATCGACGAACCCCGCCCGCACCGCCGAGGTCGTCGCCGAGGTGGGGCTGGCCGACGCCGAGACCTTCGCCGTCGCCGCGGCGACGGCGAAGGAGGCGCAGCGGGAGTGGGCCAGGGTGCCCGCTCCCGTGCGGGGACGGGTGATCGCCTCCATCGGGCGGCTCGTCGAGGCCAACACCGAGACGCTGGCCAGGATCGTCACCCAGGAGATCGGCAAGCCCTACGGTGAGGCGCTGGGCGAGGTGCGGGAGATCGTCGACACGTGCGACTTCTTCCTCGGCGAGGGCCGCAGGCTCTACGGGCAGACGGTGCCGTCGGAGATGCCCGACAAGAACCTGTTCACCTTCCGCAACCCGGTCGGCGTCGCGGCGGTGATCACCGCGGGCAACTTCCCGGTGGCCGTCCCGTCCTGGTACCTGGTGCCGGCGCTGCTGTGCGGCAACGCGGTCGTGTGGAAGCCCGCCGAGTACGCCGCCGCCTCCGCGCACGCCCTCTACCGGCTGTTCGTGGCGGCGGGGCTGCCCGACGGCGTGCTCAACATCGTCTTCGCCGACGGCGGGCAGACGTTCGCCGGGCTGGAGCGCGCCCTGGACGCCGGGAACGTCGACAAGGTCGGCTTCACCGGCTCCAGCGAGGTCGGCCGCAAGATCGGCGAGCTGGCCGGCCGGCATCTGCAGTCGGCCTGCCTGGAGCTCGGCGGCAAGAACCCGATGGTCATCATGCCGGACGCCGACCTGGACCTGGCGGTGGAGGGCGCGCTGTTCTCCGGGTTCGGCACCGCCGGGCAGCGCTGCACCAGCCTGGGCACGGTCATCGTGCACGAGTCGATCCACCGCGAGTTCACCGACCGCTTCGCCCGCGCCGTACGGGAGGCCAGGATCGGCGACCCCGAGCAGGACGTGCTGGCCGGGCCGCTGCTGGACCGCAAGTTCGCCGACCGCTACGAGGAATACCTGACCTGGATCCAGCCCCACCACCGGGTCGTCACCGGCGCGACCGGCCGCATCACCGCCGAGAGCCCGCACGGCGGCTTCACCGGCGAGGGCGGCCTCTACTACCATCCGGTCGTCGTCGACGGCGTGCGGCCGGACGACCGGCTGTTCCTGGAGGAGACGTTCGGGCCGATCGTCGGCGTCACCTCGTTCGCCACGCTGGAGGAGGCCGTCGAGCTCGCCAACCGGCCCGGCTACGGGCTGTCCAGCTCCATCTACACCACTGACGCCAAGCACGCCTTCCGCTTCCGCGAGGGCGTCTCGGCGGGCATGGTCAGCGTCAACAACTCCACCTCGGGGGCCGAGGCGCACCTGCCGTTCGGCGGCAACGGCAAGTCGGGCAACGGCAGCCGGCAGTCGGGGATGTGGGTGCTCGACCAGTTCACCCGCTGGCAGGCGATGAACTGGGACCACTCCGGGCGGCTGCAGAAGGCCCAGATGGACGTCGCCGACATCACGCCGGACCGCGACTTCCGGCTCTGAGCGCACGGCGGCGGGACGCGGCGTCCGCGTCCCGCCGTCCGCCGGGTCAGACCTGGCCGGCCTTCTCCAGCGCGGCGCAGCAGGTGTTCACGAGCAGGCGGGTGACCACGTACGGGTCGACGTTGGCGTTGGGGCGCCGGTCCTCGATGTAGCCCTTCTTGTCCACCTCGACCTGCCACGGGATGCGCACGGAGGCGCCGCGGTCGGAGACGCCGTAGGTGTAGCGGTTCCACGGGGCGGTCTCGTGCGCGCCGGTCAGGCGGCTCTCGATGTCGGCGCCGTACTGGGAGACGTGCTCCATCGGCTTGTCGCCCTCGCCGAGCGCCTCGCAGGCGGTGATGATGGCGTCGTAGCCCTCGCGCATGGCCTTGGTGGAGAAGTTCGTGTGCGCGCCGGCGCCGTTCCAGTCGCCACGGGCGGGCTTGGCGTCGAGCGTCGCCTCCACGCCGAACTCCTCGGCGGTGCGGTAGAGCAGCCAGCGGGCGATCCACAGGTGGTCGGCGACCTCGAGGGGGCCCGCCGGGCCTACCTGGAACTCCCACTGGCCGGGCATGACCTCGGCGTTGATGCCGGAGATGGCCAGGCCGGCGGCCAGGCAGCGGTCCAGGTGCAGCTCGACGATCTCGCGGCCGAACACGGCCTCGGCGCCCACGCCGCAGTAGTAGTGGCCCTGCGGGGCGGGGAAGCCGCCCTCGGGGAAGCCGAGCGGGCGGCTGCCCTTGAAGAACGTGTACTCCTGCTCGATGCCGAACCACGACTCCTGAGCCGCGTAACGCTCGGCGATCGGGCGCAGCAGCGCACGGGTGTTGCTCTTGTGCGAGGTGCCGTCGGTCTCCTCCACCTCGCACAGGACCAGCACGCTGTCGCCGCCGCGGATCGGGTCCGGGCAGGTGAACACGGGGCGGAGCACGCGGTCCGACGAGTGGCCCTCGGCCTGGTTGGTGCTGGAACCGTCGAAGCCCCACAGCGGCGGCTCTGCCCCGTCGGCGAGGATCCTGGTCTTGGAGCGCATCAGCGCCGTGGGCTCGGTGCCGTCGATCCAGATGTACTCAGCCTTGTAGCTCACGGCGGTCCTTTCACGGTTTCTCTCAGCCACGCCGAGTCTTAAGGACAGCCGTTTCCACGTTTTTGCCCGAATGTGAACGGCGTGTTAAGCCGGTGCCGGATCAGGTGCCCTCCCGCCTGGCCTGTCCGTCGTAGCCGAGCAGGCGCATGGCGGTGTCCGGGTCGAGCGCCGCGGCCAGGAGCTGGGCGCGGGCATGCGCCTGGTCGCGTTCGCGTTCGGCCTTCGCCTGGGCGGCGCGCAGGCCCCTGACCGCGACGGCGGCCAGCCCGGCGCCCACGACGGCGGCGACCACGACGAGGAACAGCACCGCCAGCAGGCCCGGCGAGACGATCCCGCCGCCGGGCTCCGGCCCGGCCGAGCCGGCGAGCGCGCCGCTCACGGCCAGCCCGCAGACGACGGCCACCGTCACCAGCGCGAGCAGGCTCCCCCCGGCCAGCCACCAGCGCCGCCCCACACCAGACGCGGGGACGGGAGCGGAGAAGGGCGCGGCGCCACGCGCGGGGACCGGCTCGTACGCCCGCGCCGGCTCGGCGGCCCACGGCACGAACTCCGGCCGGGACCCCTGCGCCCCGGGCACGGCCACCACGCCGGGCCCGTCGTCCGGCGGAACCGCCGCCGCCGGTGGGACGATCGTGCGGGGCTCGATCACCTCCTCGGGAGGGGCGCTCGCGCCGGGCAGGTCGCGCCCGATGCGGCCGTGCTCGCGGTGGGCGCGGACCGCCTCCCGGTGGTAGTCCTCCAGCTCCCGGTAGAAGTCGTCCGAGGCGTACACGGCGCCGTCGACCAGCGGCCCCGCGGCCCGTTCGATGACCGCGACCACGTCGTCCCCGTTGAGCGTGCGGTGCGCCTCCAGGGCGTGCGCCAGCGACAGCACGTCCCTGCGGCGCTCCTCCAGCAGCCGCTCGGTCTTCTCCAGCAGCCGCACGAGGTGGTCCTCGATCCGCTCCCCCAGCACGTCCGGCGCCGGTCCGGGCCGCGCCCGGGCGGAGCGGCGCGACCCGCGGCGGTGCGCCTTGCCGCCCGTGATCTCCAGCTCCCGCAGCGCGGGCAGCGAGGTGACGCCGGAGCCCATCCCCCAGTGCGACTCCATGAGCGCCGCCAGGAAGGTCGCCGCGTGCAGGTCGCCGGCGACGCCGGAAGAGCTGTCCTCGCCGAAGAACATCCGCTCCCCGGCCAGCGAGGCGAGCGCGACCATGATGTCCGCCTCGTACTCCGACTTCCACCGGGTGAACTGGTCGCCCGGCTCGATGGAGGCCACCAGCCCGAGGTGGTCGGCCCCCTTCTCGATGGTGGCGACGTCGATCTCCAGGTGGAAGCGGGCCACGTACGCGACGACCGCGTGGCAGGCCTCGTGCACGGCCACGGCGTGCCGCTCCCGGCCGGCGTACTCGGCGCCGCCGGGCGGGCCGAGCTGCTTGAGCCGCTTGGCGTGCAGCACGTCCGCCCAGGTGATGACGTCGCGCCCGGCTCGGACGGCGGCGATGAGCGACTCGTTGACCAGGTCCTTGATGGTGGCGCCGGTCGCGTACGGGGTGAGGGTGGCGAGCCTGTCGATCTGCTCGGCGGTGAGCCGGTGCGCGACCTTGCCGAAGTAGCCCTGGTAGGTGGCCACCCGTCCGGCCCTGGTCGGGTGGCCGACCTTGTAGACGCGGTCGATGCGGCCGGGCCGCAGCAGCGCCTCGTCGACGGCGTCGGGGCGGCTGGTGGCCATCATGACGAGGACGCGGTAGCCGGGCGGCGGTTTGGGCCGCATGCCGAGCGCCCGCCGGACCAGCCGGTTGAACAGGCCGCGCGGCTTCTTCAGCCCGGACAGCTCGGCGAGCAGGGCCTGGAGGGTGCCAGGTTCGCCGTGGGCCGCGCGGCCCGTGGCGAGCAGCCCGTTGCCGGGGTCGCGGAAGGCCAGGGCCATCCGGCTCTCCTCGGACAGGTACGTCATGCCGTGGCAGGGGGCCGGGCCGCCCGCGCCCTGGTGGGCGGACCTGCCGCGCCTGCCGAGCGCGTCGGCCTCGTCGAAGTGGACGACCACCCCGCCGTGGCGGAGCGCGAGCCTGCGCAGCCTCCGGAAGAGCGCCTTCATCTTGAGGACGCCGACGCCCGGGAGCAGGTTCGCGAACGCGCCCGGCTCGACGAGCACGTACGGCTTGCCGGTCTCCCCCGCGACGGCCTCGGCCAGCAGCGTCTTGCCGGTGCCCGGCGGCCCCCACAGCAGCAGGCCGCCGGGCACGTAGCCGCCGCGCTCCTCGATCTCGCCGGGCCGCTCCAGGAAGACGACGGCCTCGCGGACCCGCTCGACGACGTGGTCCTGCCCCCACACGTCGGCCAGGCGCGTCTCGACGTCGCCCGGGAAGTACGTCTCCACGCCGCCCCTGGACAGCAGCCAGAGCGCCCCCGCGACCGGCACGACGACCGCGCAGGCCACCAGCACGGCCCGCAGCACCGACGGCAGCGCCGCGAGGACCAGCGCCGCCGCCTGGAACACCGCCAGGAACGGGCTGGTGCCGAGCACCGCGCCCAGCACCAGCGCCGCCAGCGCGACCCAGAACGCCGCCATCAGCAGCCGGGCGAACCGGAACCGGGCCCAGTCGTCGAAGCGCCGGTGCGACCACCGCTCGACCCCGCCGGACACCCGCCCGGCCCAGAACCGGTGGTAGCCCGGCGACACCTCGCTGACCAGGAAGTGCGCCTGCCGGACCGCCTCAGCGCCGAGCAGCCAGAAGATCCACTGATGCTGCCGCGCGATCACCAGCATGGCCTCGCCGTACGGGACGATGCCGGGGAAGTCGGCCATCACCTTCCATGTCAGGACGGCGTACGCGACCGCGAGGCCGAGCAGGAGCCTGCTGCGGTCCCACAGGCGCATCCTCGGCCGCGTGGCGGTGGCGGGCACGGCGGGCCCGCTGCCGGGCGCGCGCAGCCCTGCCTGGCGTGTGCTCTTCACAGGGTGCTCCCTCATCCGGGCAGCCGCAGCAGCTTGAACGAACGCGCGATCTCGTCGAACTCCGCCCGGCGGGCCACGTGGCAGTCCGGCCGGCAGGCGATGAGCATGACCGAGACGGTGGAGCCGGAGCCGTCGAGGATGGCGGTCTGGTCGAAGGTCTGGTGTCCGGCGCCGATCCGGTAGCTGTAGCGGACCCGTACGCCCCGGGCGCCGTCGTCCAGCCGGACGGGCTCGTCGCTGAGCCGCTCGAACCCGCTGAACAGCGGCGGCCGCCCCGACTCCAGCACCCGGCCCAGGTAGGCCGTGCGCGACTCCTCGGTCACCGGCAGGACGAAGTCGCGCAGCCGGTCGAGCGACACCACGTCGCGCTGCGGCCCGGTCAGCCGGTGCACGGCCGCGTACACGAACGGCTCCCGCGAGCCGAACAGGTGGTCCACGTCCGGCTCCCGCGCCTGGTCGAAGGCCGCCGACCAGACCCGCCGCCTGCGCTCCAGCGCCGCCTGCGAGCCCGGCCTGTCGCCGCTGAACACGAGCTCCAGCGGGTAGGCGTCGATCCTGGCGAACGAGGCGGGCACCTTGAAGTAGGTGGTGCCGTCCCTGTCGCGCACGTAGGTGAACTCCGGCTGCCCGCACGCAACCGGCAACAGAGATCGCGGCCGTCAGCGCGACCCACGCCCGTGTCTTCCTCACCGGATCTTCACTGGGGTCCTACCTCCAATGACGAGGCACCGACGTTGTTGTGCCCGTTTTCGGATCCGGTGAGCCCGATGCACGATGAGAAATCTTGACCAAATCTTGGCCGTACACCGGCCTTACTTGTTACAGATCAACAGGAAACCGCGGCTTTGGCGCGCCTGCATTGGTGCGCGGCGAGAAGTAGCCGAAGATGGAGGTTCCCCTCACGCACGACCGGAGCCAGCCATGACAGAACCGGCCGTCGACTCCTACGGCATGGCCGCCGAGCGCGCCTTCGCCGAGGTGTGGTCGCGCGACGCGCTCTCCGACCGGGAGCGCCGCCTCGTCCTGCTCGGGCTCCTCGTCGGGCAGGGCCTCGACGACCAGGTGGCCGAACAGCTCGACGCCGCCCTGCGCACCGGCGACCTGAACGAGAGCGAACTGCGCGAGGTCGTCGTCCTGCTCACCCACTACGCCGGCTGGTCACGCGGCGCCCGGCTCAACGGCCAGGTCGAGGACCTGATCGACCGGGTCAGGCGGGATCTATCCGATAGACCGGGCCCTGGAGGCTGAGCGCGTACAGCTCGCCGTCGTGGCCCTGGCCGAACGACGACAGCTGATCCACCCGCCCGATCTCCTCACCCTCGCCCGGCCTGTCCGCCGGGGTCGCCCTGATCCAGCCCGCGCAGAAGTCGCCGTACAGGAACCGGCCGCGCAACCAGTCGATCTTCGAGCCGCGGTAGACGAAGCCGGCGATGACCGAACAGGCGCCGCCCTCGCCCAGCGGGTAGACGATCACCGGGTCGACCAGGTCCTTCGCCTGCCCGCCCGCGCCGAACCCGGCCTTGCCCTCGCGCAGGTTCCAGCCGTAGTTCTCGCCGCCGCCCGAGCCGGCCGGCTGGCGGTCGACCTCCTCCCAGGCGTTCTGGCCCACGTCGCCGATCCACAGATCGCCGCTCTCCCGGTCAAACCCGAACCGCCACGGATTACGCAGCCCGTACGCCCAGATCTCCGGCCGCGCCCCCTCCCGGTCCGCGAACGGGTTGCCTTCGGGGATCTTGTACGGGTTGCCGCGCGGGTCGATGCGCAGGATTTTGCCGAGCAGGGTGCCGAGATCCTGGCCGTTGCCCTCCGGGTCTCCGCCGCTGCCGCCGTCGCCCAGCGCGACGTAGAGGTAGCCGTCGGGGCCGAAGGCGAGCTGGCCGCCGTTGTGATTGGCGTACGGCTGCTTCTGCGTCAGCACGTCGCGCCGGGCCGTGGCCTTGGTGCCGTCGTAGGCCCACTCGGTCACGTGCGTGGTGCCGTCGGCGTCGGTCCAGTCGAGGTAGAGCCAGCGGCCCGACGGATGGAACGCCACGCCCAGCAGGCCCTGCTCGTTGCCGTCGCTCACCTCGCCCGACAGGTCCACGATCGTCGCGCCGTCGGTGGTGCGCAGCTTCCCGCCCTGCTCGGCCACGTACAGCCGGTCGTCCCCTTTACGCACGGCGAAGGCCACGGGCCGCTCCAGCTCGGCGACCCGCGTCAGCCGCACCTTCCCCGCCGCCGCCTCACCGCCGGTGCCGGACGGCCCGGCCTCCGCCGTCGTCACGGCCTTCTCGGGCGTACGCTCCGGCACACCCGCCGAACAAGCGACCAGAACGACGCCCAGTAAGGCGACCGGCACAGCCCGCACAAGACCCACCCCGCCATCCTGCCACGCCCACCCCCACCCCGCCCCACCCCCAGGGAGCAGGCGGCCCCCTTTTCGGAACGAACCCCCGCACACGGGTGCGAGGGCGAGGGCTGGGGCGGACACGCACACCGCACCCGTTCCCTCCGGAGAGCACCGCACCACGCGGGCGGCGGCCCCCTCCCGAAGCGGGCGCCCGCCCCAGCACGCGGCGGGCCTTTCCGGTGGGGCCGGGGGTTCGCGGAGGGGTGGGGTGGGGGCGTTAGGGTTCTGGCATGCCTACCGCACTGATCACGGGCGCCACCGCCGGCATCGGCGCCGCTTTCGCACGGCGGCTGGCCGCCGACGGTTTCTCGCTGGTCCTGGTGGCGCGCGACGAGGGCCGCCTGGCCGAGGAGGCGGGGCGGCTGCGCCTGCGCTATGGCGTCCCGGTGGAGGTGCTGCCCGCCGACCTGGCGACCGAGGAGGGCCTGGCGCGTGCCGAGGCCCGCTGCCGGGAGGGCGTCGACCTGCTGGTGAACAACGCCGGGTTCGGCCACAAGGGCGCTTTCCTGCAGACGCCGGTGGAGGACGAGCTGGTGATGCTCAAGGTCCACTGTGAGGCGGTGCTGCGGCTGACGCTGGCGGCGCTGCCGGGGATGCGGGAGCGCGACCGGGGCGGCGTGATCAACGTGGCGTCGGTGGCGGCGTTCTTCACCCGGGGCACCTACAGCGCGAGCAAGGCGTGGGTGGTCAACTTCAGCGAGTCGGTGGCGGCCGAGGCGGGCAGCGCGCGGGTCCGGGTGATGGCGTTGTGCCCGGGGTTCGTGCGGACGGAGTTCCACCAGCGGGCCTCGATGGACATGTCGGGAATGCCCGACATCCTGTGGCTGAAGGCCGACGACGTGGCCCGTACGGCGATGCGCGACCTGGCGCTGGGCAAGCGGGTCTCGGTGCCGTCGCTGCGCTACAAGGTCATCCTCAACGCCGGCCGGCTCGTCCCCCACGGCATCGCGGCCCGGATCTCCGCCCGCATCGGCCGCTGACGGCGCGGCACGACACCGCACGACGCTCCAGGCACGGCACACCGCGACGCGGCAGCCCGTACCCCGGAAAAGAGGTGGGCCCTCGCCGCGGGAGGGGGTCGCGGTGAGGGCCCGGGACGGCCGCGAGCGGGCTCGCGGCCGGGAATCGGCGGTCGGTGACTAGCGGCCGACGTTGGCCGGGTGCCCGATCGCCAGGCCGGAGTTGGTGTCGAAGAAGTGCAGGTTGTGCGTGTCGAGGACCAGGTCGATGTTCTGGCCGGGGCGCGCGTGGCTGCGGGCGTTGACGCGGGCGGTCCACAGCGACTTGTCGCCGGCCAGCGGCAGCGTGGCCTCTTCCTCGTCGCCCTTGTCGGCGGCGGCGACGGTGTCCTTGTGCTCGACGGGCGGGGCGTCGATGAGGAACAGGACGTTGATCTCGGAGCCGAGCTCCTCGGTGACCTCCGCCTTGACGGGCAGCGTGGCCCAGCCGTTGGCGTGGTTGCCGGCGGAGGCGGCGTCCTCGAAGTCCGACGGGCGGATGCCGAGGATGATCTTCTTGCCGATGTACTGGTCGAGGCCCGGCTTCTCGGTGAAGGTGGAGTCGGGGATCGGCAGCTTGATGCCGGCGAAGGTGACGGCGGCGCCGCCGTCGCGGACCAGCTCGGCGGTGACGAAGTTCATCGACGGCGAGCCCATGAAGCCGGCGACGAACAGGTTGACCGGCTTGTCGAACAGGTTCTGCGGCGTGTCGACCTGCTGGAGGAGGCCGTCGCGGAGCACGCAGACGCGGTCGCCGAGGGTCATGGCCTCGACCTGGTCGTGCGTGACGTAGACGGTGGTGACGCCGAGGCGCTCGTGCATCTGGTTGAGCGAGGCGCGCATGGAGACGCGGAGCTTGGCGTCCAGGTTGGACAGCGGCTCGTCCATGAGGAAGGCCTGCGGCTCGCGGACGATGGCGCGGCCCATGGCGACACGCTGGCGCTGACCACCGGACAGGGCGGCCGGCTTGCGCTTGAGGTAGGTCTCCAGGCCCAGCATCTTGGCGGCGTCGTTGACGCGCTGCTGGATCTCGGCCTTGGGCATCTTGCGAAGCTTGAGGCCGAAGGCGAGGTTCTCCTCGACCGTCATGTGGGGGTAGAGCGCGTAGTTCTGGAACACCATCGCGATGTCGCGGTCCTTCGGCGGCAGGTGGTTGACCACCTTGTCGCCGATGGCGATCTCGCCGCCGCTGATGTCCTCGAGGCCGGCGATCATCCGGAGCGCGGTCGACTTGCCGCAACCGGAGGGGCCGACCAGCACCATGAACTCGCCATCCTTGATCTCAAGGTTGAGCCCGTTCACGGCCTTCACGCCACCGGCGTAGATCTTGTCGACGTTGGTCAGAACGATGGATGCCATGACTGTCCTTCGCGCTCCAGGGCTTGACCCCGATGTTGTGCGGAGTTTCCACTTTCGTGGATACGTTTTCAAGCATCTCACCCGAAACGGACATCGGTGTCAAGGGTTTGGGCGTGACCAGCCCTGCTGTCCCTGAGGACTTCCCGGATTCCGGAAAGCATGATGGAATCGTTTCCATGGAAAAGCGGGCGACCATCAAGGACGTGGCCGAGGCGGCCGGCGTGGGCGTGGCCACCGTGTCGAGGGTGCTGTCCGGCGGCTCGGCCAGCCCGCGCACCCGTGAGCGGGTGCTCGCCGTCGCCGCCCAGCTCGACTACCGGCCCAGCGCGCTGGGCCGCAACCTGCGCCAGCGCCGCACCGGCGGCATGGGGCTGCTCGTGCCCGACCTCACCGACCCGTTCTTCGGCCGGCTGGCCGAGGGCGTGCTCGCCTGCGGCCGCTCGGCGGGCGAACCGGTCGTGCTCGCCTCCACCGCCGACGACCCCGAGCAGGAGGCCGAGATGATCGGCATGCTGCTGGAGCAGGGCGTCGACCGGGTGATCGCGGTGCCGTCCGGCGGCGCCGACACCTGGCGGCCGGCGATCCGCGCGGGGATGGCGGTCGTGTTCGCCGACCGGCTGCCGGCCGACGCCGCCGAGCAGGCCGGCTCCTCCACCGTGCGCGACCTCATGCTCCTGGACGGCGTGCCCGCCCCGGCCGCGCCGCCCGCCCGCCCCGTCGACGTGCCCGCCGTCCTGGCCGACGACCGGGCCGGCATCCGTACGGCGGTCCGCTACCTGCGCGGGCTGGGCCACCGGCGCATCGCCTTCCTCGGCGGCCCGGGGCACGACCGGCGGGTGGCCGCCTTCCGCGAGGCGGTCGGCGACCCGGTGGACGAGGAGCTGGTCGTCTTCGCCACGGGCAGCCGCGACGCCGCCTACGCCGCCGCCTCCGGGCTGTTCCAGAGTCGCCCGGACCTGTCGGCGGTGGTCGCGGCGGGCAACGTGCTGGGCGAGGCGGCCGTGCTGGCCGCCCGCGAGCTCGACCTGCGGGTGCCCCGCGACGTGTCGCTGGTCATGTACGACGACGTGCCGTGGGCCGAGCTGTGCGCGCCGCCGCTGACCGTGATCGCCCAGCCCGGCCGCGACATCGGCTATCGCGCGGCCGAGCTGGTCCTGCGCACCGGCGCCGCCCGGCGCCCGCGCACGGTCGTGCTGCCGACCGAGCTCATCGTCCGGGGCAGCTGCGGTCCGCACCGCTGAGGCCGGCTTCCCGCGGCCCTACAGCACCTTCTCGATGGCCGCGGCGATCGCCGGGTCGTCCGGCGCCGTGCCGGGACGGAAACGCGCCGCCACCGTGCCGTCGCGGGCCACGAGGAACTTCTCGAAGTTCCACTGCACGTCGCCGGCCTCGCCGTCGGCGTCCGGGACGCCCGTCAGGCTCTCGTACAGCGGGTGCCTGCCGGGGCCGTTGACCTCGGCCTTCTCCAGCAGCGGGAAGTCGACGCCGTAGGTGGCCGAGCAGAACTCCTGGATCTCCTCGGCGCTGCCCGGCTCCTGCCCCATGAACTGGTTGCACGGCACGCCGACCACGCTGAACCCGCGCGGCCCGTACTGCTTGTGCAGCTCGACGAGGCCGGCGTACTGCGGGGTCAGCCCGCAGCGGGAGGCCACGTTCACGATGAGGAGGGCGGCGTCGCCCGCCAGGTCCGCAAGGGTGGTGGGCACGTCCGCCAGGGTGCGGACCGGGATCTCTCGAACACTCATGCGCCCGACCCTACTCGCCATCCCACCTTCGAGAGCGGTTCAAACCCCAGGTGCGCGCCCGTTTCGCGGCAAGGGCGGGCCATCCGCGCCCCGGGCCGCGCCAACCCGGCCCAACGGGAGCGCCGATTGTCGGCCACCGTCCGGCAAACACCTGTCCGGGGCGTGTCCCAGGTCCCGGAGCCCGGTCGGGCCGCGTACTACAACCGGCTAAGAGGACATGTCGTGGCGCCCTCCGGGCCGTCCAGCGTGATCGGACGGAACCAAGGATCCCGGAGGGCCGCGCGGACCCTCCGCGTGCGAGCCACGGACGCGGATCGGCAGGGGCGCCGGGGAAGCGAGAGCGCCCGTCCGCACGCGACCCGACCGCGAGGACTGAATTGGACAGCAAGCGCACGCTACAGATCACTCTCGCCGCCGTCGCCGGCCTCACCGCGTTCAGCGGTACGCCGACGGTCGCCTGGGCCGAGACCGGGGACGCCCCGGTCGTCAGGACCGGGGTCTGGCGGACCTCCGCCGAGCCGAAGGTCGTCGCCGGGAACGCGAAGAGCAGGAGCAAGGGTTTCGCCCTGAACCAGGTGGTGCAGCGGTCGTGGCCGCTGCGCGAGTTCCACTGCCTGGACAACCTGTGGACCAGGGAGAGCAACTGGAACCACCGCGCATACAACAGATCGTCAGGCGCCTACGGCATCCCGCAGGCGCTCCCCGGAGGAAAGATGCGGGGAGCGGGCAGGGATTGGCGTCACAATCCGGAGACGCAGATCCGGTGGGGCCTGGCCTACATCAAGGGGAGGTACGGCAAGCCGTGCGGCGCCTGGGGGCACTTCCGGTCGCACAACTGGTACTGACGTCAGGTGTCGACGTCGGCTTTCCCGAGGGCATCCGCGGCTGTGCGGGTGCCCTCCCGCCGTGCCGGGTGCACGGCGATCGCCCGGATCATCAGCTCGACGCCGAACTCGAAGTCGCCCTCGTGGTCGCAGCCGTCCAGCAGCGCCGACAGCGCGTGCACCTCGGGGAACAGCGCCGGGTCGACCACGCCGGGATCGGCCGCGTCCTCACGCGGCGGCGCGAACGCGGGCGTCACCCCGACCTCCCGCAGCAGCGACCCGACGACGAACGCGATGAACACCCGCAGCACCCGCACCGCGTCGGCCCCGTCGAACCCCGCGCTGCGCAGCGTCGCCAGCGCCCGCTCCACCGGCAGCATCCCGGCCGGCGAGTGGACCTGCCGGCTGACGACGAGCATCGTGCAGCGGGGATAGTGGTGGGCGATCTGCCGGAAGGCGCGGGCCTGCACGCGCACCCGGTCGGTCCAGTCGGCGCCCGGGTCGTCGGTGAACTCGATCTCGCTCAGCACAGCCTCGGCCACGCCGCTGAGCAGCGCGTCCTTGTTGGGCACGTGGTTGTAGAGGGACATCACGCCGACGCCCAGCTCGGCCGCGATGCGCCGCATGGAGACCGCGTCGGCGCCCTCCCGCTCGATCAGCTCGATGGCCGCGGCCACGATGCGCGCCCTCGACAGGGGCTCGGTGCTCATAGCTCATTCTATTGACGTACGTACACCGTACGTGCAAGCTCCGATTACGGACGTACGGTGTACGTGACCCCCCGGAGGTCCCCATGTCGACCCACGATCTCTACACCATCCCCGCCGGGCTCTCCACGTGGAACGTGGACATGGCCGGAACCAGCAAGTTCACCTGGGAGTACGACGACGGCCGGGACAGGATGCTGGCCCTCTACCAGAAGGGCAAGGACAAGCAGTGGGACTCCGTCAAGCGCATCGACTGGGGCCTGGAAGTGGACCCGTACGACGTGCTCGGCATCCCCGACCACACCATCGCCATCCACGGCACCCCGCTGTGGGACCGGATGGACGAACGCCAGCGGCAGGAGGTCAGGCTGCACGGCGCCGCCTGGCAGTTCTCCCAGTTCCTGCACGGTGAGCAGGGCGCGATGATCTGCTCGGCGCGGATCGTCGAATCGGTGCCCGACCTCGACTCCAAGTTCTACGCCGCCACCCAGACGATGGACGAGGCCCGCCACGCCGAGACCTACGCCCGCTTCCTCCAGGAGAAGGTCGGCCTCGCCTACCCGATCAACGAACACCTCAAGGCGCTGCTCGACAGCACGCTGACCGACTCCCGCTGGGACATGCCGTACCTGGGCATGCAGGTGCTCATCGAGGGCCTGGCGCTGGCGGCGTTCGGCGTCATGCGCGACATCACCACCAAGCCGCTGCCCAAGCAGATCCTCGCCTACGTCATGCAGGACGAGGCCCGGCACGTCGCCTTCGGCCGGATGGCGCTGCGCGACTACTACCGCCAGCTCTCGGAGCCGGAGCTGCGCGAGCGCGAGGACTTCGTCATCGAGGGCTGCTACCTCATGCGCGACCGGCTGCGCGGACGCGAGACGTGGGAGAACCTCGGCCTGACGAAGGCCGAGGTGGACGAGGCCATGCGGGCGGTCGACGAGTCGGAGTACCTGCGGCTGTTCCGCTCACTGCTGTTCAGCCGCATCGTGCCGTGCGTCAAGGACATCGGCCTGTGGAGCCCCCGGCTGCAGCAGGCGTACGCGGACATGGGCGTGCTGGAGATGGCCGGCCAGTCGCTGGAGGCGCTGATGCGGCAGGACGAGGAGATCGCCGAGAAGCTGGACGCGGCCCGCTTCGCCGAGGAGGAGGCCGAACGCCACGCCGAGGTCGCCGACACCATCACCCTCGGCGCCCTCGACGCTCACGACTGAGCGAAGGCATACGTCGGCGGGCCGGGGCGTCGTTCAGCGCCCGGCCTCCCGGGGGGAAAGGCTTCTCCTGAACGTGGGCACCACCGTGAACAGGCCGGCGAGGATGAGCATGCCGCCGGCGAGGATCGCCAGGACGACGGCCGGCTCGACGTGCATGAGGAGGAGACTGCCCAGGACCGGCCCGAGCACGACGGCGCTGTAGCTGCCCAGCCGCGAGGCCGCGGTCACGCGGGCGGGCTCCCGGCTGAGCGCGGTCCGCACGGTGACGTTGCTGAGCCCGCCCGCCAGCCCGACGACGACCAGCGCTCCGGCGAAGGAGAGGAAGCTCTGCCGGAACACGAGGGTGAGCAGGACCCCCGCCGCGCACGCCCAGACGAGCAGCAGCATCGTGGACCGGCCGTCCCCCAACAGCCCGGCCCGGGCGAACAGCCGCGACATGCGGCCCTCGCCCGCCCACGCGCCGATGCACTGCGAGATGGCGTGCCGCCTCGGCGCCATGAACGCGCCGACGATGCCGCCGAGCCCCGGGCAGGCGAGGACCGCGCCGACGTACAGCGGAGGAAGGCGCTCTCTCGACGCGGTGATCAGGAGCACCACGATCAGGCACTGGACCATGAGGTTCGTGCAGGCGGTCACGAGGGTCGCCGACCTCAGGAACCGGTTCCGCCAGAGCTCGGCCAGCCCGGCGCCGAGCTGCGCCGGGGACTTCCGCGTGCGCTCCTGGTGCCGGTCGGGCAGCCGATGGAGCATGATCGCGGCCACGGCGAACATGGCGGCGTTCGCCAGGAAGGGCACCAGGACGCCGATGCCGTGCAGCAGTCCGCCGAGCGGCCGCCCCAGCAGAACGGTGGCATGCGTCATGGCCTCGTGCGTGGACAGAGCGGTGTCCACCCGGTCCGAGCTCACCGTGGTGGGGACCAGCGCCGTCTCGGCCACATTGGAGATCACGCACAGCACGCCTTCGACCAGGGCGACGACCACGAGATGCCACAGTCCGAGCACGCCGGAGGCCATGGCGACGCACAGGCAGCCGATGAGGATGGCGCGGGCCGTCTCACTCCACGCCAGCACCCTGCGGGCGCCCAGCCGGTCGACGAGCGCGCCCGCCGGGATGTAGCAGAGCAGCCCGGGCACCGTCGAGGCGAACATGACCCACCCGATCCACGCCGGGGAGTCGGTCAGCGCGACGGCCAGCAGCGGATAGGTGACGTTCAGCGTGCGCGTGCTGAGGAGAGAGCTGCCCGACGCCCATAAAACACCCTTAAATCCAGGCGAATCTGCCAAAAACGGCATGATGTGAACAAACTTAAGCACGCTTCCGCCCAGCTGCGTATGACATCAGTCGCGACACATTCTCCGGAGATCAGCAAGACAACACGTCACACAGCGACAATGCGCTCATACTCGGTCAAATCACGTCAAACGAGAGACCCTTTGCGGCAGGCAACAATGCCGCGCCTGTCGCATCATAGAGGGTATACGCCAGCCCACAGGATAGGGCGGCAATTCATGCGACTCCGGATTTAATCCGATAAAGCCCGATTTCGAGCAAATGCGATGTCATCGCACATCCGTGCGCCCGGCATCGCCAGCTGGGCGGAACAGGCGCACGCCCACGTACGCTCACCGCGGAACGTACGTGGCCGTCATCTCGTCATGGTGCGCGGTCGCCGCGGGACCGTCTCACGCCACGCCGGTCGGTCCTGATGTTCACAGCGCCGACGAGAAGCCGGCCACCGTCCCGCCTTCCTGGCCCGCGCACCTGCGCCACGCCCGGTCCAGGGCGGGTATCGCCAAGCTCTTGAGATCTTCCAGGTCGATGTCGCTGACATCGATGAGCCCGGACCCGTTCGCATCCTCCATACGGCCCTCCCTGAGCCTGGTTACGGCCGCCCGCAAATGCGGTGAATTGCACCCTGAGCGCACCCCTGGTTTCCTCTATGTGATTCTGTGACCGCTTCTCGCCAGAATCAATCTCAGGAGCGAAAATAAGGGGAAGACGAGAGGGGCTGAGGCGCCGTGGACGAGCAGGTCAGCACGCCGGAACCGGCACGGATGCCCGCAATCTGGGGTAAGAAGATCCCGGGTCGCAACAAGAATTTCACCGGGCGCGAAAGCCTGCTCGCCCAGTTGCGGGAGAGCATCACCACCTCCACCAAGGCCGCCGTCGTCCCGCTCCCCCAGGCCCTGCAAGGGCTCGGCGGCGTGGGCAAGACCCAGCTCGCCATCGAGTACGCCTGGCGCTACCGCGGCCACTACGACCTCGTGTGGTGGGTGCCGGCCGACCAGCCGATGCTGGTCCCCAGCACGCTGGCGGCGCTCACCGACGATCTCAAGCTGCGCTCCCCCAGCAGCGTCGGCATCGACGAGGCCGCCGCGTCCGTGCGCGACGCCCTTCAGCGCGGCGACCCGGTCGACAAGTGGCTCCTGATCTTCGACAACGCCGACGACCCCGAGGGCATCAGGGACCTGATCCCCGAGGGCGGGCCCGGCCACGTGCTGATCACCTCGCGCAACAGCCGCTGGAGCGGGGTCGCCGAGACGGTGCCCGTCGACGTCTTCACCAAGGGCGAGAGCGTCGACTTCCTGCGCAAGCGCCTCCAGCGCGCCATCGAGCAGGACGAGGCCGAGCACCTGGCCACCGAGCTGGGCGACCTTCCGCTGGCGCTGGAGCAGGCGGCGGCCCTGCAGGTCATGACCGGCATGACCACCGACGAGTACATCGAGCAGCTCGCCCGCCAGACCCGGGCCGTGCTCGGGCTCGGCAAGTCCACCGAGTATCCGCTCTCCATGACCGCGGCCTGGCAGCTGTCGGTCCAGGAGATCGAGGCCCGGCTGCCCGAGGCGGCCGAGGTGCTGCGCTGCCTGGCCTTCTTCGGCCCCGATCCGATCCCGCGCGACATCTTCCGGCGGGCCAACAAGACCGGCACCCCGCGGATGGGCCCCATCCTGGCCAACCCGCTCATGCTCAGCCAGGCTCTGGCCGAGCTCAACCGCTTCGCCCTGGTGAAGATCGAGCAGGAGGCCGGCACCGTCCAGGTCCACCGGCTCGTCCAGGCGCTCCTGCGCGACTCGCTCGCCGAGGACGAGCGCGAGGCCATCCGGCACGAGGTGCACCAGCTGCTGGCCGGCGGGGCGCCGACGAACCCCGAGGACACCACGCAGTGGCCGGCCTTCTACGACCTGGTGCCGCACCTGAGGCCGGTCGGCATCGCCACGAGCACGCACGAGGCCGTGCAGGACTTCGCGATCAACATCGTCCGCTACCTCTACCGGGTGGCCAGCTACAACTCGGCGCAGGCGTTCGCCGAGGAGTTCCTCGAAAGCTGGTCGCGGCGGGGCGGCCCGCGAGACCACAACGTGCTGCGCATCCGCAGGCAGCTGGGCAACGTGCTGTGGCAGATCGGCCGCTACGACGAGTCCCGCAGGCTGAACGAGGAGACGCTCGAGCTGATGCGGGAGGAGTTCGGCCCGGAGCATCCGGAGACGCTCGGCGTCGCCCTCACCTTCGGCGCCAACCTGCGCGCCCAGGGCAAGTTCCGTGAGGCGTTCCAGCAGGACACCGCCACGCTGGACGCCTACGAGAGGGTGTTCGGCGCCACCGACCCGGCCACCCTGCGCGTGATCAACAACCTCGCGCTCGACCACGCCCTGCTCAGCGAGTACGAGACCGCCCGCAGGCTCCAGCAGCTGGCCTTCCTGGAGCTGTCGAGCACGCGCGCGGACGTGAGCAAGTGGGACGTGCAGATGTACTGGAACGGCCTGGCCCGGGTGGTGCGGGCCTGCGGCGACCACGCGCAGGCGTGCGACTTCGGCGAGGAGGCCTACGCGCACGGCTGCCGCGAGCTGCAGGTCGAGCACCAGCTCACGCTCATGACGGCCCGTGACCTGTCCATCGCCCGCCGGCGGATCGGCGACGTCGCCGGGGCGCTGGAGCTGATCGAGGAGACGCACGCGCGGCTGGTCAAGCTCTTCGGCTCCCAGCATCCCGAGACGATGGCCGCGATGGTCGCCCTGAGCAACACGCTGCGCCAGAGCGGGCGCGAGGAGGAGGCGATGGCGCTGGCCCGGACGGTGCTCCCCCGCTACCAGGAGGTCTTCGGCCCGCAGCACCCCTTCACCTACGGCTGCCAGATCAACCTGGCCCTGCTCTACCGTCTGCGCGGCGACGTCCGACGGGCCGGCGAGCTCGACCGCGAGGCGCGCGACGGGCTGCGGGAGGTGCTCGGCGAGCGCCACCGCTACACCTTCGCGGGCTCCGTCAACCTGGCCAGTGACCTGGCCGCCCTCGGCGACGTCGCCGGGGCGCGCGAGCTGGGCAGGCGGACCTACCAGCAGGTGCACGACTTCTTCGGCGACCGGCATCCGCTGACGCTCTCGGCGGCCGTCAACCTGGCCATGGACCTGCGCGCCTCGGGCAGCGTCGCCGAGGCCGAAGACCTGTACGAGACGACCCTGGCGCGCTACAGGGAGTTCCCGAAGGACCATCCCGAACGGCTCCACGCCACGACCGGTGAGCGCTTCAACTGGGACTTCGACCCGCTCACGCTGTGATGCGCCCGTTCCTGGCGATCCAGGCCTCGCGGTGCCCGCCGGCCTCCGCCCTGGCCGCGGCCAGGGCCTCGGCGGGCACCGGCTCGGTGAGCCAGGCCGACAGAGTGGTGCGCATGGCGGTGACGAACTGCTTGCCGGCCGCGTTGAGCCGTCCGCTGTCGAGCAGGGTCCCCGTCACCTCGTGCGCCGACTCGCGCCACCGGCCGAACTCGATGTGCGGGCGCAGGTCGGTCTCGTGTGCCCGCTGCCGCCGCCAGAACCCCGCCACGCCCAGATACGCGTACGCGCCCTGGATCAGGCCGGACAGCGGGCGCGGGTCGGGCCGCCAGGGGGCGTAGTAGCGGCGGCCGTCGTCCGGTTCCAGCAGGTCCATGACGTCCAGGACGGCGCCGAGCTTGGCATGCTGCACCTCGTGGGCGAAGGTGGAGGCCAGCCAGCGGCCGTCGGGCGGGGTGGACATCGCGATCGCGCCGAACCGGCCGGCCGCCGAGGCGCTGTTCATGCCCTGGGCCGGGGGCCGGATCGGGGTGAGCACGGTGATGATCGCGCCCAGCTCCTGGGCGATGGTCCAGTGGTGCCGCAGGAGCATCCGCCATGACGCGTCCAGGCACGCCTGCCAGGCACGGAGCTCGGCTGCGGGCAGGCGGCCGTCGACGACCGTCTCGCTGGTCCACCGGTGCGGGTCGAGGTCGTCGACGAGCAGGCTGAGTCCCTCGTCGCCGGTCCGGATCCGGGCCAGCGGCTCCCAGCCGGGCTGCTCCCGTTCTCCGGCCAGGACGCGCCTCCCGCCGGCCTCGACCACGCCGTCGGCGTGCACGCGCAGCTCGACCAGGTCGGCGGCGCCGGGGAGGACGAGCTGTCCGAGGGAGGGCAATGTGACCCGGCCCCGCGGCGCGGGCGCCTCCGTCCGGCACGCGGCCCCGGCCCGCACGGCCGCCGCCGCGGCCACCGCTCCGAGCTGCGCGGCCCCGCCGTACGGGCCGGACGCGGGATCGTCCGGCGGTGCCCCGTCCCCACGGGTCAGGGCTTGTACGGTGTGCGCGGCCCAGCCGCCGACGGCGGGGTGGCCGAGCACGGCGTCGACCGCGTCCGGGCGCTTCTTCTCGATGCCCGCGAGCACGTCGTACGCGTGCTCCACCTCCTTCGCCCCGGCCAGCCGCGCGACGCCGAGCACCAGCAGGCGGTGCTTGCTGCGCTCGGCGGCGACGAGGTGGCGCATGGCCGCGGCCCCGCCCCCGCCGGCCGCCAGCCGGGACAGCACCTCGCCGGGCAAGCGGTGGGAGCGTGGTTCCATGGAGTTCCCTTCACGTGGAGGATCGCCGCAGGTCTCTGACGAGACGCGAGTGGATGTGCCCGATCAGCCGGTAGAGGTCGTAGCAGTAGACCGAGGGATTGCGGAACCCGGTGCCCGGCCGGTAGCGGTGCGGGTAGAGGCCGGCGCCGCACACCCTGCCGAACCGGCACGATTTGCAGGTGTCGCTCAGCGCCTCCCAGCCGAGTTGCCTGGCGACCATGCCGGGATGCTCCAGGGCCAGGTCGAAGGGATGGTCGACGATGTTGAGGCCGGTGGCGGGCGCGCCGTGCTGCACCACCTTGAGCGCGTCGGTCTGCTCGATCGTGCCGTCGGTCTCGATCACCACGAGGCTCGTCGGGGTCAGGCCCACCGATTCGCTGGCGGACTTGCCGCCCAGGAGCATGTGGATGATCTCCTCGAAGAGGCGGACGACGGTCTCGCCGCTGGAGCCGTACCAGCGGTCGAAGACGGCGACGAGCCAGTCACCGTAGGGCGTCTTCTTGGGGTCGGGAGAGCGGCCGGGCGGCGGTGACTCCCAGGTGCCGTGCGGCAGCAGGAAGTCGATCATCGGCGGCCTGAACTCCAGGAGCGCCTCGTAGGTCTCGACGGGGTGGTTGGCCAGGTCGACCGTGCACAGCAGGCCGCTGTAGAGGTGCTCGAAGGGCGGGCTCGTCAGCAGGCGGAGCGCCTTGGCGACCGGCTCGTAGCTGCCGCGGCCGTCGGAGAAGCGGCGGTTGCGGTCGTTGCCGCGCGGGCTGCCGTCGAGGCTCACGCCGACCTTGACGTCGAGGTCGGCGAAGCAGCGCAGCGCGTCGTCGTCGAGGAGGACGCCGTTGGTCTGCACCGCCGCGTCGACGCGCAGGCCAGGACCGGCGTGGGCTCTGATGGTCTCCACGGCGTCGCGCAGGTAGGCGTGGCCGACCAGGAGCGGCTCGCCGCCGTGCAGGATGAGCCGGACGGAGTCGACCTGGTGGCGTTCGGCGTGCTCGGTGATGCGGGCGGCGGCGGTGGTGATGAGCTCGGGCGCCATGATCTTGGGGCGTGATCGCCAGCTCTGGTCGGCCAGGGTGTAGACGTAGCAGTAGTCGCACGCCAGATTGCACCGGCTGTGCACTTTCAGGAGAAATTGCCGGAAGGGCCGGGGCTCCCAGCCGTCCTGCAGCATTTGGGGCACATCGAGGGTGGCGGGCCACTCTCGTGCTGGTTCTAGGAATGTCATCGCGCAACACCCCGTGCCTGCCCCGGGAACTTGTGTAATCCGCAATGCTAGCCGAGTCCCGGCCGATTGAGGAGACCAGCCTTAACGCCCATAAAAGCGCGGCCATTAATCACGGTGGATCGTCGCGGAATTCCATGAAATCGATGAGCACGAGGGCCAGGCCGTGCCGGGCGAGCGAGGTGTCGGGGTGGTCGGCGCCCAGCACCCGTTCCCGGTGGGCCAGCACCCGCTCGTACGCCTCCTTCGCGTCCTCGAACCGGCCCCTCTTGTGCAGGGTGGTGGCGAGGTCGTACAGGGTGAGCAGCGTGTCGGGGTGCTCCTCGCCGAGGACCCGCTTACGATCGGCCAGCACCTGCCGCAGGTCCGTCTCCGCCTCCTGGTACAGCTCCAGGTCGGCCAGGACGGTGGCCAGGTTGTGCCGCGTGTTCAGGGTCTGCGGGTGGTCCGGGCCGAGGACGCGCCGCTGGTTGTCCAGCGTGTCCCGGTACGACTCCGCCGCCTTGCGGAACTCCTCGCGGGACTGCAGCGCCCGGCCGAGGTGGTGCCCGGTGAGCAGCGTGTCCGGATGGTCGGCGCCGAGGACGCGCCTGCGGTCGTTCAGGACCTCGCGGTAGTACTTCTCCGCCTCGCGGAGATTGCCCTGCCGGTGCAGGTTGGCGGCCAGGTTGTGCCGCGTGAGCAGCGTGTCGGGATGGTCGGGGCCGAGCACCCGCTCCCGGTCGGCCAGCACCTTGCGCAGCTCGTCCTCCGCCTGCCGGAAGCTGCCCCGTTTGTGCAGCAGGATGGCCAGGCTGTGCCGGAGCTGGAGCAGGGCCGGGTCACGGGCCGACAGCGTCCCGGTGACGCGGACGGCCTCGTCGGCGAGCTGCGAGGCGTCGGGATAGGAGCCGTACTCGCGCAGCACGTCGATGACGGTCGACGTGCTTGAGGCCAGCCCGCGCAGGAGGTCGCGCGGAGGGTTGCCGGGGCAGCGGCCGATGAGGGCGCGCAGATGGGCTTCCAGCAGGACCCCCATCGGCCAGTCGTACGGCTGCGCGGGGTCGAGCTCGCCCAGTTCGGCGTGCAGCAGGTGCAGGGCGATCGCCCAGGCCCGCTGCTGGACGTCGCTGCGCTGGGGCGGGATGCGCAGCCGCGGCGGCCTGGCCACCCGCAGTGTCTCGGCCACCAGCGGGTGCAGCCGGAAGCCGGGGATGTCGCCGTCGGAGGTCGGGTCGGTGAGACCGACCCTGGCCAAGGCCTCGATCGCGACGGCGACCTGGTTGGAGGTGGCTCCGATGAGCGCGCCGAGCCGGCCCGGGTGCAGCAGGCCGGAGGGGATGGTGTGGGCGTCGGCGAGCTGGGCCATCACCAGGGCGATGGTGGAGGCCTCCTTCACCTGCTGGTCCCGGAGCGTGCGCAACGACAGCTGCCAGGTCCTGGCCACCACCTGCCGGTCCGGCGGCGGCTGGGAGGTGTCGGGGCGCAGGTCCAGGATGCCCACCATGTCCCCTTCGAGAGCCTGCTGGTAGGCGGCGAAGGTGCGGAATGCGCTGTGCGGCCACGCGATGAGGGTTCCGGCCAGGTGCAGCGCCAGGGGCAGGCACTGCAGCCTGCGGGCGAGCTCGGCGGCGCGGTCCTTGTCGGGCGCTTCGGGGGCCAGGTCGCGCAGCATCTGCGCCGCGGCCCCCTCGTCGATCGGCTCGATCGCGTGCACCTCGCACAGCGGCCCCCACGTCCGGGGGTCACGGTCGCGGGAGGTCACCACGGTCACGCACATCTGGCTGGTGCGGATCCACCCGTTGCCCTCGCCGGCGGCGCCTCCGGGCGGGGCCAGCACGGCGTGCGGGTCGTCGGCGTTGTCGAGGATCAGCGCGAACCCGCCGACCTTGCCGGTGCGCCGTACCGCGCCCCAGAAGACGTCGGCGGCGTTGCGGCGACCCGCCAGCGCGTCCTGGACGTTCTCCGGCGGGACCCCGAGGTCGTCCTGCGCCACCTGCAGGAGCAGCGTCTCCACCTGGCCGCGGCTGGTGGCCTCGACCCACCAGACCACCCGCTGCTGCTGGCGGAACTCCTCGGCGAGCTTGAGCGCGATCGTCGTCTTGCCCAGGCCGCCCATGCCGCCGAGGACCTGCACCGGCGCGCCCGGCGCCGCGGCCGCCTGCCGTAGCCGCCGCATCAGGTCCTCGCGGCCGCGGACGGAGCCCGGCAGGCGGCCGATGGGCGCCTCGACCGAGCCGATCACGCCCGGGACGTCGGGGGCGTCGGCCCGCACGGTGGGGCGGTGACCGGAAACTCCCCTGGCCAGGGTGGCGCGCCTGCGGCGCCGGTCCCGCCACAGGCCCGCCATCGGCGGCACCGCGATCAGCGCCGCGGGCACCGCGAGCAGAGCAGCGATCACACCGGCGATCGTCGCCACCAACTCCATGTCTCTACGCTATGAGGACATTAACCATAAAGAGGAAATTCACCGAGGATGGCAGGCGCGTAACCGTATCCTCACCGCGCGGATATCATCCGGCGCGCTCGCGGATAATTGACACTCCGCCATTCCCGCCCGGACATTTCGAACTTCCCGCTCCGATTCCTGCAAACTGTCCGGTCAAGTCAGGCCGTGGAAGCGGCGGTGGAGGGTGCGGATCTGAGGGGCCAGGTCCGGGGCCGGGCCGTCCACCACCGCGTCCGGGACGACCTCCCGGATGCCGAGCGGCCGGACCGGCGGCCCGGCGACGCCCATCTCGGCGAGCCACTGCCCGAGCTGCTCCGACGAGGACGCGTACACGATCCGGCCCAGGCCCACCCAGCCGTGCGCGGCCGCGCACATCGGGCAGTGCTCGCCGGAGGTGTAGACGGTGGCGGCGGCGCGTTCGGCGGGGGTGAGGTGGGCGGCCGCCCAGCGGGCGATCTCGAACTCGGGGTGGCGGGTGTGGTCGCCGGTGGCCACCACGTGGTTGTGGTCCTCCAGCAGGACGGCGCCGTCGGCCGAGACGAGCAGGGAGCCGAACGGCTCGTCGCCGGCGGCCAGCGCCTCGGCGGCGAGCTCGGCGCATCGGCGCAGGTGACGAAGGTCTGTCTCGTTCATGGAACCACCCTGCCACGCCACCCTGCCATGCCCGCCACGACCTCCTCACCGCCCGAAAATGGGTTGATCGGCCGTACTAGCCTTGGAGGAATGCCTCCAGATACGAGCTCCCCTGGCCGTCCCCTGCTCGAATCCATCTCCCTCTGGCGGATGAGGCACTATCTCCGCCCCTACGTCGGCAAGCTGATCTTCATCTGGCTGACCGCGATCGCCGGCATCGGCGTCAGCATCACGCTCCCCCTCGTCGGCGAGCGGGTCGTCGACGGACCCGTGCGCACCGGTGACTCCGGCGCGCTGCTCACGCTCGGGCTGATCGCGCTCGGGCTCGGCGTCGTCGAAGCGCTTCTCACGTTCCTGCGCCGGTGGACGCAGACCGGGCCGGTGCTCGGCCTGGAGACGAGCATCCGCGACGACGTGTACGCGCACCTGCAGCGGCTGCCGATGAGCTTCCACGGCGAGTGGCAGTCGGGTCAGCTGCTGTCACGGGTGACCACGGACCTGTCGACGATCCGCCGCTTCCTCGGCTTCGGCATGCTGTTCCTGGTCATGAACATCCTGCAGCTCGTGACCGTGACCGTGCTGCTGCTCAACCTCTACTGGCCGCTGGGGCTGCTCGTGGCCGGTTCGGCGGTGCCGATCGTGCTGCTGTCGCTGCGGTTCGAGAAGCGCTACATCAAGATCTCCCGGCAGGTGCAGGACGAGCAGGGCGATCTGGCCACGTTCGTCGAGGAGGCGGCGATCGGCGTCCGGACGATCAAGGCGTTCGGCCGCCGCCACCACGTGTACGAGACGTTCGACGAGTCCGCGCGCAAGCTGCACGCCACCTCGATGGGCAAGGTGCGGCTGTCGGCGCGGTTCTTCACGTTCCTGGAGATGATCCCGAACTTCACGCTGGCGCTGGTCCTGCTGCTGGGCGCGCTGGCGGTCGGCCAGGGCGCGCTGACGCTGGGCGCGCTGCTCGCGTTCACCACGCTGGTGCTGCAGCTCGTGTGGCCGATCGCGAGCCTCGGCTTCATCCTGGCGATGGCGCAGGAGTCGATGACCGCCGCCGACCGCGTGCTGGAGGTCATGGACACCGTCCCGGACATCGTGGGCGGGCAGGCGGCGATCGAACGGCCGCGCGGCCACCTGCGGCTGGAGGGCGTGGAGTTCCGCTTCCCCGGCGCGGACCGGCCGGTGCTGCGGGACGTCTGGCTGGACGTGCGGCCCGGCGAGACCGTCGCGATCGTGGGCGCGACCGGGTCGGGCAAGACGACGCTGACGGCGCTCGTGCCGCGGCTGCTCGACGTCACGGCCGGGCGGGTCACCATCGACGGCCGCGACGTGCGCGAGCTGGCGCTGCCCGAGCTGCGCTCGATCGTCGCCACGGCGTTCGAGGAGCCGACGCTGTTCTCGATGAGCGTGCGCGAGAACCTGACGCTCGGCCGCCACGACGCCACCGAGGAGGAGCTCGCCGCCGCGATCCGCACCGCGCAGGCGATGTTCGTGTACGACCTGCCGTGGGGCCTCGACACGCGGATCGGCGAGCAGGGCCTGTCGCTGTCCGGCGGGCAGCGGCAGCGGCTGGCCCTGGCGCGGGCCGTGCTGAGCAGGCCGCGCATCCTGGTGCTGGACGACACGCTGTCCGCGCTCGACGTGGAGACCGAGGCGCTGGTCGAGGAGGCGCTGCGGGAGGTGCTGCGCGAGGCGACCGGCATCGTGGTCGCGCACCGGGCCTCCACGGTGCTGCTGGCCGACAAGGTCGCGCTGCTGTCCGGCGGCACGATCACGCACGTGGGCCGTCACCAGGACCTGCTCAACGAGGTCCCGGCCTACCGCGAGCTGCTGGCCCAGGACGCCGACCTCGACCCGTCCGAAGGAGCGCTGCGATGACCGCGACGACGACCTGGCGCGGGGTCGCCTCGGAGGACCAGGACGAGCTGACGGACAAGGTCAGCGGGCTGCTGCGGGCACGCTCCCGCAAGCTCCTCGGTGACCTGCTGAAACCCCACCACAAGGCGATCGCGCTGCTCACCGCGGTGATCGTCGTCTCGAACGCGGCGGGGCTGGCGATCCCGTACCTGGTCAAGGTCGGCATCGACGCGGGCATCCCGCCGATGCTGCGCGGCACCGGGCCGGGCACGCTGCTGACCGTCGTCGGCGTGATCCTGGCGGCGGCGGCCACGCAGGCGGTGACCCGGCAGTGGTTCCTCAAGCTGTCGGGCCGCATCGGCCAGGACATCCTGCTGGAGCTGCGCCGCCGGGTGTTCGACCACTTCCAGCGGCTGTCGCTGAGCTTCCACGAGAAGTACACCTCGGGGCGGGTCATCTCCCGGCTCACCTCCGACATCGAGGCCATCGCCGAGCTGCTGCAGTCGGGCTTCGACGGGCTGGTGACGGCGGTGCTGACGATGTTCGGCACGGCGGCGCTGCTGCTGGTCCTGGACGTGCACCTCGGGCTGGTGGCGCTGGTGCCGCTGCCGCTGCTGCTGCTGTTCACGCGCTGGTTCCGGCGGCAGTCGGCGCTCGTCTACCGGCGCACCCGCGAGACGGTAGCGCTGGTCATCGTGCACTTCGTGGAGTCGATGACCGGCATCCGCGCCGTGCAGGCGTTCCGCCGCGAGCCGCGCAACCAGGAGATCTTCCAGCAGCTCAACGACGACTACCGGCAGGCCAACGTCCGGGCCATGAAGCTCATCGCGATCTTCATGCCGGGGATCAAGCTGATCGGCAACGTGACCGTGGCGGTGGTGCTGTTCTACGGCGGCTACCTGGCCTTCCACGGCGAGGTGACGGTCGGCGTGCTCACCGCGTTCCTGCTCTACCTGCGCGGCTTCTACGAGCCGATGCAGGAGATCAGCCAGTTCTACAACACGCTGCAGTCGGCCAGCGCGGCGCTGGAGAAGCTGTCCGGCGTGCTGGAGGAGGAGCCCGCGGTGCCCGAGCCGCGCGAGCCGCACGCGCTGGCCGAGGCGCGGGGCGCGGTGCGGTTCGAGGGGGTCCGGTTCGCGTACGTGGAGGAGATGCCGATCCTGCCGGGGCTCGACCTGACGATCCCCGCCGGGCAGAGCGTGGCGCTGGTCGGCTCGACCGGGGCCGGCAAGACCACGCTGGCCAAGCTGATCTCCCGCTTCTACGACCCGACGGCCGGGCGGGTGCTGCTCGACGGCGTCGACCTGCGCACGCTGGACGAGGCCACGCTGCGCAGGGCCGTGGTCATGGTGACGCAGGAGAACTTCCTGTTCAGCGGCACGGTGATGGAGAACATCAGGTTCGGCAGGCCGGACGCGTCCGACCGCGAGGCGCGCGAGGCCGCCATGGCGATCGGGGCGCACGAGTTCATCTCGGCGCTGCCCGACGGGTACGAGACCGAGGTCGGCAAGCGCGGCGGGCGCATGTCGGCCGGGCAGCGGCAGCTCGTCGCGTTCGCGCGGGCGTTCCTGGCCGATCCGGCCGTGCTGATCCTGGACGAGGCGACGTCCAGCCTGGACGTGCCGAGCGAGCGGCTCGTCCAGCGGGCGCTGCGCACGATCCTGGCCGACCGCACGGCGCTGATCATCGCGCACCGGCTGTCGACGGTGGAGATCGCCGACCGGGTCCTGGTCATGGAGCGGGGCGAGATCGTCGAGGACGGCGCGCCCGGCCAGCTCGTGGCCGCCTCCGGCCGGTTCGCGAGCCTGCACCGCGCCTGGCTCGACAGCCTCAGCTGAGCATCGCGCGGCCTCTCCGTTCCGCCGGGCCGCCTCTTCGTTCCGCCGGGCCGCCTCTCCGTTGAGGCGGCCCGCCCCTCCCGGCAGGCGTACGCCGGCCGGCCGCGCACCGGCCGGCCGGCGTACGCCGCCAGTTGGTCGGCACGGCCGCTAGTTGGTGTGCGCGACCGCGAAAACCACCCGGTAGAGCTCGTACCCGGCGATCAGCAGCACCGGTACGCCGAGCCCGAGGAGCAGCCGCCTGGGCCGCATCGCGGGCACGGGCGTGGCCGCGGGCAGCGGCTCGACGGGCGCGGGGGCCGGAACCGGCGCCGGTTCGGGCGCCGAGACCAGCTCGGGGTGCCGGCTGAGGTAGCCCGGCGGGAACGAGGTCACGTGGAACGCTCCACAGCCGGGACAGCACGCCCCGGCCCAGGGAGGCTGCACGGGGACGCCGTTGCTCAGCCACACCTCGACGGGGTGACCGTGCCCGTCGTCGAGCCGCCTGACCGTGTAGCGCGCTTCCCATACGTGCCAGCAGCGCAGGCACTCGTAGGGCCACAGCTGATGAGTGTCGAAACCATCGTGCACCAGGACCACCCCCCCGGTAACGGACCGCCATCCGCACCGAGTGTCCGCCCGGTTCATACCACCGGCAAGATGGGCCTTGTGACACCTTCCGTTAGGGAAAGCTCACCCTCCGTCATGTTATGGAGTCAATAGAACCGTTTGGGCACCGGGCTCAGCAGCGGGGTGGGGTCGGGCGGCGCGGGTTCGCCGGACTCGACCAGCTCCGGATGGTGGGCGAGGTAGCCGTCGGGGAACATGACAGCCCCCTGGCAGCCACAGCGCGGGCAGACGACGCCGCTCGGCGCGGGCGGCGGCACCGCCACTCCCCCGCGCATCCACACCTCGCTCTCGGCTCCGTGCCGCCCCGGCACGTGCCGGACGAGGTAGTCCTCTTCCCAGACATGCCAGCAGCTCCGGCACTCGAAGGGCACGGTCCTGCGCTCTTCGTCCATGGAGGTCACCTCCTCACTTCGAGTGTCCGCCTGCTGACGGAGTACCCGCAAGCAGGGTCAGCGAACGGCGATGACGAAGGTCAGGGCGCCGGCGACGACGGCGAGGGTGCCGAGCCAGGCGAGCAGCGCGTCGGCGCCGTTGTCGAGCGGGTGGCCGCCGTGCAGCGCCTGCTGGACGCGGCGGAAGCGGACGTGGGTCCTGATGAGCAGGACGGCCCCGCACAGCGCGGCGAGCGCGAAGGCGGCCAGGGCGGGCAGGGGCAGCCCGGCGCGGGCGGCCAGCCCGGTGGCGCCCAGGCCGCCGGTGGCCAGCGTCACGGCGGTGCGCACCCAGGCCAGGCGCGTCCGCTCGCTCTGCAGCCCCCGGTCCCAGATCTCCTCCGACATCTCACCTCCCTGCCTGCGACGCCGGACGGGACGGCATGCGCGACCTGGCCCTCACGCGGCGAGCAGGATGAGGACGAGGGCGAGCACGGCCACGGCGGCGACGCCGTAGCCGAAGACCGCGGCCAGCGCGGGCGGCGGGAGCGGCGCCTCGGCGCGCAGGGCGCGCTGGATGTTGCGCCAGCGCGGGTAGGCCAGGCCCGCGGCCAGCGCCGACAGGGTGACGAGCACGACCGCGAGCACCGTGCGCAGCCAGGGGACGAACACGTCGGCGGGCACCGCCGCGATGGCCACGCCGCCCGCGCTCAGCGCCAGGGCGGTGCTCAGCCAGGTGAGGAACGTGCGTTCGTTGGCGAGGGTGAAACGCGGGTCGGGCTCCATGAGAAAAACGGTAGTTCGTACCTATTCTCCCTAGAGAAACCGGGATTCAGCCTCCGGTGCAGGCCGTGGCGACCTTCTCCAGATAGACGGCCGTGTCGGTGCCGACCTTCTGGACGGCGTCGACCGCGTCGTTGGCATTCTGGACGTTGATGCCGGCCAGCGTGCCGGCCAGCTTGTCGGTGGCTTCCTTGAGCGTGGTGTTGGCCGCGCCGTCGGCGACCTCACCGAGCTTGGTGGCGGTGCTGTCGAGGGCCTTCTCCATGGCCTGCGGGTCGTTGGCCAGGGAGGTGAGCTGCGCGGTCAGCTCTCCGACGATCTTGGGAGCTTCGAGACAGGCCTGGGCCCGGTCGATCGTGTCGTTCACCTCACCGCATCCGGCGGCGAACACGAACGCGGAGAAGGCGAGCAGGGGCACGAAGCGGCTGCGTGGGCGAGACATATCTCGACCCTACCCAACGGGCCGCCGGTTGGGGCGGCACGGCGCCCGGCATCCGGCGGCCGGCCGGCCCGAAATAGGATCGGCTCATGGCTATGTGTGAGCATCTTTCCCAGGCTGACGACCCGCAGGCGCGCACTCCCGAGGGCTGCGAGGAGTGCCTGGCCTCCGGCGGCCGCTGGGTGCACCTGCGGCGCTGCCTGGAGTGCGGCCATGTGGGCTGCTGCGACTCCTCGCCCGGCAAGCACGCGACCGCGCACTTCCACGGCACCGGCCACCCGGTGGTGCAGTCGTTCGAGCCGAACGAGAAGTGGCGGTGGTGCTTCGTCGACAGCTCGATGGGCTAACGCTCCAGGATGGCCTCCTCGAAGTCGAGCTGGGCCATCACCTCGCGCAGCACCTCGTCGTCCAGCCGCCGCTCGTCGCGCAGCCGGACGAACACCTGCCGCTCGGCCTGGAGCATGTCGCGGCGCAGCCGCCTGTAGAGGGCGCTGGGCGTCTCGGCGCCGCCGTGGCCGGTGCCGCCGCCCAGGCGCTCCCAGGCCGACAGGGAGCGCCGCCAGGACTTCTCCCTGAGCTGGTCGATGACCTGCCGCTGGATCTCGTCCGGCTCGCCCTCGGCGGCGACCAGGCGGTCCAGCTCGGCCAGGCCGGCCTCCAGCGCCGCCTGCTGGGCCGACGCCTCGGCGAGGCGGTCCTCGTACAGCTCCTGCTCGCTCGACACGCGCAGCCGCCTGATCAGGGCCGGGAACGTCAGGCCCTGGACGAGCAGCGTGCTGATCACGGTGGTGAAGGTGAGGAACAGCAGGATCTCGCGGTTCGGGATGTCGGGGATGAGCAGCGCGGCCGCCAGCGAGACCACACCCCGCATGCCCGCCCAGCCGACGATCGTGAGCTGCTGCGGCGACGGCGCCTCGTACCCCCGCCTGAACAGGCGCGGCAGGTGGGCGGCGGCGAACACCCAGGCGAACCGCACCGCGACCGTCACCAGGAACACCACGAGCGCGTAGAGCGCGACCTCCCACGGGCTGTAGCCGACGATGCCCTCGACCACGGTGACGAGCTGCAGCCCGATCAGCGCGAAGACGATCGTCTCCAGGAAGAAGTCGCTGACCTTCCACACCGAGTCCGACACGAGCCGGGTGCCGAACCCGCGCAGGTGCATCTGGTTGCCCAGATGGAGCCCCACGATCACGACGGCGATCACCCCGGAGGCGTGCACGCTCTCGGCCGCCAGGTAGGCGGCGAACGGGATGAGCAGCATCAGCGTGTTCTCGACCAGCGAGTCGCGGGTGTGGCGGAACAGCCAGGCGAACGCGTACGCCAGCGCCAGCCCGATCAGCACGCCACCGGCGGCGGCCACGAGGAACTGCCAGCCGCCCTCCAGCAGGTCGATGCTGCCGCCGACGGCCGCCGCGATCGCCACCCGGTAGGCGGTCAGCGCGGTGGCGTCGTTGAACAGGCTCTCGCCGATGAGGATGGTCAGCGTCCGGCGCGGCAGCCCGAGCCGCCTGCCGACGGCCACGGCGGCGACCGCGTCGGGCGGCGCGATGACGGCGCCGAGCGCGAACGCCGCCGCCAGCGGCACGGCGGGCAGCATGAGGTGCACGACCAGGCCCACCACGACCGTGGTGAACAGCACGAGGCCGACCGACAGCAGCGCCACCGGGCCCCGGGCGTCACGCAGCCGCAGGTAGGAGCTGTCGAACGCGGCCGAGTAGAGCAGCGGCGGCAGGAACACGTAGAGCACCAGCTCCGGGTCCAGCCGCACCGCCGGGACCAGCGGCGAGACGAGCAGCCCGGCCGCGACCAGCAGCAGCGGCGCGGGCCAGCCCCGGCGCCGGGCCACGGCCGCGAGCGCGACGGCGCCCCCGGCCAGCAGCAGCAGTTGCAGGCCAGTCGACGGGTTCACCGGCGGCTCCTCCACATATGGCGCCCAATTTGTCGGGCCAAGTGTAGGAAACGCCGCTAGCGGGTGGCGATCACCATTCGCGGCGTTCGCCGCGATCGTCGTACGGCTGCTGCTCGGGGCGCAGCCGCTCGCCGGTGGAGAACATCGGGTCGCCGACGTACGGGCGGGTCATGTCGGAGTCCTGCGGGTGGTACGGCTCGGCCTGCTTGCCGAGGGCGAGCAGCGGGTCAACCGGGTTGGGCGGCGTGCGCCCGTCGGCCCGGTCCTGCCCGTAACCGCCGCCCTGCCCGTAGCCGGGATCCTGGCCGTAACCGGGGTCCTGGCCGTAAGCGCCGCTCTGCCCGTAGCCGGGGTCCTGGCCGTAGGACGGCTCCTGGCCGTACGCACGGTCCTGGAAGGGGTCCTGGCGGCGGCCCGCGCCCGGGATGCCGTGCATCGGGGTGCCGAGCCCGGCGGCGGCCTGTACGGGCGGCTGGGGACGGCTGGGGGCCTGCCGGCCCGCGTAGGGGTCGGCCTGGTGCTGCGGGTACGGGTCGGGCTGCCGGTAGGTCTCACCCGAGTGGTACGGCTCGTTCTGGTAGGACCCGGCCTGGTAGGAGTCGGCCTGGTAGGAGTCGCTCTGGTACGGAGTACTGGCCTGGGAGGGGAAGCCGAGCGGGTCGGTCGACAGGGGCGACGGGCGGTCGCCGGGCAGCTGGTAGACGGGCCCGGTGGAGGCGGTGGGCGACTCCTCGGCGTACTGGGGGCCGGTGAAGGGCTGCTGGTCCTGCGTGAAGTGGGGGCCGGACAGCGGGTCGTGGTAGCCGCTGTCGGTGTACTGCGGGCCGGTGAACGGCTCGGCGGGGGCCGGGCCGGTCAGCGGGTCGCTGTACTGCGGGCCGGAGAAGGGCTGGCGCTGCTGCTCGCGGGTGTCGCCGTAGGAGGCGACGAGCTTGTCCTGGTGGGCCGGGTTGCCCCGGGCCACGAGCACGTCGTTGGGCGACAGCGAGGCGGCCGGCCGGTCGTCGGGGGCCGGCTGGTGCTGGCCGGTCTGCGGCGGCCGGTGGTAGGTCCCGGTGCCGGGGATCACCTCGGTACCGGGGTCGTGGGCGGGCACGGCGGGCTGCTCACCGGTGGCCTCGGCGAAGCCGTCGTCGAGGGTGTCGAGCAGCCGGCCGACGTCGTCCATCGGCATGCGGAAGCTCGCCGTGCACATCTCCCCCCGCCACAGGCTGAGCACCAGCGTGCCCTCGTGCCAGGTGACACGGAGACACCGCTCCTGGCCTCGGGCATCGAAGAACACTTCGCCGAACGACGGCAACGGGACAACTTCCGACATGGCAGACATCCTGCACATCCAGCCCTAATACGTCCACTCAACCCCGGAGAAGCCTACAAAACCATCTCCACCGACACCCCCGCAGGTCACTCCACGACCAGTTGGAGCACCGACGGCCAGTGTGCCACGGGCGACGGCGGACGGGCCCGCGAACGCCGGGATGCGTATGGCCGATCACACCGCGTTCGGCGCGGCGACCTCGGAATGCGGGTAGCGTTTACTGCCGTGCCGGACTCCCATCTCCCGTCAGCGGACTCACTGCTCAGCATCGCGGTCGACGCTCTCGGAGGGAGCGAACGCCACGGCCAGATCAGCATGGTCAAGGCCGTGCAACAGGCCATCGACGCCGAGGAGCACCTGGCCGTCCAGGCGGGCACCGGCACCGGCAAGTCCCTGGCCTACCTGGTGCCCTCGATCCGGCACGCCATGGACACCGACACCCCCGTGGTCGTCTCCACGGCCACGATCGCGCTGCAGCGCCAGCTCGTCGACCGCGACCTGCCCCGGCTGGCCGAGGCGCTGGCCAAGGAGCTGCCGCACGAGCCGACGTTCGCCATCCTCAAGGGCCGCCGCAACTACCTGTGCCGCTACAAGGCCACCGCCGGCTGGCCCGAGGACGACGAGCAGGACCAGCTGTTCGACCCGCGCGAGGTCAGCGCGACCGGCCGCATGGTCCAGCGCATCCAGGAGTGGGCCGACGAGACCGAGACCGGCGACCGCGACGAGCTGGTGCCCGGCGTGAGCGAGCAGGCCTGGCGGCAGTTCTCCGTCAGCGCCCAGGAGTGCCTGGGCGCCACCCGCTGCCCCAGCGGCGCCGAGTGCTTCGCCGAGCTGGCCAGGGCGCGGGCCGGCGAGGTCGACGTCGTCGTCACCAACCACGCGCTGCTGGCCATCGACGCCATGGGCGACCTGCCGGTGCTGCCCGAGCACGACCTCGTCGTCGTCGACGAGGCGCACGAGCTGGTCGACCGGGTCACCTCGGTGGTGACGAGCGAGCTGTCGGAGAGCTCGGTGGCGCTGGCCGTGCGCCGGGTGGGCCGCCTCATCGAGCAGCCCATCGCCGACCAGCTCCTGGAGGCCGGCGAAGACCTCAAGGCGCTGCTGGCCGCCGCCCCGCCCGGCCGCGTGGACGAGCTGCCCGAGGTGCTCGGCCTGACGCTCGCGCTGGTGCGCGACAGCGCCGCCCGCTGCCTGACCGCGCTCGGCCCGCGCGGCGGCGACAAGGACGACCCCGACCGCGCCGGGCAGCGCAAGGCCGCCTTCACCGCGCTCGACGAGGTCCACGACACCGCCGTGCGCATGCTGGAGGCCTACGGCCACGCCTCCGAGGCCGACCGGGCCGAGGTCGTGTGGCTGGAGGCCGGCACCGACCGCCGCCCGCCGATGCTGCGCGTCGCCCCGCTCAACGTGGGCGGCATGCTGCGCGACAAGCTGTTCGGCGACCGCACCGTGGTGCTCACCTCCGCCACGCTGGCGCTCGGCGGCACGTTCGACGGCATGGCCCGGCAGTGGGGGCTGGGCGACAAGGGCTGGCAGGGCATGGACGTCGGCTCGCCGTTCGACCACCCGCGCGCCGGCATCCTCTACGTCGCCAAGCACCTGCCCCAGCCCGGCCGCGACGGCCTCCCCCAGGCCTACCTCGACGAGATCACCGAGCTGATCGAGGCCGCGGGCGGGCGCACGCTCGGCCTGTTCTCCTCCATGCGGGCCGCCAAGGCCGCCACCGAGGCGCTGCGCGAGCGCCTGGACGTGCCGCTGCTGTGCCAGGGCGACGACTCGACCATGCTGCTGGTCAAGCAGTTCGCCGAGGACGAGAAGACCTGCCTGTTCGGCACGCTGTCGCTCTGGCAGGGCGTCGACGTGCCCGGCCCGTCGCTGCGGCTGGTCATCATCGACCGCGTCCCGTTCCCGCGCCCCGACGACCCGCTCACCTCGGCCCGGCAGCGCCACGTGGCCGCCCGCGGCGGCAACGGCTTCATGACCGTGGCCGCCACCCACGCCGCGCTCCTGCTCGCCCAGGGCACCGGCCGCCTGCTGCGCTCCCAGGACGACAAGGGCGTCATCGCCGTCCTCGACCCCCGGCTGGCCACCGCCCGCTACAGCGGCTTCCTGCTGGGCTCGCTCCCGCCGTTCTGGCGCACGACCGACCCCGCCGTCCCGCGCGCCGCCCTCAAACGGCTCGCCGCCGAATGACACGATCCCGTACGGATTGCCGTACGGGATCGTCAGGTGAGCGGGCGGGCGGTCAGGACCAGACCGACAGCTCCGGCCGCTTGGGCGCGAGCCCGTCGCCCGAGGAGACGCCGCGCAGGCGGCGCGACACCCACGGCACCAGGTGCTCGCGCATCCACTGGGCGTCCTCCTTGCGGCGGGCGCGCGGATCCACGGCCCGCTCCGGCCACGACTTGTGCCAGTCGTCGAACGGGACGCCGAGGATGTCGAGCACGCGGGCGGCCACCAGCCGGTGACCGTCGGCGTTCATGTGGAGGCGGTCCTCGCTCCACGCCCGCCAGTCGCGCAGGCCCTGCATCGACCACTGGTCCACCAAGTGGCAGCCGTAGAGGTCGGCGATCGAGCGCACGTGCAGGTAGAAGACGGCGAAGCGGCCGCGCAGCCGCCGCATCAGCGGCATGTCACGCGGGTCGACGCCGGTGAACAGCAGCACGTCGGCGCCGCAGGAGCGCAGCTCGCGCACCGCGCCCGCCAGCCGCTTGGCCATCACGTCGGGGTCGCTGCCCGGCCGCAGCAGGTCGTTGCCGCCGGCGCAGAGGCTGACCAGGTCAGGAGCCATCTGCACGGCCGCGGGGACCTGCTCGGCGACGATCTGGTCGAGCAGCCTGCCGCGCACCGCCAGGTTGGCGTAGCGGAACGACGGATCGTCCTGTGCGAGCCGTTCTGCGACCCGGTCGGCCCAGCCTCGGTAGTGGCCGTTGGTGCCGGGGTCGTTCAAGCCCTCGGTGAAACTGTCACCGAGCGCCACGAAGGAGCCGTAATGCCTCATGACCTGCTGTTCATCTCCGCTTTTTCGTCGTGCCGCGGCGTGGGCCACGACTGTAGTGGCCCACACACGTTAATGCCCGGTGACACGCGCGACGGCACGGTAGGCGGCTTCCAAAAGCTCCTCGGGCGGGTCCTCCAGCCGGCCTGGCCGGGCCAGGCCGTCGAGCACGACGAAGCGCTGCTTGGCGCCGCGGTTCTTCTTGTCGAGGCGCATGTGGTCGCGCAGCCTCGGCCAGGCGTCGGCCGGGTAGGCGGTGGGCAGGCCGACCGACGTCAGGATGGCGCGGGTGCGCTCGACCAGGTCGGGCCCGACGCGGCCGTCGAGCCGGGACAGCTCGGCGGCGAACACCATGCCGATGGCGACCGCCTCGCCGTGGCGCATCCGGTAGCTCTCCGCGCGCTCGATCGCGTGGGCGAGCGTGTGGCCGTAGTTGAGGATCTCGCGCAGCCCGGCCTCGCGCAGGTCGGCGCCGACCACGTCGGCCTTGACCTGGATCTTGCGCTCGATCAGCTCGCGGGTGTGGCCGCCCTCGGGCCTGGTGGCGGCGTCGGGGTCGTCCTCGATGAGCTCGAGAATGCGCGGGTCGGCGATGAAGCCGCCCTTGATGATCTCGGCGAGGCCGGCCACGTAGTCGGCGCGCGGCATGCTGGGCAGCGTCGCCAGGTCGCACAGCACGCCCGCCGGAGGCAGGAAGGTGCCGACCAGGTTCTTGCCCTCGGGGGTGTCGATGCCGTTCTTGCCGCCGACGGCCGCGTCGACCATCGCCAGCAGCGTGGTGGGGACGAGCACGACCTGCACGCCGCGCAGCCACGTCCCGGCCACGAACCCGGCCAGGTCGGTGGTCGCGCCGCCTCCCACGCCGACGACCGCGTCGGAACGGGTGACGCCGTGGCGGCCGAGCGCCGACCAGAGCTGGGCGGCCACCTCGACGGTCTTGGCCTGCTCGCCGTCGGGCACCGGCAGCGCGACCACGTCGAACCCGGCGTCGGACAGCGCCGCGCACACCGGCCGCGAGATCTCCGGCAGGCTCTCCGGGTGGATCACCGCCACCGTGCGCACCCCGGGCTTGAACAGCCCCGGCAGCTCGCCGAGCACGCCCGTGCCGACGACGACCTCGTACGGGCTGTCGCCGCGCACGGCGATCCGCGTCACGCTCATGCCCCCAGGCCCTTCAGGATCTCGTCGGCCAGCTCGTCGGGCTCACGCCCGCCGGTGTCGACCGTCAGCACGGCCAGCCGCTCGTAGACGGGCCGGCGCTCCTCCATCAGCCGCTTGAGCTGGCTGCGCGGGTTGAGCACGAGCAGCGGCCTGGCCGAGGCGAGGCCGACCCGCTGCACCGCGTCGGCCAGGCCGACCTGAAGGTAGACGACCGGGTGGCCGGCGAGCAGGGCCTGCGTCTCCTCGTGCAGCACGGCGCCGCCGCCGAGCGACAGGACGCCGTCGTGCTCGGCCAGCGCCCGCCGCACCGCCTCGTGCTCCAGCTCGCGGAAGCGCTCCTCGCCGTCGTCGATGAAGATCTCGCTGACGGGCTTGCCCGCGACGGCCTCGACGTCGGCGTCGGTGTCGCGGAAGGCGACGCCGAGCCGCTCGGCGAGGAGGCGGCCGAGAGTGGTCTTGCCCGACCCGGGCGGGCCGATCAGCACGGCCTTGGTCATTTAATCACCATGGATGAGAGGTAGCCGGACAGGTTGCGGGCGACTTCCTCCACGGAGTCGCCGCCGAACTTCTCCAACGCGGCGTCGGCCAGCACCAGCGCCACCATCGCCTCGGCGACGATGCCCGCCGCCGGGACCGCGCACACGTCGGAGCGCTCGTGGTGGGCCTTGGCGGCCTCGCCCGTCTTGACGTCGATCGTGGCCAGCGCCCTGGGCACGGTCGAGATGGGCTTCATCGCGGCGCTGACGCGCAGGATCTCGCCGTTGGTCATGCCGCCCTCGACGCCGCCCGCCCGGTTGGTGACGCGCCGCACGCCGTCGCCCGTGGTGTAGGCGATCTCGTCGTGGGCCCGCGAGCCGGGCCTGCGGGCGGTCTCGAAGCCGTCGCCGACGGCCACGCCCTTGATCGCCTGGATGCCCATGAGCGCGCCGGCCAGCCGCGAGTCGAGGCGCCGGTCCCAGTGCGTGTAGCTGCCCAGGCCGGGCGGCAGGCCGTAGGCCAGCACCTCGACGACGCCGCCGAGCGTGTCGCCGTCCTTGTGCGCCCGGTCGATCACCTCGACCATGGCGGCGCTGCCCGCCGGGTCGGCGCAGCGGACCGGGTCGGCGTCGACGCGGGCCAGGTCGTTGGGGCCGGGCAGCTCGTCGGCCGGCGTGACGGCGTCGCCGATGGAGGTGACGTGGCTGACGATGTCGACGCCGAGCGCCTGCTTGAGGAAGCGCCTGGCCACCTCGCCGAGCGCGACGCGGGCCGCCGTCTCGCGGGCGCTGGCCCGGTCGAGCACCTGGCGGGCGTCGTCGAACCCGTACTTCTGCATGCCGGCCAGGTCGGCGTGGCCCGGCCGGGGCCGCGAGCGCGGCGCGTTGCGCGCCAGGCCCTCCAGCTCCGCCGGGTCGACCGGGTCGGCCGACATGACCTTCTCCCATTTGGGCCACTCGGTGTTGCCGATGCGGACGGCGACGGGGCTGCCCATGGTGCGGCCGTGCCGCACCCCGCCCACGATCGTCACCTCGTCCTGCTCGAACTTCATGCGGGCGCCGCGCCCGTAGCCGAGGCGGCGCCGGCGCAGCGCCTCGTCGATGGCGGCCGTGGTCACCTCGACCCCGGCGGGCAGGCCTTCCAGAACGGCAACGAGCTCGGGGCCGTGAGACTCTCCGGCAGTCAACCAGCGCAACATGCCTCCAAGTCTTCCATGCGCGGCCCAGTGGGATGTCCGGCGTTCATCCACCGAGACAGAGCCCGGCCAGGGCGCCGAGCAGCATGAACGGCCCGAACGGGAACTGGGTCGCGCGTGTCGCGCGCCGGGTGGCCAGCAGGACGACCGCGTACAGGGCGCCCAGGAACTGCCCGCCCAGCGCCGCGACGGCCCACGCCTGCCAGCCGAGCGCCCCGCCCGCCAGGCCGATCAGCCCGGCCAGCTTGACGTCGCCCAGCCCCAGATCGGCCGGCCTGACGAACCAGAGCACGCCGTACGCGGCGGCCAGCGCGAGCCCGCCGAGCAGCGCCCTGGGCAGCTCCCCGGTGGGCAGCAGCGTCAGCGCCAGGATCGGGTACGACGGCAGCGTGATCACGTCCGGCAGGCGGCTGGTGCGCCAGTCGACGAAGGCCAGCGCCGTCCCCGCCACCGCCGCGTACACGTACGGCAGACCGGCCCGCCAGGCCACGAGCACGGTCACGACCGCGGTGACCACCTCGGGCAGCGGCGGCCAGGCCGGGACCGGGACGGTGCGCACGAGGGCGCGCAGCGCGGCGCGGGCCTCGGCCCGATGGTCGGCGGGGTCGGGGGCGAAGGCGGCGGCCAGGGTCCTGACGTAGCGACCGGCGACGAGGCCGAGCACCCCCAGCAGTGCGAGCACGGCCCGACACTATTGCGGGCGCGGGCCCGGCCGTCGGAGGATTTCCAGATGGGCGGGGACGAATTCACCAGGATCGCCGTCGTCCTCTCGACCTTCGTGCTGGCGCCCGTCCTGCTGGAGCCCCTCGCCCGGTACATCGAGGGCAGCTGCGTGTCCATGGTCGACCAGGAGGAGCAGGAGTGGCCGGAGTCGGGCTCCTGACCCGCGTCCCGTCCGCGCGGGCTCAGTTCGTGCGGGCTCAGTTCGTGCGGCGGCGGAACCAGCGGCGTCGGGCGACCGGCTCGACGCGGGCGACGGTCACGCCGGGGAGCTGGTCGAGCGTGCCGGACTCGACGGCGGCCAGCGCCCGCAGCACGTCACCCTCGATCACGAACGTCACCGGGCCCGCCACGTCCACGACCACCGCCGCCGCCTCCTCCCCCACGGCCGCCCGGCACACCTGCAGCGTGCTCGCCTGGATCGGCCGGGCGTCGGGACGCCACCTGATCAGCGCCTCCGTGCCGGTGAACGCCAGCACCGCCTGCCTGCCGTCCTTGCCGACGAGCTTGGGCAGGGCCATCTCGCTCTCCTTCTCCTGCCGCAGGCCGTGCTCGCCCACCTCGGACTCGGTGAGCAGGGCCACGACGGGCACCAGGAGGCGGGCGCCGGTGAGCGCGTTGAGCACCCGGTCGGGGCCCGCCGCACCCCGCTGGTAGTCGTCCAGCGCGGCGGCCACGGCGGGCGCGACGCCGCCGTCGTCGTCGGGGTCGAGGGGTTGCGGAATGCTCGGCACAGCGTCCGAGACTACCCGCGCCCCCTCCCGCCCCGCCCACCAGGCTCACGCCGCCGATCCCGTACGACGACTCCATGACGTGCGGCCGTGAGACGGGTCAGGGGCGGACGGGGCAGCGAGGGACGGGAGGGTCAGGGGCGGGGTGGGACGTTCACGGGGGGCAGGGCGGCCGTCGACTCCTCCTCGCCGGTGCCCGTCGCCCGGAGCAGGTCGACCACGATCGAGCGGAGCTGGGCCACGATCACGTCGGCGGAGAAGCCCAGGCGTTCGGGGCGCTGGCGGGTGGCGACGGCCAGCAGCGCCTGCCTGGCCAGCACGGGCTCGCGGCCCGCGCCCAGCTCCAGTTGCAGCAGCAGCGCCGCCTCCGACACCTCACGGAGCGAGTCGGCCAGCGCGGGCGGGGGCGGCGGGTACTCGCCGAGCGCGGCCAGGGTGCGGCGGGCCAGCACGCGGGCGTTCCTGAGCGCGTGGTCGACGGGCTCGGCGGCCGTCTCGTACCGGGCGAGCCTGGCGCGGCGGTGCCAGTGCATCGGGGAGATCATGATGATCTCCTTGCTGGTCTGCAGCGCCTGCTCGAACTCCTCCACCGCCGCCTGGGTGCCGCGCGCCTCCTCCAGCGCCTCGGCGGCCAGGTCGGCGTCGCGCTTCTCGATCGCCACCGCCGCCTGCTCCAGCGCCGTGGACAGCGCGTCGAGCACCCCGGAGGCGTGTTTGGCCGCGATGGTCAGCGGGCTGGCGGGCATGAGCGCCACGGCGGCCAGGCCGACGACGCCGCCGGTGAGCGCGTCGAGCATGCGGTCGAAGCCGCCCATGTCGTCGCCGGGCACCACCGCCGCGACCAGCACGGCCGAGGAGGCGGCCTGCGCGGCGAACAGCGCGCCGCTGTCGAGCAGCACGGCGGTCGCCATGGCCAGCGCCACCACGAGGGCGATCTGCCAGGGGCCGGAGCCGATCCAGGCCACCAGCAGGTCGCCGACGCCGACGCCGAGGCTGACGCCCACGACGAGTTCCGCCACCCGGCGCAGCCGCTGGCCGAGGCCGATGCCGACGCTGATGAGCACCGCGATCGGGGCGAAGAAGGGACGCGTGTGCCCGAGGAACTGCGTGGCGATCATCCACGCCACGGCCGAGCCCACGGCGGACTGCGCGATCGAGGGAGCCGTCAGCCCGAACGTCCGCAGCCGCTCCCGCATGTGATCGCCGAGCTTCGTACCCACCCTTCCCACCCTGACGGATCTTTATGACATTACGGTCACACAGTCCAAGGCGGGCGATAACGGCCAGTATTCCCGCGTCGCGTTGGCCTGGGGCGCTTGGCGGGCCCCCTATTGTCGTCATCGTGGAACCAAGGAGCCGGGAGGGCACCCGGCGGCGCATCCTCGACGCGGCCCGCCGGTTGTTCGCCGAGCACGGCTACGACGAGGTGACCATGCGCATGCTCGCCGCCGAGGCGAACGCCAACGTCGCGCTCATCAACCGATATTTCGGGTCGAAGCGGGAGCTGTTCGCCGAGGTGCTGGCCCAGCAGGGGCGCTTCCCCGGCGTGCTCGACGAAGGCGACGACCTGGCCGTGCGGCTCGCCGAGTACGTCGCCGACCGGCTCGGCTCCGAGGCCGACAGCCCGGTGCTCGCCACCCTCACCCGGTCCGGGTCCAGCGCCGAGATCCGCAGCATCACCAAGGACCGGGTCCGCACCGCCATCCTGGAGCCGCTCGTCGACCGCCTGCCGGGTGAGGACGCCGAGCTGCGCGCCACGATCGCCACGGCGATCGTCATGGGCAGCGGCCAGTTCCGCCAGCTCTTCGGCCCGGCCACGACGACGCCCCGCGACAAGGTCGTCCAACGGCTCACCGCCGTCTTCCGCGCCTGCCTCACCTGACCCCGTCCGGCCTCCACGGCACCGCCCCTCCGCAGCACGCCGGGCTGACCCCGTAAGGGGAGCGCCTGCCGGGGGCCTCCGTCCGGGACACTGCCCGAGCGCCAATTCCGCGACCCCGGAGCCGCCGCCGCACACCCGTGGAGCCGCCGCGCCAGGCGCGAAGGCGCGGCCCGAGCTCGCGCGGCCCACGCCGTCTCCTCCCTCACCCGTGCGACCACCCGGGGTGGGCCGCCGCACCAGCCCGAAGGCGCGCCCCCAAGAGGGGCGGGGCAGTGCTCCCCCGAGGTGAGCGGCGGGGCGTTCGGTAGGCCGGTGGTGCGTACGGGCCCGGGGTCGGGGTGGGCTGGAGGGCGGGTTCCCTCGACGGGGTGGGGGGCTTGTAGGGGCGGGAGTCAGGCAGAGAGGAAGGTGTCCAGGGCCGCTTTGAAGGCCTTGGGGTTGGTGACGTGGACGAGGTGGCCGGCTTCGATGGTGACGAGGGCGGCGCCGGGGATGCGGGCGGCGAGGCGGTCGGCGCGGAAGGGGCTGGCGGCGCCGCCGGAGATGACGAGCGTCGGGGCGGTGATCCGGGCGAGCCCGGCGAGCCAGGCCGGGTCGGGGTCGAGGAACTGCCGTTCGGTGTCGTGCATCATGCGCCAGTCGAAGCCGGTGGAGTCGTCCTCCACGAGCGGCGCGCGGCCGTGCATGGGCTCGGGGGCGGCGGAGTCCTCGATGACGAGGCGGGTGACGCGGCCGGGGTGGTTCATGGCCAGGTGGTAGGCGACCATGCCGCCGAGGGAGTGGCCGACGACGACGGCGCGGTCGATGCCGAGGGCGTCGAGGAGGCCGGCGACGTCCTCGGCCATGTCGGGGATGGCGTACGTGCCGGGCCGGTCGCTGGCGCCGTGGCCGCGCAGGTCGGGTACGAGCACGTGGTGGCGCCTGGCGAGGTGCTGGGTGATGCCGTTCCAGTCGTTGTGGTCGGCGGTCCGCCCGTGCAGGAGCACGAGCGCCGGCGCGGCCGGGTCGCCTTCTTCGCGGTACGTCAGCTTGATCCCGTTGGCGACGGTTTCACGAATCACACCTGGACCCTACTGGCACACATTGCCGGTGTGGCCGTGCGGCGGCGTCACTAGCGTCAGGCTGGGTATGCCGATCGACGTGGCGGGAAGGGGCGGGCGGATGCCGGATCCGATCGAAGTGCGCAAGGTGCCGATCGAGAGCGTGACCGACGCGTCGGGGCTGGCGCGGCTCATCGACGACGGGGTGATCGAGGCGCACCGGGTGCTGGCCGTGGTGGGCAAGACCGAGGGCAACGGCGGCGTGAACGACTACACGCGCATCCTGGCCGACCGCGCCTTCCGTGAGGTGCTGGCGTCGCGGGGGCATCCGGCGCCGGAGAGCGTGCCGCTGGTGTGGTCGGGCGGCACCGACGGGGTGCTGAGCCCGCACGCCACGATCTTCGCGACGCTCGACCCGGCGCGGGCGGTGCCGTCGGACGAGCCGCGCGTGTCGGTCGGGGTGGCGATGAGCGAGGTGATCCTGCCGGAGGACATCGGCAGGCCGGCCATGGTGGAGAAGGTGGCCGCGGGGGTGCGCGAGGCGATGAAGCTCGCCGGTATCGACGACCCGCGTGACGTCCACTACGTGCAGACGAAGACGCCGCTGCTGACGCTGGCGACGATCACCGAGGCGCGGGAGCGTGGCCAGGACACCGCGATCGAGGAGACGGGCCCGTCGATGGACCTGTCCAACTCGACCACGGCGCTGGGGGTGGCGGTGGCGCTCGGGGAGATCGCGATGCCGTCGGCGGAGCAGATCCACAAGGACCTGTCGCTCTACTCCTCGGTGGCGTCGTGCTCGTCGGGGGTGGAGCTGGACCGGGCGCAGATCGTGCTGGTGGGCAACGTGCGCGGCATCGGCGGGCGCTATCGGGCGGGGCACGCGGTGATGCGCGACGCGCTGGACGCCGACGGCATATGGGCGGCGATCCGCGACGCCGGCCTGGCGCTGCCGGAGCGGCCGCACCACTCCGACCTGGGCGGGCGGCTGGTGAACGTGTTCATGAAGTGCGAGGCCGACCCGTCGGGGCGGGTGCGGGGGCGGCGCAACATCATGCTGGACGACTCCGACGTGCACTGGCACCGCCAGATCAAGGCCGCGGTGGGCGGGGTGGCCGCGGCCGTCACGGGCGATCCGGCGGTGTTCGTGTCGGTGGCGGCCGTGCACCAGGGCCCGTCGGGCGGCGGGCCGGTGGCGGCGATCGTGGACCTGGCGGCGGACGACCAGGGCTGACGAGGTCGACGAGGTCGACGACGTCGACCGGGGCTGAGGAGACCAGCCGGGGCCGGCCCGGCTCAGGCCGACAGGCGCTTGAGCCGGGTCACGGCCTCGTCGATGACCTCGTCCTTCTTGCAGAAGGCGAACCTGACGAAGTGCCGGCCGCGTTCGGGGTGCTCGTAGAAGACCTGCGTGGGGATGGCGACCACGCCGGCGAGCTCGGGCAGCCGCTGGGTGAAGGCGAGCCCGTCGGTGAAGCCGAGCGGCCGGATGTCGGTCTGCACGAAGTACGTCCCGGCCGGCCCGAACACCTCGAACCCGGCCGCCGCCAGGCCCTCCATCAGCCGGTCGCGCTTGTCCTGGAGGGAGTCGCGCAGCGCGGCCACCCAGGCGCCCTCGTGCCGCAGCCCGTAGGCGACGGCGACCTGCCAGGGCGCGCTCGCGGTGAAGGTGAGGAACTGCTTGACCGACTGCACGGCGGTCACGAGCGGCGCGGGCGCGCACACCCAGCCGGTCTTCCAGCCGGTGACGGAGAACGTCTTGCCCGCCGAGGAGATCATCACGGTGCGCTCGCGCATGCCGGGCAGCGTGGCCAGTGGTACGTGCTCGACGCCGTCGAACGTGAGGTGCTCGTACACCTCGTCGGTGATGGCGATCAGGTCGTGCTCGCGGCACAGATCAGCGATGACGGTCAGCTCGTCGCGGGTGAGCACGGTGCCGGTGGGGTTGTGCGGGGAGTTGACGAGGATCGCCCGGGTGCGGGAGGTGACGGCGGCGCGCAGTTCGGCGGGGTCGAACGTGAAGCGGCCGGCCACGGGCCGCAGCGTGACGCCGACGAGGCGGGCCTGGGCGAGCGCGATCGAGGCCGCGTAGGAGTCGTAGTACGGCTCGAACGCGATGACCTCGTCGCCGGGCTCGCACAGCGCCAGGACGGCGGCGGCGATCGCCTCGGTGGCGCCGACGGTGACGAGCACCTCGCCGGCCGGGTCGTAGGACAGGCCGTAGTGCTCGCGGCGGTGCTCGGAGACGGCCTGGCGCAGCTCCATCACGCCGGGGCCCGGCGGGTACTGGTTGGCGCCCGAGCGGATCGCGTGCACGGCCCGGTCGAGCATGGCGGCCGGGCCGTCGGTGTCGGGGAAGCCCTGGCCCAGGTTGATCGCGCCGGTGCGGGTGGCGAGCGCGCTCATTTCCGCGAAGATCGTCGTGCCGAAGGAGCGCATCCGGGAGACAAGTGGTTCCGTCACAGCCTCACACTATTACCCGTAGGGTGATTCACTTGGGCAGCGTCGCACGCATCCGTGAGCTCGACGCCCTCCGCGGGTTCGCGGTGGGCGGGATCATGCTGGTCAACACCTGGCAGCACGCGCCGCACGAGCCGCAGACGGGCATCGACCAGGTGGTCGACACGTTCTTCCAGAGCCGCTTCTACCCGATCTTCTCGCTGCTGTTCGGCATCAGCTTCGTGCTGTTCCTGCGCGGGTCCGACCGGTGGGCGCTGGCCAGGCGGCTGGCGTGGCTGATGGGGTTCGGGCTGGTCCAGCACCGGTGGTACCCGGGCGAGGTGCTGACCGACTACGCGTTCTTCGGCGTGCTGGTGCTGCTGCCCGCCTCGTTCCTGCCGGGCGGGCTGCTTCCGCTGCTGCTGGGGGTGGCGCTGCTGGCGTGGAGCGTCATGTCGGGCGGCGGCTACCTGGGCATTGAGGACGCGCCGCCGTTCGTCTCCAACGGGCCGCTGCTGATCCCGGCGGCGTTCCTGATCGGCATGGGGCTGATGCGGCTGCGGCCGTCGCGGCGGCTGCTGGCGCCGGGGTTCGTGGTGAGCGTGCTCGCCGTCGTGTTCCTGACCGCCGCCTGGAACTCCACCGGCGACTGGTCGCTCTACCTGGCGGGCGCGGTCGCCGGGGCGTCGGCGTACGTGACGGGGCTGCTGCTGGTGCTGCGGCCGTGGCTGTCGGCGGCGCTGGAGCCGCTGGGCAAAATGGCGCTGACCAACTACGTGAGCGGCACGGTGGTGATCGTGCTGGCCGCGCCGCTGCTGGCCGCCGACCCGACCCGCTGGTCGGTGCTCGGGCTGACGGCGGTGACGCTGCTCGTCCAGGGGGTCTTCAGCCGGTGGTGGCTGGCCCGCTTCCGCTACGGGCCGCTGGAGTGGATCTGGCGGTGCCTCACCTGGTTCCGGTACGTGCCCAACAAGTTAGAGTCGGGCCGTGACGAGAATCGCCCTCTGCCAGATCCCGGTGTCTCCTGACCCGGCGGCCAACCTGACACGAGTCCGCGACGCCCTCGCCAAGGCGGAGGGCGCCGACCTGGCGATCTTCCCCGAGGCCACGCTCACCCGCTACGGCAGGCGGATCACCGAGCTGGCCGAGCCGCTCGACGGGCCGTTCGTGACCGGCCTGGCCGAGGCGGCGCGGCGGCACGGCCTCGCGGTGATCGCCGGGGTGTTCGAGCCGGGCGACGGCCGGGTGCGCAACACCGCCGTCGCGATCGGCGCCGACGGCGGGATCCGCGCCGCCTACCGCAAGATCCATCTGTTCGACTCGTTCGGCGCCAAGGAGTCGGAGCTGGTCGCGCCGGGCGCCGAGCCGGTGGTCGTCGAGCTCGCCGGGCTCCGCGTGGGGCTCGTCACCTGTTACGACATCCGCTTCCCCGAGCTGACCAGGGCGCTGGTCGACCGGGGCGCCGAGCTGTTCGCGGTGATCGCCGCGTGGGGGTCGGGGCCGCTCAAGGAGGACCACTGGGTCACGCTGGTGCGCGCCCGCGCGCTGGAGAACACCATGTGGACCGCCGCCGTCGGCCAGGCGCCCAACCCCGCCGAGTCCGGCGACGGCTACGGCGTGGGCCGCAGCATGCTGGTCGACCCGCTGGGCGTGGTCCGCGCCGACCTGGGCACGCCGCCGGGCGTGCAGGTCGTGGAGCTCGATCCGGAGGCCACCGCGGCCGCCCGCGCGACCTTGCCATGCCTTGAACATCGGGTGCTCGGGGTCGAGCGACCGTAAAGTGGTCATCATGAGCGGAACGCAGATGCAGAAGGTGGTCCCGCCGCGTCTGCTGGTGCCCTATCTGGCGGGCAAACGCACGGTCATCTCCGGCTTCGTCTACCGGGTGCAGGACTGCGCCAGGCTGACCACGCCCGAGCAGCTCTACTACGGCCTCGACCTGTCGTTCGACGGCTCGGAGCTGACGGCCGGCGTGCCCGAGCTCTACGTGATGCGCTGGCAGGCACGTGACGTCGACACCTACGCGGTGCCCTACGGCCCGCACATGGGCGGCGACTGGAGTGACGCGCCGCCGTTCGCCGGCAACGGGTTCACCACCTCGCGCGAGCACGTGGTGCCGCAGTTCCACACGACGCCGATGCCGATCCCGGCGGGCGCGAGCATCGTGCACGTCACCGCCGAGGGCGAACGGCCCTTCGCCGAGTACGACGGTCTCACGTGGCGGCCGGCCGCATGAACGACGAGCTCATCCCTGTCGCCTCCGGGTTCGTGGCCCGCTTCGGCGAGCGCACGCTGCCTGCCGCGCTGGGTCCGGACGAGCAGGTGGTGCTGTTCAGCGAGGAGGAGCTCGACGGGTTCGAGGCGGCCTCCGGCTACTGGCGGCGCACGGTGGCGCGTACGGAGCTGGAGTGGCTGGTGCTGGTGCGCACCGTGGGCGCGTTCGGCGGCGAGCCGTGCATCGTCCTGGACGAGGACGAGGACGGCCTGCACATCGCCTACACCGGCCACAGCGGGATGAAGGCCGAGGCGCTGGGCTACTGGATGGTCGACCACGGCGCCTACGAGGTCGTGGTGCCGCGCGAGGAGGTCGTCTCCATCCGCGTCGAGCGCGTCCCGGTGCCGTGACTCAGCCGCCCAGGTGGCGGTAGCGGGCCAGCCGGGCGGCGAGCCGGTCGGCGGGTGGCTGGGCGAGCAGGCCGGCGATCTCGTGCTCCAGCGCCCGGCCGACGCGCTCGCAGAAGGCGCGCGGCTCGTAGGCGGCGTCGGGCAGCTCGGGGACGACGCGGTCGACGATGCCGTCGCGGCGCAGGTCGGTGGCGCGCACCCGCTGCGCCTGGGCGATCTCGGGGGCGAAGTCGACGCTGCGGTAGAGGATGGCCGAGGCGCCCTCGGGCGGCAGCGGCGACAGCCAGGCGTGCTGCGCGCACAGCACCCGGTCGGCGGGCAGCAGGGCCAGCGCGGCGCCGCCGGCGCCCTCGCCGAGCAGCAGGCAGACCGTGGGCGCGTCGAGCATGACCAGCTCGGCCAGGCAGCGGGCGATCTCGCCGGACAGGCCGCCTTCCTCGGCGGACTTCGACAGCGCCGCGCCGGCCGTGTCGATGACGGTGACCAGGGGCAGCCCCAGCTCGGCGGCCAGCCGCATGCCGCGCCTGGCGACCCGCAGCCCGGCGGGGCCGAGGGGTGAGCGGGCACGCTGGTGCTGGCGGTCCTGGCCGAGCAGCACGACCGGGGCGTCGCCGAACCTGGCCAGGGCCAGCACCAGGCCGGGCTCGTTCTCGCCCTCGCCGCTGCCGCTGAGCGGGGTCACGTCGGTGGCGGCGAGCTTGAGCAGCGCCCGCACGCCGGGCCGGTCGTCGCGGCGGGAGCGGGTGATGGCCTCCCACGCCTCGACGGGCCGCAGGTCCTCCTCGGGGGCGGGGCCGGGGTCGAGGCCGCGGCGCTCGGCCGACAGCACCGACAGCGCCCTGATCGCGATCTCGCGGGCGTCCTCGGCGGCGACGACGGCGTCGATGAGGCCGTGCTCGAACAGGTTCTCCGCCACCTGCACGCCCGCCGGGAACGGGTAGCCGTGCAGCGACTCGAACACCCTCGGCCCGAGGAACCCGATGAGCGCGCCCGGCTCGGCCGCCGTCACGTGCCCGAGCGAACCCCAGGAGGCGAACACGCCGCCGGTCGTCGGATGGCGCAGGTAGACGACGAACGGCAGGCCCGCCGCGCGCAACTGCTGCACCGCCGCGGTGATCTTGACCATCTGGACGAACGCGGTCGCGCCCTCCTGCATGCGGGTGCCGCCCGAGGCGGGCGCGGCCAGCAGCGGCAGCCGTTCGCGGGTGGCCCGCTCGACGGCGGCGACGATCCGCTCGGCGGCCGCCACGCCGATCGACCCGGCCATGAACGAGAACTCCGACGCCACGACGGCCACGCGGCGCCCGCCGAGCAGCCCTTCGCCGGTCAGCACGGCCTCGTCGTAGCCGGATTTGACCCGGGCCGCGGCCAGCTCCTCGGCGTAGGAGGAGCCCGGCTCGGCCGGGTCGGCGGGAGGCGCGTCCCACGACTTCCACGAGCCCCCGTCGAGGACCGTGTCGATCAGTGTGCGCGCGTCCGGACGGCTCACCATCGCTCCCTCTCGTCAGCCGGTGATGCAAGGTTGACGCACGAGCTCCTCGTGCGGTGCCGCCGGATCGCCGTCATCGCTCCCGCTCTTCGAGCTCCGTGAGCCAGCGCAGCACCGCGTCGCCGTCCTGGCCGAGGGCCGGGGGCGGCGTGTGTCTCACGCCGTCGAGGCCGTCGAAGCGCAGCGGCGGCCCCGGCAGCTCGATGGGGCCGAGCACCGGGTGGTCGACCTCCACCACGAGGCCCTGCGAGCGGGTCTGCTCCCAGGCGTAGACCTCGTCGATGGACCGGATCGCGCCCGCGGGCACGCCGGCCTCTCCCAGCCTGGCCAGCCAGTGGGCGCGGTCGTGGGCGGCCAGGGCCTTCTCCATGTCGGCGATCAGCTCATCCCGGTGCGTGAATCGGTCCCTGTTGGTCGCATATTTCGCCATATCAGGGTCAATGTCGAGTAGCGCGGCGACCTTCTTCCACTGGCCGTCGTTCGCCGCGGCGATCTGCAGCATGCCGTCGGCGCAGCGGAAGGCTCCGTAGGGGGCGATCGTGGCGTGGTGGTTGCCGCCCGCCGCGGGCACCCGCCCGCCGACGGTCCAGGCGGTGCCGTGGTAGGAGTGCACGCCGGTGACCGCCGCCAGCAGCGACGTCCGCACGACCCGGCCCCGGCCGGTGCGCTCGCGCTCGTACAGGGCGGCGACCACCCCGTACGCACCGTGGATGCCCGCCAGCAGGTCGGCCACCGAGGCGCCCACGCGGTGGGGCTCCCCGGGCGGCCCGGTCAGCGACATCAGCCCAGCCTCCCCCTGCGCGATCTGGTCGTATCCCGGCCGGCCGCCCTCGGGGCCGTCGTGCCCGAACCCGGTGATGGACAGGACGACCAGGCGAGGGTTGAGCTCGTGCAGCCGCTCGACCGGCAGGCCCAGCCGGTCGAGCACCCCGGTGCGGAAGTTCTCCACCAGCACGTCGCTGCGGCGGACCAGCCGTTCGACGAGGTCTCTGCCCGCGTCGGACTTCAAATCCACGGCGATGGACTGCTTGTTACGATTCGCCGCCAGGAAATATGTCGAAATTTCCTCGTCCGGGCCGACGAACGGCGGTCCCCACCCCCGCGACTCGTCTCCCCCGTCGGGGTGCTCCACCTTGATGACCCTGGCGCCCAGGTCGCCGAGCATCTGCGCGGCGTGCGGGCCCGCGAGGGCCCTGGAAAGGTCGAGCACGACGATGTCACCCAGGGGTCCGCGCAAGATCAACCTCCAGCCGGTTCGGAAGCGGAAGCATATCTCCTCGCCTCCGCACTCCAGTCTCCTCCTACCCTGAGTGCGTGGAATCCCTGGCCCGGCGCGTCCTCGAACGCCCACCGTCGTGCGGCCCGGTCCGCGTCGTCGCCGTCGACGGTCCGGCCGGCTCCGGCAAGACCACGTTCGCCGGCGCGCTCGCCGCCGCGCTCGGCTGCCAGGTGGTGCACAGCGACGACTTCCCCGTGCACTGGGACGACGGCCCGGAAACCTGGTTCGCCGCCCTCGACGAGCAGGTCCTGCGCCCGCTCGGCCAGGGCCGCCCCGGCGCCTTCCGGCGCTACGACTGGGTACGGGCCGCCTACACCGGGCGGATCGTGGTGCCGGTCGCCCCCACGCTGATCATCGAGGGCGTCGGCACCGCCAGGGCGTCGGCCGCCCACCTGCTCGCCTTCACCGTCTGGGTCGAGGCCGACGAGGACGTCCGGCTGCGCCGGGTGCTGGCGCGCGACGGCGCCCACCTGGAGCCGAGCTGGCGGACGTGGTTCGCCAAGGAGGAGGCGTGGTTCGCCGCCGACGGCACCCGGGCGCGCGCCGACGAGATCGTCACCACCTGACCCCTACAGGTGGCCCCCGGCGTTGAAGTCAAGCAGCGTCAGCCGGCCGCCGACCGTGTGCCAGGTGGAGACCGAGCCGTTGCGGATCGGCGTGAACGCGTCCAGCTCCGCCAGATCGGCGTCGGGCGCCTCGGCGATGACGTGGCGCAGCGCCAGCACCACCGCGTCGTGCGCCACGATCAGCACCCGCCGCCCGTCGGCCCGCCCGCGCAGGCCCGCCAGGAAGTCACGGACGCGGGCGGCCACGTCGCCGAACGACTCCCCGCCGGGCGGCCGGTAGCGGTATTCGCCCTCGGCCCGCAGCCGGGCCAGCTCCTCCGGGCGGCGCAGCGCGATCGCCGCCTCGTTGTAGCGGCCCAGCTCTCCCCTGCCGCGGTCGCGCAGCCGCTCGTCCACCGTCACCGGCGGATCGGCGCCCCACACCCGGCGCGCGATCGCCCAGGTGTCGAGCGCCCGCCGGAAGGGCGAGCAGCGGACCAGGTCGGGCGCCTCCTCCTCCGGCAGCGCGGCCAGCAGCGCGCCGAGCGCCGCGGCCTGCTCCCTGCCGAGCGGCGTCAGCGTGACCTCGTCGTCGCCCCGCCCGTAGACCAGCGGCTCGTCACCGGCCTCCCGGTAGGCCAGGTTGGCCTCGCTCTCGCCGTGCCGCACCGCGATGATCCGCGACGGTCCCGTGGCGTGCATCGCGCCCCCTCATTCCGCCCGGAAGTGCCGGCGCCGGGCCGCCGCCGGGTCGAGCCCGCCACGCCCCGGCTCGCCCGGGTGCGCGTCGGCGAGCAGCCGGCCGGCGGGCTCGGCCGGCGCGCTGTCGAAGGGGACGACGTCCAACGGCGGTCCTCCCGGCAGGCTGGGTCCGGGATCGATCCTAGGCTCAGGGCCGGTAGCGGAACAGCTTCGGACCCTCGGCGAAGTACACGTCTCCCGACCGGTGCACCGCCAGGTGGTGCACCGGCCCCTGCTTGATCACGGCCCGCGCCAGCGTCCTCGGGTCGAGGGTGAACGCCTCCTTGCCCGCGTGCGCCCCGTACAGGAGCCTGTCCGCGGCGTTGAAGGCGAGCTGGCCGCCGGAGCTGGAGCTGGCGGAGAGCGTGAGGCGGTCGACCACCTTGCGCGCGTGGACGTTCACGCCGAACACCTCGCCGCCCGCGATGCCCCACAGGCGGCCGCGGTCGTCGAAGGTCAGCGCCGGGATCGCGGGCTTGCCGGGGGCCGGGACGATCTCCCACAGCAGCTTGTCGTGCCTGACCGACCAGGCGAACAGCTTGGCCTCCGGCTGGGTGGGCTCGGTCGCCGACTGACCGCTGTAGATGGAGGTGCCGCCGTACAGGACGCCGTCGCGGTAGGCGAGCGAGACGATGCTCTGGTCCTTGACCACGTTGCGCTCGGCGTGCTTGAGCGCGCCGGTCTCCGGGTCCCACAGGGCCAGGACGCCGCCGAGGTGCCCCAGGTCGGGCATGGTGCCTGCGGCCAGGTACTTACCGGCGGAGGTCAGGGCGCGGGGCCTGATCTGCTTGTCGGCGGCGAAGTCCGCGAGCCTGGCCGGGTTCGGCGCCGGGCCGGGCTCGGGGCTGGGCGAGTACTCGGGGCTGTTCCAGGGCAGCGCCGGGTCGTAGGCGTAGAGGCGGGCGTCCGGGTAGGCGCCGACGTAGAGCTTGCCCCGGTGCGTCGCCAGCGCCTCGGTCTGGGAGAAGGTGTGGAACTCCTCCCTCTCGCCGGTGCCGGGGTCCAGGGCGGCGAAGCCGCCGTTGAGGAAGCCGCCGGTGTAGACGCGCCCGTCGGGGCCGTCGGCGATGGCGGTGACGTCGATCGGCTCGCCCTTGATCCCGGACTGGACGAACGACTTGGCCCCGGTCTGCGGGTTGTAGCGGAACATCATGCCGCGCCACAGCAGGCCCACCAGGCTCTTGCCCGGGTAGTCGGGCAGGCCCAGCTCGGCCCAGCCGATGCCGCGCGTGTTGGCCACCCGGCCGACGAACGGCATCCCCGTCGGCGTGACGGCCTTGGTGCGCGGGTCGTACCTGACCAGCTCGCCCGCCTTTACAAAGTAGACCCTGCCTTCGTCGTCGGGTGGCGACACGTCGAGGCCGTGGGCCGTCTCCAGCGCGTCCACCCAGGCGCCGGCCGCGATGTCCCACACGTGCAGCGGCGCCGGGAACGCGCTGCCGAGCCGGACGTACAGGTAGCCGGCCTCCACGTCGACGTCGTAGGCCCACCGGTCCGTCAGGTCGATGCCGGGCGGGGCCGGCAGCCGGCGGACCGCGCCGGAGGCGGCGTCGACCTCGAACAGGGCGGCCGGGTTCTCGGTGCCCGCGTAGATCTTGCCGTCGGCGTAGGAGACGCTGCGGACGTAGGAGTGGGACGGCGACAGCTTGCCGTAGTCGCGCACGCCGGTGGCCGGGTCGTAGGCGAACAGGCGTCCGCCCGGGTAGGTGCCGCCGTAGACGGTGGCGCCCTCGCCGGCGGCCACGGACCAGATGAAGTTCTCCGAGGCGATCGGGCGGCCCAGGTCGGTGACGCCGCCGCCGGGGGTCCAGCGGTAGAGGCGGCCGTCGCCGTAGGTGCCGGCGTAGACGCTGCCGTCGGGCGTGGCGTCCACCGCCCAGGCTCCGGCGGCGCCGGGCAGGTCGAGCCGGGTCACCTCGGCGCCGGTGGCGGGGTCGACGGCGTTGAGGTGGGCCGGGGCCCCGGAGGAGGCGGCCCAGAGCACGGGCGTGCCGCCGGGTCCGGGGGCGACGGTGCCGCCGAGGAGCAGCACGTCCTGCAGCGGCACCCCCAGGTCGGTGAGCCGGTCATCGGCGTGCGCGGGGGCGGCCGGCGCGGCCAGCACCACGGCGGCCACGGCGGCGGCGAACGCTCGCTTGATTAAGGTCATGACCGAAACCTAGGAAGGAACGGTTTTCCCGTCAATACTCCGGTTACGGTTGGGGCCGAATATAGATCTCCTGGAGCTCCGGCACGGCCCGGCGGTGCCCGAGCGCGATCACCGCCACCAGCGCGCCGGCCGACACCGCCGCCGCGAACGCCGCCGCGCCAGGTCGAGCACCGTGCGCGGCCGCACGGGCCGAGCACCGTGCGCGGCCGCGCGGGCCGGGAGCGGACCAGGTCGGCGACCTCCTCGCGCAGCGCGTCGCGGCCGTCCCCGGTGATCCGGTACGGCTCGCGGCGCCCGGCGGAGGCGACCGCCACATCCGTGAAGCGGCCGAGCTCCTGCGGCGGATCTAGGCCGACAGCACCTTGGCCAGCGCCTCGGCGATGTCGGAGGCGCGGGCCGGATCGTCCATGAGCATCGACTGGCGCACCCACACCACGTCGCGGGCGGCCTGCTCGGCGGCCGGGCAGGGCTCGGCGCGCGCCCCCTCGGCGGTGAGCGCGTCCATGCCGCCCAGCGGCGGGTAGCCGGCGTCCAGCGGCACCCCTTCGGCGGCCATGGCGGCCAGCAGGAAGTCCCGGTCCACCGGGGCCTCGACGCGCAGCATGAGCAGGTGCCGCGAGTCGCGCGTGGTCCCCTCCGGCGCGGGCACGGCGCTCACCGGCAGGTGCGCCAGCTCGGCCGTGAGCGCCGCGCAGAACGCGTCGCGGCGGGCCAGCTCGCCGTCGAGGCGGTCCAGCCACGGCAGCAGGAGCGCGGCCTGGATCTCGGTGAGCCGCAGGTTCCAGCCCACCGACGGGTGGCCGTACCACTGGCCGCCGAGCCGGCGGCCGACGTTGCACACCGACCAGACGGCCTCGTACGCGCTCTCGTCCCGGCAGACGATCATCCCGCCCTCCCCCGCGGTCATCGCCTTGCTGGACTGGAAGCTGAAGACGCCGGCGTCGCCGAGCCCGCCGACCGGGCGGCCACGGTAGGCGGCGCCGTGGGCCTGGGCGGCGTCCTCGACGACCGCGAGGCCGTGGCGGGCGGCCACGGCGGCGAGCTCGTCCATGGCGGCGGGGCTGCCGGCCAGGTGGACGGGCATGACGGCGGCGGTGCGCGGCGTGACGGCCCCGGCCACGGCGCGCGGGCACAGGTGCAGGTGCTCCGGGTCGACGTCCGCGATCACCGGGACGGCGCCCGCGAGCAGCACCGCCGTGGCCGAGGCGACGAACGTGTAGGCGGGCACGATCACCTCGTCGCCCCGGCCCACGCCCAGGCCCTTGAGCGCGGCGAACAGGCCCAGCGTCGCGTTGCCGACGGCGACCCCGTACGGAACGCGGGCGGCGCGGGCGAACGCGGCGGTGAGGTCGGCGACGAGGGAGCCGCCCTGGGTGGCGCCCCACAGGCCGCTGTCCAGCACGCCGGTCACGAGCTCGCGCTGGGCGGCGTCGAGGGGCGGCGGCCAGGCGGGCCACGGGGTGGCGCGCACGGGGGTGCCGCCGTGCAGGGCGAGTGTCATGGGAGTCCCTTCCCGAGCAGGCGGGCCAGGTTGCCGCCCTGGACGAGGGCGCGGTCGGCGTCGGACAGCGGGGCGAGCGCCAGGCGGCCGAAGCCGAGGCGCATGTCGAGAAAGCAGGCATCGGTGCCGAACACGACACGTCCGGCCCCGGCCAGCTCCACCAGGCGGGCGATCCAGCGGCCGGTCGACTTGGAGCCGCACACCTCCAGGTGGACGCTGGGGTGGTCCGCCACCAGGCGGGCGGCGCGGGCGAAGCCGTTCGGCCACAGCCCGGTGTGGCCCATGAGGAGCGGCACGTCCGGGTGCCGGGCGGCGACGGTGGCGAACTGGGCGGGGTCGCTCCACGGCGAGTCGGTCTGGCCGTGGGCGAGCACCGGCAGGCCGAGCCGCCAGACGGGCTCGTAGCGGGGGTCGTCGAGGCGGCACTGGTGGACGTCGGGGTGCAGCTTGACGCCCCACACGCCGTCGGTGACCAGCGGGGTGCGGTGGTGGGGGTTGTAGACCTGCCAGACGCCGAACCGGCCGGGGTGGCGGGCGGCGACCTCCTGGGCGAGCCGGTTGCCGCGTTCGGCGTCGGGGCCGACGGCGAGCAGGTGGCTGATGCCCACGGCGGTGACGCCGAGCCGGTCCATGGTGGCGACCAGGCCCTCGGCGGTGGGGTCGGGGATGAGGAAGTCGGGCCAGGTGCCGACGTGGCCGTGCGCGTCGAGGATCATCGGCGGTCTCCGAGCAGCGCGGCGAGGGACCCGGCGGCGATCAGGTCGGTCTCGTGCGGCGTGAGGTCGAGGTGGTCGAGCAGGAAGCGCGGGCCGCAGTCGTCGGCGACCGGGGCGCCGGTGCCGAACACCAGCCGCTCGGCTCCGAACCGTTCGGCCAGCCATTCCACGCCGCCCTGGGTGTTGACGGTGCCGCTCTCCACCCAGACGTCCGGCGCCTCGGCCATGAGCTCGGCCAGCGCGCGCAGGCGGCGGTAGCCGGGGTTCAGCACGAGGATCCGCTGGCCGGGCAGCCGGTCGGCGAGGGTGCGGAGCTGGGCGGGGCTGGTCTCGTCGAGGTCGACGGCGACGACGGGCGGCCGTCCCGGCCCGGCGTCACTCCCCGTATCGCCGTCGCGGAGAGCGCCGTCGCGGAGGGCGGCGAGCCAGCGGAGCGCGATCGGGCCGGTGAGGTCGAACCGGTGCCGTTCGGGGCAGAGCCGCACCATGCGCGCCCCCCACGCCCGCACGGCGGCGGGCGTGGCGGGGGTGCACGCCCCCGGCACGGCCGGCACCACGACGGGCACCGGTTCGAGCCGGGGGTCTGACAGCGCGAAGAGGGCGTCGTTGCCCGCCTCGGCGTCGGAGTAGAGGCTGAGGGTGTGGGTCACGAGGGCCCGGTCGATGCCCAGGCGGTCCAGGTCGGGCCGCGGGTCCACCGGCAGGTCGTCGAACGGCACGGGACCGGCCAGCCGGTGGGCGTCCACGATCAATTTCGGCACAGACCGAAACCTACGACGTGCCGGCGGGGAGCGTCAAGGGCGGGCAGCGCGGGTCGAGCCGGACGCGGGCCAGGTCACGCCCCACGATCGCCCAGGCGTTCCAGGAGCCGGGCTCGAAGTGGAGCTGCGGATTGGTGTGCCACTCGTCACCCAGCCCGGTGGCCAGCAGCGTGGCCCCGCGCCCGGCGTCGAGCTCGTAGGCGTTGCCGCCGCCCCGGAAGACCGAGGCGAACAGGCGGCCCCGGTGCGTGGTCAGCTCACCGTAGCCGGAGATCGTGCCCTGCCGCACGACCTGCCGCGTCTCGGGGTCCATCGCCATCCAGGCGCCCGACTCGCGCTTGAACGACGCGTACAGCAGGCCCTTGTGCAGCTTGACGTCCTGGAAGGTGCGGTGGCCCGGCATCGGGTCGGCCTGCCAGAGGACGGTACGGCGGGCCAGGTCGAAGGCGGCGACGGAGGCCGTCGGCGTGCTGGTGCCGAACACGTCGCCGGCCAGGTAGACGACGCCCCGCTCCTCGTCGAGGGCCAGGCTCATGAGGTTCTGGCCGGGGATGACGCCGGCGTACACGTCCTTGGCGCCGGTCCGCGGGTCGACGACCGACAGCGCGCCGGGGACGCTCGCCGACAGCGACGAGGTGGCGACCAGGAGCTTGCCGGTGCGCGGGTCGTACTCGATGTCCCAGGGCCGCTTCTGGTCGTGGCCGAGGTAGCCGAGGCTGCGGACCTCGTCGGTGCGCACGTCGACGGAGACGATCTCGCCGGTGGGGTACATGGCGGCGTAGACCTTGTCCCCCGCCCTGACCATGGCCTTGGGCTCGCCGGGGACCCGGATCCTGCGCTGCTCGCCGGTGCGCAGGTCGCGGATGTCGAGGGCGAAGTGGCCACCGGCGTAGACGGCGCGGCCGGGGACGAGCACCATGCTCTGGGTGCGCTCGGCGCCGGCCGGCATGCCCGCGTCGATGAGGTCGGTGAACTCGGCCGCGCCGGTGCCGCCGTCCAGCGCCCACAGGCCGCCGCTGCCGGCGAACGACAGCACCGCGTTCTCGCCGGTCACGTGGAGCAGGCGGGTCTCGTCGCCGTAGGAGGGCGGGGCGGCGACCCGGGTGAGCGCGCTGTCGCCGGTGCGGTAGCGGTGGACGGCGCCGTCGGGGCGGGAGGCGGCGTAGACGGAGCCGTCGGCGGCCGGGGTGAGCGCGTCGAGCAGCCCGGTCTCGACGGTGACCCGCCGCAGGTCGGTGCCGTCCTTGCGGACGTCGATCAGCTCGGGCCCGGCGGCGGCCACCACGCGGTCGCCGTTGAGGGTGACGACGCCGAACGCGGCGCCGGCCTCGGCGAGCCGGGTGACCTCGCCGCTGACGCGGTCGACCCGCACGAGCAGCTTCTTCTCCAGCAGGCCCGCGTAGACGTAGCGGTCGTCGGCGGCCACGGCGCGCACGTAGTGCTCGCCCTGGGCCAGCACGCCGTAGCGGCGGACGGCGCCGGTGCCGGGGACGTACTCCCACACCCGCCCGTCGGAGGAGGTGCCGGCGTACAGCGTGCCGTCGGGGGCCGCGGCCAGGCTCCACACGAAGCCGCCGACCTTGCCGAAGGAGTGCAGATGGGCCACCTCGCCGGTGGCGATGTCGAAGCTGTAGAGGTCGGGGACGGGGTAGGTGCCGACGTAGACCTTGCCGCCGGACACGGCGACGGCCCAGCCGCCCTCGGGCTCGCCGTCGGCGGGGCCGTCGGGCAGCGTGGCGCTCCTGACGACCTTGCGGGTGGCCAGGTCGATCTCGGCGATCACGGGCGGCTTGGGGCCGCGGCTGACGACGTAGGCGCGGCCCTCGTGCACGGCGGCGCCGACGATGGCGGCGGTGACGGAGGCCGGGCCGTAGGTGGTGACGGCGGGGTCGCCACAGCGGGAGGGGGCGGCGGATGCGGCCCCGGGAGAGACGAGCGCGGGTAACAGGCCCGCCACCACGACGAGCAGGGATCGGAGCACGCCGGCCACCTCACGTTCATTTGTGCCTGATTTTGGCCCAGACCGTAACTATATGAGCGCGGTTAGTCAATGGCATGATGACGCGCATGACGATTGAGGAACAGCCCGCAATACCGTTCGACGCCTGGAGCCTGATCGGCGGCCTGGAGGTGACGCTCGACGTGGACGTGCTCGTCGGGGCCTTCCCCGACCGCGACGGCCCGCCCGGCACGCCGGAGTCGGTGGGCGGGCTCCTGGCCGGCCACCGCACCCGCGCCGGCGCGGTCGCGAGCCTGCGGGCCGCCCTGTTCGACGTACGGCAGGGCAACGACGAGGTGCTGGCCCTGGCCGCCGAGTCACGGTGGCTGCCCGTGGGCGCCGTGGACCTGCGTGACGCGCTCGGCGCCGGGCGCGAGCTCGACCGGCTGGCCGGGGCCGGGGTGCGGGCGGTGCGGCTGTTCCCGGACGAGCAGGGCGTGGACGCGTCGTTCCCGTCGGTGCGCCACGTCGCCCGCCGGGCGGCGGAGCTCGGGCTGGTGGTGCTGACCGGCGGCGACGTGCGCCGCTTCTGGCAGCCGTTCGCCGGGATCGGCGCCCGGGTCGTCTTCCTCGACACGCACTTCTACCATCTGGGCGACTTCCTGGTGGCCGCGCTGGAGGAGCCCGGGTTCCACACCTCGACGCGGCTGCTCAACTCCCCCGACGCGCTGGAGACCGTCGCCGCCGAGCTGGGCGTGGAGCGGCTGCTGCACGGCACCCGCGCGCCGCACTACGAGCCGATCGTGCCGCTGCTCAGGCTGGCGACGAGCGGGCTGGACCCGGCCCAGGTCGAGGCCGTGGCCGGAGGCAACGCGAGGAGGCTGCTGGCATGATCATCGACGTGCACGCGCACTGGGGGCCGTGGTTCTTCACCATGGACGTGGCCGGGGCGAGCCTGGCCACCATGGACCGCTACGGCATCGGCAAGGCGATCGTGTCGGCCACCGAGGCGGTCATCTACGACGCGCAGGCGGGCAACCGGGCGCTGGCGAAGGTGCTGGAGGGGCAGGACCGGCTCCACGGGTACGTCACAATCAACCCGCGGCGGCTGCGCGAGGCGGCCGAGGACCTGCGGGACCTGACCGGGCCGTGGGTCGGCGTCAAGATCCACACGGACTACACGGGCTCGCCGGTGACCTCGCCGCGGATGCGGGCCGCGCTGGAGCTGGCCGCCGAGGCGGGGCTGCCGGCGCTCGTGCACACGTGGGGGCCCTCGGTGCTCGACCTGGCCCAGGTGTGCCTGGACGTCCCGGGCCTGCGGGTCATCGCCGGGCACATGGGCGCCGACGGCCACCGCTACGCGATCGAGGCGGCGCGCGGCTGCGACCGGCTCTACCTGGAGCCGTGCTGGTCGCACGCCCCGGCGGGCCGGATCGCCGAGGTGGTGGCGGCGGTGGACGACCGGCAGCTGCTGTTCGGCACGGACGCCACGCTGATCGACCCGTCCTCGGCGTTCGGGGCGGTCGCGGCGGCGGGGCTCACGGGCCTGACGGCCGAGCGGGTCGCGTGGCGCAACGCGGCGGAGCTGTTCTCGATCTAGACATTACGGACCAGCCCGTTATAGCGTGCGGCCAAACCTTCCCAGGAGCCGCACATGATCCCCCGCCGTCGTTTCCTGCAGGTGGCCGCCGCGTCCACGGCGGCCGCCGCGCTGCCCGCCCTGACGCCAGCGACCGCCGCCCACGCCGCCGCACCTCCCGAAGGAACCCTCACCGACCTGGGCCCCGCCAGCGTCGCCAGCCCGCTGGGCAACGCCGAGATCGTCGGCGGCGTGCTCTACGCCGGCTCGCGCGGCCTGTCGCCCAACGTGGTCGGCGCCTACGACCTCGCCCAGGATTCGGTCACCGCCCATTTCGACATCCCCACCGGCATCGGCGTCTGGGCGATGTGCCGGGTCGGCACCGACGTGTACGTGGGCACCCATTCCCGATCCGACCTCTACAAGCTCGACACCGTCGCGGGCACCGTCACCAAGGTCGCCTCCTACCCGGACCACTTCATCTGGACCCTGGCCGCCTCCCCCGACGGCAAGGTCTACCTGGGCACCTCCGAGCCGGGCAAGGTCAAGGAGTACGACCCGGCCACCGGCGCCGGCCGCGACCTGGGCGAGGCGGCCCCCGGCGAGGCGTACGTGCGCGGCATCCAGGCCGACGAGACCCACGTCTACGCGGGCGTCGGCGCCAACGCCCACCTGATCGCGATCGACCGGGCCACCGGGGAGCGGCGCGACCTGCTGCCGCCCGAGCTGGCCGACCGCGACTGGGTGTCGAGCCTGAGCGTCTCCGCCACCCACATCGCCGGCGGCATGAACTCGCTCGCCGAGCTGGTCATCCTGAACAAGGCGGACCCGTCCGACTACAAGGTCGTCAAGGCCACCGCCCCGGGCGAGAAGTACATCGTCTCGGTGCTGATCCACGACGGCTACGCCTACTTCGCCGGCCGCCCTACCGGCACCTTCTACCGGGCCCGGCTCGACACCGGCGAGCTGGAGGTGCTGGGCGTGCCGTACTTCGAGGCCGCCACCCACCGCATCCTGGCCCACGAGGGCCGCGTGTACGGCGTCCAGGACAACGCGGTGTTCGTCTACGACCCGGCGACGGGCTCGCTGGACTACCGCAACCTGGTGCAGCGCGGCTTCCGGGCCGCCGCCGAGGAGCCGATGTCGGTCCACTCCGACGGCGAGCGCGTCTACGTGGGCGGCAAGAGCGGCGCCGACATCCACGACCTGGCCACCGGCGAGACCACCCGGCTGGCCATCCCCGGCGAACCCAAGACCATGATCACCGTCCACGGCACCACCTACATCGGCGTCTACACCCAGGCCGCGCTCTACTCCCACCGGGCCGGCGACGCCGAGGCGACCCTGCTGGCGCGCACCGGCAACCAGCAGGACCGCCCGCGCGACCTGGCCTGGGACGCCAGGACCGGCCTGCTCGTCATGCCGACCCAGCCGGAGCCCGGCCACATGAACGGCGCCCTGTCCTTCTACGCCCCGCGCACCGGCGCGTACGCGACGCAGCGGCCCGCCGTCGAGCGCCAGACCGTCTACTCGGTCGTCACCCGGCGCGGCACCGCCTACCTCGGCACGCTCACCCAGGAGGGGCTGGGCCTGCCGCCGGTCACGACCACCGCCCGCCTGGCCGCCTACGACCTGGCGGCGCGCGAGCTGCTGTGGGAGGCCGAGCCCGTCCCGGGCGCCCGCTACATCTCCGCGCTCGCGCTCGGCCCCCGCCACCTGTACGGGATGACGAACACGGGCGTCGTCTTCGAGTGGGACCTGCGCGCCCGGAAGGTCACCCGGACGCTCAAGACCGGCTCGAAGGGCGGCGACCTGCACGTGGTGGGCCGGGTGGCGTACTGCACCGACGGCGACAAGGTCTACAAGGTCGACCTGCGCGCCTTCACCGCGAAGCCGATCGTGGAGGGGCTGGCGGGGCAGTGGTTCGGCGGCGAGCCCAAGCTGGCGCTCGACCCGTCCCGGCTCGCCCTGTACGGGGTCAAGGGCCGCAACCTGGTGCGGATCGCCATCGACGGCAGCCGCTGACCAGCGCCGTTCCGGGCCCGGTTACCGTAGAGGTGAAGTCGTGATCTGGGGGAGAACATGACCGGCGTCGCAGTGCTCGGAACGGGGATCATGGGTGCGCCCATGGCGGCCAACCTGCTCGCGGCGGGCCTGCCCGTCCGCGTGTGGAACCGCACGCGGGAGAAGGCGCAGCCGCTGGAGGCGGCGGGCGCGGTGGTCGCGGGCACGCCGGCCGAGGCCGTGGACGGCGCCGACGTCGTGATCACGATGCTGAGCGACGCCGGAGCCGTCCACGACGCCGTGTCCGCCGCCGCCCCCGGGCTGCGCGCCGGGCAGGTGTGGGCGCAGATGAGCACGGTCGGCGTCGGCGGCGTGGCCCGGCTGGCGGAGCTGGCCGCGGCACACGGGCTGACGTTCGTCGACGCGCCCGTGCAGGGCACCAAGCAGCCGGCCGAGCAGGGCACGCTGATCATCCTGGCCGCCGGGCCGGGACAGGCCAGGCAGGCGCTCGAACCGGTCTTCGCCGCCCTCGGGCAGCGCACGCTCTGGCTGGACGAGGACGGCGCCTCCGGGGCCGGGTCGCGGCTGAAGATGGCCACGGTGAGCTTCGGCATCTCGCTGACGGCCGTCGTCGCCGAGTCGCTGGCCCTGGCCCGGGGCCTCGGCGTGGACCCCGAGCTGGTCCGCGAGGTGATCGTGGGCGGGCCGATGGACAGCGCCTACTTCCAGGTCAAGTCGCGGGCGATCCTCGACGGCTCCTTCGAGCCGAGCTTCACCGTGCGCAACGCCGAGAAGGACACCGGCCTGATCGTCGAGGCGGGCCGGGAGGCCGGCGTCCGGCTGGACGTGGTGGCCGCCGCCCGCGAGCGTTTCCGCCGCGCCGACGCCCAGGGCCACGGCGACGAGGACATGTCCGCCACATATTTCGCTAGTTTCGACTGATGCGTACGTGCTAGTTAACGGAGATGCGATATCCGTCTCCCCTGCGGCCCGGTGACCGGGTCGGGGTCACCTCACCGTCCAGCGGCGTCGACAAGAGCCTGAACGACCGCCTCCAGGTCGCGATCCACGCCGTCGAGGCGCGCGGCTACGAGGTGGTCGTCGGCGCCTGCATGGACGGCTCCGGTCACGTCAGCGCGCCCGCCCCCGAGCGGGCCCGCGAGCTGACGGACATGCTCACCGACCCGTCGATCAGGGCGATCGTGCCGCCGTGGGGCGGCGACACCTGCATCGACCTGCTGCCGCTGCTCGACTGGGACGCGCTGCGCCAGGCCGAGCCGACCTGGCTGGTGGGCTACTCCGACAACACCACGATCCTGACCCCGCTGACGCTGCTGACCGGCGTCGCGACCGTCCACGGCAACAACCTGATGGACACCCCCTACCGGGTGCCCGACGGGCTGGCGAGCTGGCTGGACATCGTGGCGATGCCGCCCGGCGCGACGTTCACGCAGACCCCGCCGGGCCGCTACCGGGCGCAGGGCTTCGACGACTGGCAGAACGCGCCCGGCTCCGACGAGTTCACCCTCGACACGCCCGGCCGGTGGACCCGGCTGGACGGCGACGGCGACGTCCGGGCGGAGGGACGGCTGATCGGCGGCTGCGTCGAGATGCTCTGCAACCTCGCCGGGACGCCCTACCTCGACACCGCGCCGCTGGCCGGCGACGGGCTGATCGTGTACGTGGAGGCGTGCGAGCACGACGCGGGCACCATCTGCCGCAACCTGCACGGGATGCGGCTGGCCGGCTTCTTCGACGGCGCCACCGCGATCCTCGTCGGCCGCACCCGCGCTCCCGGGCTGCGCACGCTCACCCAGCACGAGGCGGTGCTCGACGCGCTCGGCGGGCTCGGCGTGCCCATCGTGGCCGACGTCGAGTGCGGCCACGTGCCGCCGTACCTGCCGCTGGTCAACGGCGCGCGGGCGGTCGTCACCCACACCGCCGAGCGCGACGAGGTCACCCAGACCCTGGCGTGAGCCCCATCCTCAGCAGGGTGTAGGCGGCGACCGAGCTGGAGTCGCTGATCTCGCCGGCGCGGATCATCCGCTCGAACTCGGCGCGGCTCACCCACCGGTGCAGCATGTCCTGCTCGGTGTGCTCCCGGTTGACCGGGCCGCGGCGCAACTCCGTGGCGAGGTAGACGTACAGCTGCTGGTTGACCAGGCCGTGGGCGTTGTCGAGCGCGCCGAGGAGGGTCCAGCTCGCGGCGCGCAGCCCGGTCTCCTCCGCCAGCTCGATCCTGGCCTCCTCCTCCCGGCTGGCTGCCGTCGCCGTGCCCTGGGGGAAGCTCCAGGAGCGGCGGCGCATCGGGTAGCGGTACTCCTCGACCAGGTGGAACCCGTCGTCCTCCATCGGGACGACCAGCACGAAGTCGGGCTTGTCGACGTAGGCGTACATGCCCCGGGTGCCGTCGGGGCGCTCGACCTGGTCCTCGCGGACCGTCATCCACGGGTTGTCGTAGACGACCTTGCTGGACAGCTGCCGGATCGTGTCCGGCCGGGGGTCAGGCACGGCCGGCCGCCAGGGCGTCCAGCACGGCGGCGCGTTCGCCGCCGGGCAGCGGCGGGCCGTAGGGGTCGGCGGCGTGGGCTGCGGGGATGCGGCCCTCGGCGGCGGCCAGCCAGAGCATGCGCTGCACGTAGCCCTCCATCGGGGCGGTGAACGTGGCCGCCGCCAGCCGGTCGAGGCGGGCGGACGCCTCGTGGAAGGCGCGCAGGTCGGTGCCCTCGAACGCGCGCAGGACGGCGGCGGTCAGGCCGACGTGGGCGGCGGCGATGCCGACCAGGGCCGCCTGGGCGCCCCACAGGAGCGAGGGGCCGAACATGCGGTCCTCGCCGGTGATCGCGAGCCGGTCGGCGTCCCTGGTGAGCGCGATGGCGAGCTGGCAGCCCATGGCGTCGGACAGCAGGGCCGTCTTGAGCCCCGCCACGCCCGGGTGGGCGAGCAGGTCGCGCAGCGTCTCGGGCGGGCAGGGGCGGGTGTAGAGGTCGAAGGCGATCATGGGCAGCCGGGCCGCCCGCCAGACGTGCTCGTGCCGGGCGAGCCGGTCCCCCTCCTCGGGGAACACCAGCACGCCGGCCGCGCCCAGCGCCGCCGCGACGCGCGCCTGCTCCCCCGGGTCGTCGCGCGCCGGCCCGCCGCCCACGCCGACCAGGACGGGGACGCCGGTGGCGACCGCGCGTTCGATCACGGTGGCGCGGGTGGCCGGGGGGAGGTACGGGCCGCGGCCCGTGTGGGCGAGGACCGCCAGGGCCCCCGCGCCGTCCTCGACCAGGCCCGCCAGGTAGCGGGTCACGACGTCCGGGTCCACCTCGCCGGTCGCCGTCATGGGGGTGGCCGCGGCGGCGATGAGGGTGCCGTGGAGCCGATCCCGAAGCGCTTGTGCCGTTTCATCCACGGAAGGGAGCCTATTTGAATCCGGTCATCGCGATGCTGTTCACCAGGTACCGCTGCAACAGGAAGAACACCAGCAGGCACGGGATCACCGAGATCGTCGCCGACGACATGAGCATCGTCAGCTGCATCTCCTCGGTACGCAGCCCCGCCAGGCCGACGGTCAGCGTCCGGGTGGCGTCGCTCTGGCCGACGACCAGCGGCCACAGGAAGTCGTTCCAGTGCCACAGGAACACGAACACGCCCAGCGTGGCCATGATCGGCTTGGTCAGCGGCACCACGATCGTCAGGTAGACGCGCAGCTCGGAGGCGCCGTCGACCTTGGCGGCGTCGAACAGCTCGTCCGGCAGCCCCATGATGAACTGCCGCATGAGGAAGACGGCCTGGGAGTTGGCCAGCGTCGGGACGATCAGCCCCCAGAACGTGTCGACCCCGTCCAGGCTGTTGACCAGCACGAACGTGGGGATGAGCGTCGCCTGGAACGGCACCATCATCGTCGCCAGGAACGTCCAGAACATCGCGTCGCGGCCCGGGAAGCGCTTCTTGGCGAACGCGTAGCCGGCCATCGACGCGGTGAGCAGGATGATCACGACCGACACGACGGAGTAGACGATCGAGTTGACCGTCCACTCCACGAACCCGGACGCCGACAGCACCGCGGTCAGGTTGTCCAGCGTCAGCGACTCGGGCCACTGGGCGGGCAGCGTGGGCCGCCCGGCCGGCGACAGCGCGACGACGAACATGGCCAGGAACGGCGCGACCGTCAGCAGCGACAGCACGGCCAGCAGGGCGGCGAGCGGCCACCTCGCCCGGCGCCTGGGCGGCCGTCCGGCGGCCCGTTCGCGGGTGAGCGGCCTGGTGGCGGTGATGGTCACGTGTTCCCCCGGTCCAGGAAGCGGCGCTGGATCAGCGACACGACCAGCACGATCGCAAACAGCACCACGCCCCACGTGGCCGCGTACCCGAAGTCGAAGAAGCGGAAGCCGTGGTCGTAGATGCCGTAGATGAGCGTGTAGCTGGCCCGCGCCGGGCCGCCGCCGGTCATCACGTAGATGGTGTCGAACACCTGGAAGGCGCTGATCGTCTCGATGATCAGAACGAAGAAGAGCGTCGGCTTGAGCAGCGGCAGCGTGATGCGGCGGAACTTCTGCCAGGAGCCCGCCCCGTCGACGGTGGCCGCCTCCAGGTAGCTGGCCGGGATGGACTTGAGCCCGGCCAGCAGGATCAGCATCGAGTAGCCGAACCCCTTCCACACCGACACGACGGCCAGCGCGGGCAGCACCAGCGACGCCTCCTCCAGGAAGGCCACCGGGCCGAGGTCCAGCTTGCCGATCAGGCCGTTGATCAGCCCGTCGAACTCGTAGATCCAGCGCCACAGCACGCCCGCGAGCACGAAGCTGGTCACGTACGGCAGGAAGAGCATGCCGCGGAACAGGCCGCGCATGAACACCACCCGGTTGAGCAGCAACGCCGTGCCGAGCGCCACCACGAGGGTGAGCGGCACGTAGACGGCCGCGTACACGAGCGTGACCCGCAGACTGCGCCAGAAGTTGACGTCCTCGAACAGCCTGGCGTAGTTGTCCGCGCCGATGAGACTCCAGTCGCCGCTGACGTTCCAGTTCGTCAGGCTCATGCCCACGGCCCCGAGCGAGGGGAAGATCCGGAAGATCAGGAAGAGCACCAGCACGGGCAGGACGAACAGCAGTCCGGTGACCGGGTCACGCAAGCGATGTCGCACGGCGTTCCTTTCTCGTTCAGCCGCTTCAGCCGCCGCTGCTCAGCAGCGCGTCGGCTTCCTCGGCGGCCTTGTCCAGTGCCGTCTTGGCGTCCTCCTGGCCGAGCAGCGCGGCCTGGATGTGCGGCGCGATGAGGCCCATGACCTGGCGGGCCTGCGGGTGGGTGTCGCCGGGGAAGGCGTACTCCAGGGACTTGGCGAACTCCTTGGCCGACTCCGACTGGCCGGGCACGGTGACGTCGGTGCGGGCGGGGAAGAAGCCCGACTCCTTGGCCAGCTCGGCGGCGACCCCGGGCGAGGCCAGGTAGCCGGCGAGCTTCTTGGCGGCGTCCTTGTTCTCGGCGTGCTTGGCGAGCACGACGCCGCCGGGGATGCCGAAGGCGACCCGCTTGCTGCCTTCCAGCGGCAGGCCGATGCCGACGTTCTCCTCGCCGATGGCGGTGCCGAGCTGGACGGCCTGCAGCGCGGTGGCCGCGTGGTACATGGCGGACTTGCCGGACGCCAGCGCGCCGCCCTCGATGTCGTTGCCCTTGCTGGCGGCGTTCTCCGGCAGGCCGCCGGCGGCCTTGAGGTCGAGCAGGAGCTGCAGGCTCGCCACGCCCTCCGGGCCGTTGAAGGCGACGCTCTTGCCGTCGGCGGCGAAGACGGTGCCGCCGTTGGCCCACAGGATGGGGTAGAAGCTCTGGTTCAGGCTGACCTCGGGCTTGCCGGGGTAGTCGAGGACGGCGACCTTCTTGGCGGCCAGCTTGGGCGCGGCGGCCTTGAGCTCGTCCAGCGTCTCGGGGACCTTCTCGACGCCCGCCTCGGCGAACAGCTTCTTGTTGTAGATGGGCGCGGTGATCGTCTGGTAGATCGGGACGCCGTAGAGCTTGCCGTCGACGGTCAGGGCGCTGAGCGAGTTGGGCAGGTAGGCGGCCTTGTCGGCGGCCACCACGTCGTCGACGGGCTCGATGGTGCCCTGCTGGGCGTACTGCGGGATCTGGTCGGGTCCGAGGACGACCAGGTCGAAGCCCTTCTTGGAGACGAGAGCGGTGGTGACCTTCTCCTGGCGGCCCTCCCACGGCTGCTGGTCGACGGTGACGTCGATCGCCGGGTTCTTCGCCTCGAAGTCCTTCTCGACCTTCGCCCAGAACGCCTGGCTCTTGGCCTGGTCGCCGATGACGGGGTACATCCAGAGGGTCACCGTGCTCTTGTCCGACCCGTCGGACGACGATCCGCACCCGGCGGCGGCGACGCTCAGCGCGAGCGCGACGCCCAGGGCCGTTGTCTTCCTCATCGGCGGCATCCTTTCGTTAATACCGGTCCTGACCGAAACCTAGTAACGCGTACTCGGCGCGGTCAATCCCTGATACCTGACCGTGACTACGGGGCGGGCCGAAATTTCAGCATTTCCTGGGCGATGAGGGTGACGTGATCGGGGGTGTAGTTCTCGTTCCAGTCGATGACCAGCAGCGTCTCGGCGACCAGCCGCTCGGCCTCGGGGCACGCGCGGGGGACGTACCCCTCCAAAGGGTAGCGAGACGACCCGTATATCGGCCCTTGCCATACGGGCGCGCGGTTGAGCGGCTCGTCCAGGTATCCGGCCCGCGCCGGTATCCCGGCCTCCCGCAGCCGGGCGGCCAGCTCCGGCGCGCCGCCCCCGGGCAGCACGACGGGGAAGAGCCACCAGGCGTGGCCCTCCGGGCGCGGCAGCCGTACCCCTTCCAGGCCCTCCAGGGCCTCCAGCAGCCGCAGGGCCGTCGCGCGGCGGTCGGCCACCACCCCGGGCAGCTTGGCGAGCTGGGCGCGCGCCACGGCGGCCTGGAGCTCGCTCATGCGGTAGTTCAGGCCGAACGCGGCGTGCGAGCGGCCCGCCGCCCGGTCCCAGCCCTTGTCGGAGAAGAGCCGCATGCGCCGGGCCAGCTCGTCGTCGTCGGTCAGCGTGAGCCCGCCGTCGCCGCAGGTGATGTGCTTCCACTGCTGCAGGCTCAGGCAGGCCACGTCGCCCACGGTCCCGGCGGGCCGCCTCTCCCCCGGCCCGGCGGGCAGCTCGGTCAGCCACGCCTGGGCGCAGTCCTCGATCAGCGCGAGCCCGTGCGCGTCCGCCAGCGCGCGCAGCTCGTCCACCCTGGCCGGGGCGCCGAACAAGTGCACGGCCATGATCGCCCTGGTCCGCGGCCCGATGAGGCGCGCGACGGCGTCCGGGTCGAGATTGCCGTCGGCGGGATCGACGTCGGCGAAGACAGGAACGGCGTTCTGCGCCAAGATGGGGGCCACAGTCCCGAAGTCCGTGATCGGCGTCGTGATGATCTCGTCGCCGGGATCCGGCGCTGCGGCCACGACCGCGAGATGGAGGGCGGCGGTGCCCGAGCTGCACGCGATCGCGTGGCGCACGCCGTGCATGCCGGCGATCTCGCGTTCGAGCGCCCGCGCCTCGGTGCCCCAGACGGAGTTGAGCATGCCCGAGCGGATCACCCGCTCGACGGCCGCCACCTCCTCGTCACCGAGCGTGCGGCCGGCCGCCTCTGCCATGGACGGGAACTTCACAGAGCACCTCACAGGATACGATTGCGGTCTTGACCGTTAATAGCGAGAGGGAGACGTGGGTGGCGATCGTCATCGGTGTCGTCGGTCCGCATGATCTGGTCGACCAGGTCGCGGCCACCTGCGAGGAGCAGCCGGGCCTGAGCGCCCTGCGGCTCGACTACGACCACGAGTCGCAGGCGCCCGCGATCGTGGAGGCGCACGCCACCTCCGTCGAGGGCTGGCTGTTCACCGGCATCGTGCCGTACATGCTCTCCCGCGACGCCGACGCGCTCACCCGCCCCGCCGCGTTCGTCGACTACACCGGCGCGACGCTGCTCAGCGCCCTCGTCCGGCTCCAGCACCGGGGCGTGGACGTGACCCGGCTGTCCATCGACACGCTGTCGGCGGCCGACGTGACCGCCACGTTCGCCGAGGCGGGGCTGCCCACCGAGCAGCTCCGCACGCTGCCCTACCGGCCGGAGATGACGTCGAAGAAGGCCATCGCCTTCCACCGGCGCGGCCCCGCCCACCCGGTGATCACCTGCCTGAGCTCCGTCTACGAGGCGCTGCGCGACGACCCGCACGTGCTGCGGCTGGCCCCCTCCACGCACTCGGTGCGGGTCGCGCTGCGCCAGCTCCTGCTCACCGCCGAAGGGCAGGCGCAGGAGGACGCGCAGATCGCGCTCGGCCTCATCGAGGTGGAGAACGACGAGGGGCTGCTGCGCGAGGCCGCCGCCCTGGGCGGAACCGTCGCCGCCTTCCGGGGCGGCACCCACCTGCTCGTCACCACCCGGGGGCCGCTGCACGACGCCACCGTGGGCTTCACCGGGCTGCCCCTGCTGGCCCGCCTGGCCGGCCAGAACCAGGTGGTGCGGGTCGGCTTCGGCCTGGGCCGCAGCGCCGCCGAGGCCGAGAGCCTGGCCCGCCGCGCCCTGGCCCGCGCCCGCCGCATCGGCGACGTCGCCGCCGTGCTGTCGCTGCGCGCCGACACCGACATCGTGCTGGAGTCGGTGCCGACAGGCCCTGCCGGCGAGCAGAACCTGTCGGTCATCGCCCGCCGCGTCGGCCTGTCGGTGCCCACGCTGGAGAAGCTCCTGGAGGCCCGCGACGCCGCCGGCGACGAGCCGCTGACCACGCGGGAGATCGCCGACCGGCTCGCGGTCCAGCAGCGCACCGCCCGCCGCATGCTGCACCGGCTGGAGCTCGCCGGTCTGGCCGAGCGCACCGGCAACCTGACCAGCGGCTCCAGCGGGCGGCCGCTGACCCTCTACCGGCTGACGCTCTGACACGGCTTCAGGCGAGCCAGCGGGCGAGTCCCTCGGCGACGAAGTCGTCGTCGCGCAGCCACGGGTAGGCCGCCCACACCCGGTCGATCTCCGCGAGCTGGCCCGGCGACAGCTCCTCGGCCGGGTCCAGGCACCAGCGGCCCGCCAGCAGGCCCTGGCGGCGCAGGATCTCGTGGATGCCCGGGATGCAGCCGTGGAAGCCGTTGGCCGTGTCGAAGATGGCCGCGTTGGCGTCGGTGAGGTGGCCGTCGAGCGTGAGCAGGCGGCGCGTGGCCGCGTCGTCGCCCGCGCGGGCCCGCCCGGCCTCCTCCAGCAGCTCCACCGCCCGCCGCACCCACACGGCCCACTGGCCGAGCAGCCCGCCGACGAACTCGACCTCCACCTCGCGCCCGTCCACCACCACCCGGTGCGGGGTGATGAGGTCGGCCAGGATGTGGTCGTCGTTGCCGGTGTAGAGCGCGACCTCGCCGGCGCGCCCGGCCCGCACGACGCCGTGCAGCACGTCGAGCGTGCGGTAGCGGTCGAATGGGGCGACCTTGATGCCGACGACCGACTCGATCGAGGCCAGCCGCGTCCAGAAGTCGCGCGACAGCGGCCGTCCGCCCACGGCGGGCTGCAGGTAGAAGCCGATCACCGGCAGCACCTCGCCCACCGCCCGCGCCCGCTCCACCAGCGCGTCCTCGTCGAGCTCGGCGTACGGGCTCAGCAGGGCCATGTGGTAGCCGAGCGACCTGGCCAGCTCGGCCTCGGCCACGGCCTGGGCGGTGGGCCCGGTCGTGCCCGCCACCATCACCACCTCGCGCTCGAACTCGCCCGCTGTGCGCGCGGCCAGCTCCAGCACCGGCGGCAGCAGGTCCGTGCCGTGCAGGGCGAACTGCGTGGTGTGCACGCCGACCGCCAGGCCGCCCGCGCCGGCCTCGATGTAGTAGCGGGTCAGGGCGCGCTGGCGGCGCTCGTCGAGCGTCCTGCCGGGTGTGAGCGCGAGCGGGTGCGCCGGGATCACCAGCCCGCGCCTGAACAGGTCACGCACCGACGTCTGCGCCTCTGGAGCCGTGCTGAGCACGTTTGTCCCCCTTGTCATGGAAGATGTGGTCCCGCCGGCGCTAGAAACGGCCGTCACGGCGTTCGAACTTCGTGGGCTTGCCCAGCAGCGGGCCGCCGTCCGCCACCCAGCGGGCGATGTGGTCGATCAGCTCCAGCGGCGTGATCTCCGGGTAGCCGAACAGCCGGTGGCAGCGCGAGGCGTTCGACAGCAGCGCCGTCGGGGCCTCCTCGCCGGTGAACACCGGCTCCACGCCCAGCCGCGCGCCCAGCTCCAGCGCGGCCCGCCGTACGGAGATCAGCTCCGGGCCCGTGACGTTGAGCACGTACGGCGGGGTGCCGGCGTGCAGCAGCGAGCGGAGGGTGACCTCGTTGGCGTAGCCCTGCCACACGACGTTGACCTGACCGGTCGTCAGGTCGACGGGCTCGCGGGCGAGCACCTTCTGCGCCAGGTCGACGAGCACGCCGTAGCGCAGCTCGACGGCGTAGTTGAGGCGGATCAGCGCCATCGGGGTGCCGTGCAGCTCCGAGAAGTGCGTCAGCACCCGCTCGCGGCCCAGGCAGCTCATCGCGTAGTCGCCGACGGGCCCGGGCCGGTCGTCCTCGACGCTGCCGCCGCCGGTGACGGGGACGAGCGGGTAGACGTTGCCGGTGGACAGCGCCGCGATGCGGCTGTCACGGAAGCGCTCGGCGATCCGGCCCGGCAGGTACGTGTTGGTGAACCAGGTGGCGTGCTCGCGCCCCTGCGTGCCGAACTTGGCCCCGACCAGGAACACCACGTTCGGCGCTTCCGGCAGGCCGGCCAGCGCCCGCTCGTCGGCCACGTCGGCGCTCACCACGGTGGCGCCCTCGGCGGCGAGCGCGTCGGCCAGGCCGGGCTCGGAGAAGCGCGACACGGCGATGACGCGCTTCTCGCCCCGGGTGGCGTTCAGCGCCAGCCGCACCAGGCTCGGGCCCAGCTTGCCGCCCGCGCCGAGGATCATGATGTCGCCGTCGAGCTTGCCGAGATCCTCCACGAGGCCGGCGCTGGGGCGCGCCAGGCGCTCCTCGAGTTCCGCTGTCGTCCGCACGCGGGGTCCCCCTCTGTCCGTTATTTACGGTCCAGACCGTAACCGTGAGGGAGTCCGCCTGTCAACGGGCGGCGCCGCGACGTCAGACGCTCTCGCGCGCCGCCACCAGAACACCGAGGATCGCCCGCGTCTCCGCCCACGGCACCGGGCTCGGCGCGCCGCCCGCCATCTCCAGGAACGCCTCGATCGTCCCCGCGTAGCCGAGCCCCCGCACCGGATCGTCCCCCGCCTCGATCACCACGTGCTCGTCGCCGCCCCGGCGGTGCACGGTCACGCCGTAGCGCTCCTCGTCACTCACCCCGATCACCTCGACCACGCCGGTCACCCCGCTGTCCCACCGCAGCGCCATCACCCCGGTGTCCTCCGACCGCAGCGTCCCGTAGTGCCGCGTCGCGGCCGCCGCCCCCGCCAGCCGCACCCCCGGCCCGAGCAGCGCCACCAGCAGCTCCACCCCGTGCACGCCCATCGTCACCAGCGTCCCGCCGCCCTCCGACGGGGTGTCCTGCCAGGCGTTGTAGCCGGTCGCCCACAGGCCCACGTCATGCCGTACGGTCGCGCGCACCGACAGCACGTCCTCCCCGTCCGCCTTCACCCCGGCGAACGCCGGCGCGAACCGCAGCACCGAACCCGACATCACCCGGTCGTGGATCGGCAGCCGGTCCAGCCGGTCGAGCTGCTCCCGCGTCGCCGCCGCCGGCTTGTTCACGAAACACGCCGCCCCGGTCTCCAGCACCGCCGCCAGCGCCTCAGGCACCTGCGGGTTCGGCACCGTCAGCACCACCCCGTCAGGGCCGTGCTCCAGCGCCTCCGCCAGGCTCCCCGCCACCCGCGCCCCCGGGTGCTCCGCCGTGAAGCGCCGCAACCGCTCGGCGTCCGGCTCCCACACCACCAGCTCGGCATGCCGGGCCAGCGTGCGGGCATCGGTGTAGGGATGGCTGGTGGCGAGCCCGGCGAGAGTGATGCGCACGGCGTGCTCCAAGAGTGTCAGAGGGTACGAAACGCAGCCCATCATGACAGCCCGGCAACCCAGGTGACACTGCGTACGCGGACGGGTACGCTTTCCTTGCCGCCCATCGCCGATGGGACCGGAAGTGAGCCCGGGTGGACTGCCGGACGACAGGAGCCCGGGCTTTGCGCTGTCCGGCCTCAGCCGACGGTCACGTAGACCATCTCCATCCCGGCGCCGAGCCCCTCCCAAAGCTCCGTCCGTCCCGCGGCGGCCAGCGACGCGGCGCCCGCCACCACGTCGGGCAGCCAGGTCAGCGGCTCCTCGACGGCAGGCACCCAGAGCGCCCGCAGCCTCGGGCTGATGGCGTGACGGATGCGCAGGACGTCGATCAGGTCCCGGTCAGCCGCGTCGAGCCCGGGCCCGCGCGACTCGAAGAAGATCTCCAGCACCGGCCGTCGCCCGAGTTCCCAGAGCAGGTGCTCCATGCACTTGCGGCGCGCCCGCTCCTGCCTCCTGGCGTCGAGGCCGGTGCCCACGACGACGAGCGCGGAGGGCCGCAGCTCCGCCACCGCCTCGACGATCAGCGTCCGCCGTTTGGCGTTCTCGTCACGCCAGTGGAGCCGCCGCTGCCGGCGAAGCAGCAGTTCACGGAGGGCGGCCCGATGGCACTCGGCCCGGGCCGGCGGGACGAGCACGGCGGCCATCAGGTAAAGGCCATGGGAGAACCGCATCGACTCGTCGACGTACGCGGAGAACGGGGGGTTCACGAGCGCTCATGCTAGCCCCGCCCCTCACGTAACGTGACGATCTCCCTACAGTTCGTCGACCTCCGCGAACGTGCGCCCGCCCGAGAGGCGGGGGTAGCCGGGGCCGCGGTCGAAGAAGCGGTCGGACGGGGGCCGCAGGCGGGCACGGAGCTCGGCGGTGCCCTGCTCGTCGATGCGGTCGCCGTCGAGGACGACGCCGTAGTCGCCGAGGGCGCCGGCGATCGACACCTTGCCGTCGCGGACGTCGGCGGCGACGGCGCGCGGGTCGCGGTCGTAGGGGGAGCCCCAGCCGCCGCCTCCGGTGGTGCGGATGCGGATGAGCTCGCCGGCCTGCACCGGGTGGTCGTCGACCAGCCCCTCCATCTCCTTGCCGGCGATCTCGACGCGGAAGGGGCGCCCGGCGAGGCCGCCGTTGACGCCCCAGCAGGACAGGATGGACCGGTCGGCGATGGACATGTAGGAGGCGTCGCGCAGCATGCGGATGTGCTTGTCGTAGCCGAGGCCGCCGCGGAACATGCCGGGCCCGCCGGAGTCGCAGGCCAGCCCGAGCCGCTCCACCCGGAACGGCCAGCGCGCCTCGGCGAACTCGACGGGGATGTTGCGCGAGTCGGGCACGACGTGGATGGTGTCCTCGCCGTCGGCGTACCAGCGTCCGCCGGAGCCGCCGCCGAGCACCTCGCGCATGAGGTAGGGGCCGTCGTCGCCGATGCCGTGCACGCCGGTGTAGCGGATGGTCTCCTGGTCGGCGGGCATGCGTCCGCCGGTGGCCTTGGCGAGCACCCCGGCCAGGACGCCGAGCAGCCGCAGGATGACGAACGTGCGGGCGTTGGTGGGCGCGGGGAAGACCGGGGTGAGCAGCGTGCCCTTCTCCGGGAAGATCATCTTGATGAGGGGGACGACGCCCTCGTTGACGTCCAGCTCGGCCATGCGCTCGGGCGTGTCGGCCAGGTTGCGCAGCACGGGCGCGAGCCACTTCTTCAGGAAGACGCCGTCGGCGTAGTCGCCCGCGTGGTTGATCGGGCCCTTGGCCTGGGGTGAGGTGCCGGTGAAGTCGATGGTGAGCGGCGCCTCGGCGGCGTGGTCGACGGTCAGCGTGATGCGCTGGGCGTGCAGGCGCGGCTCGTCGACGCCGTCGTGCTCGGCGTAGTCCTCCCAGGTGTAGGTGCCCTCGGGGATCTTGGCCAGGAGTTCGCGGCGGAACGTCTCGGTCGTCTTGCCGATGATGGCGTCGAAGCACTCCTCGACCGCCTGCCTGCCGTAGCGCCCGAACAGCTCGGCGAGGCGGCGGGCGCCCATGAGGCAGGCCGAGCACTCGGCGTCGAGGTCGCCGGCCAGCGAGTCGGGCATGCGGGAGTTGCGCGTCATGATGCGCAGCGCGGCCTCGTTCGGCACGCCCTGGTCCCACAGCTTGATCGGCGGGACCATCAGCCCCTCCTCGTACACCGAGCGGGCGTGCGAGGGCATGGAGCCGGGCACCGAGCCGCCGATGTCGTCGTGGTGGCCGAACGCCTGCACGAACGCCACCACCTCGCCGTCGTGGAAGACGGGCACGGTGACGCACAGGTCGGGCAGGTGGCCGATGCCGCCTTCGGACAGGTAGACGTCGTTGTGGAAGTACACGTCGCCGGGCTTCATCGTCTCGACGGGGAAGTCGCGGACGACCGGCTGCACGAGCGCGCTGTAGGAGCGGCCGGTGAGCTTGCGCAGCCGTACGTCGTGGATGCCGGCGCGGAAGTCGTGCGCGTCGCGGATCATCGGCGAGCGGGCCGTGCGCGCGATGGCGGTCTCGACCTCCTTCTCCACGGAGGCGAGCGTGCCCTCGACGATCTCCACGAGGATCGGGTCAGTCACGCCGCACCTCCAGGTTGCCGTATTCGTCCACCTTCGCGGAGAAGCCGGGATGGATCGGGATGGTGGACCCGTACTCCTCGATGACGGCGGGCCCGGCGACGACCGTGCCGGCCTCCAGCGCGGCGCGCTGGTGGACCGGGGTGTCGTGCGCCTCCTCGAAGTGGACGCTCCTGCTCGCCTCGACGGGCTCGATCCGCCGGTACGGGTCACGCCGGATGACCGGGCGGGTGATGGGGCCGATGCCGGAGACGCGCAGGTTGACCCATTCGACGCCGTGGCGCGCGTCGTCGCGGTAGGCGTAGCCGTACAGCTTCTCGTGGGCGTCGTGGAAGCGGGCCACGACCTGCTCGCGCCACTGCTCGTCCAGCGGCCCGGCCGGGGCGGGGACCCGCACCTCGTAGGCCTGGCCGTAGTAGCGCAGGTCGGCGCTGCGGACGTGGACGGGCTCGTCGAAGCCCTCGCGGTCGAGCGCCTCGGCGGCCTCGCCCTCCAGCTCGCCGAAGATCCTGGCGGCCGTGGCCAGGTCGAGGTCGCGGGTGACGCAGGTACGCACGTAGTCGTTCTTGACGTCGACGGTGAGCAGGCCGAACGCCGAGACGTTGCCCGGCTCGGGCGGGACGATGACGGCGGGCAGGCCGAGGATGTCGATGAGCCGGCAGGCCAGCAGCGGCCCCGAGCCGCCGAACGTCACCAGCGGGAAGTCGCGCACGTCGAGGCCGCGCTTGACGGTGAGCTGCCGGATCGCGTTGCTCTGGTTGAACGCGCTGATCTCCAGGATGCCCGTCGCCGTGCGCTCGGGGGTGAGCCCGAGCTTGTCGGCCAGCGCCTCGACGCCCATCCGGGCGGCGTCGTAGTCGAGCGGGATCTCGCCGCCGAGCAGGTGCGGCGGGATGCGGCGCAGGTAGACGTGCGCGTCGGTGACCGTCACCTCGGTGCCGCCCCGGCGGTAGCAGAGCGGGCCCGGGTCGGCGCCGGCCGAGCGGGGGCCGACCTTGAGCGTGCCCTCGGGCGAGATCCAGGCGATCGAGCCGCCGCCCGCGCCGACGGTCACGATGTCGATCATCGGGACCTTGCACGGGTAGCGGCCGACGGACCCCTCGGTGGTGACGGACGGCTCGCCGTCGATCACCACGGCCACGTCGGTCGAGGTGCCGCCGCCGTCCAGCGTGATCACGGACGGGTGCCCGGCGTTGGCGGCGATCAGGCTCGCGCCGAGCGCGCCCGCCGCCGGCCCCGACAGGACCGTGGTGACGGGCTGGTGGACGACCTCGCGCGCCGACAGCACGCCGCCGTTGGACTTCATCACCGAGAACGGCTTGCCCAGGCGGCTCGACAGGTTGGCGATGTAGGCGCGCATGGCCGGTTTGACCGCCGCGTCGACCAGCGTGGTGACGGCGCGCTCGTACTCGCAGTATTCACGCAGCACGTCGCTGGACAGCGACACCACGGCCTCGGGGTGCTCGCGGGCCAGCACCTCGCGCATGCGCCGCTCGTGGGCCGGGTTGGCGTAGGAGTGCAGGAAGCACACGCCGATCGCGGTCACGCCCCGGGCCCGGAACCAGCGCGCCACCTCGGCGGCCTGCTCCTCCGAGAACGGCCGCACCTCGGCGCCTCGGTGGTCCAGCCGGCCGCCGACGGTCTTCACCAGGTGCACGGGGACGATCCGGGGAGGCTTGACCCAGAAGTACGAGTTGCCGTAGCCGTCGGGAACGCTCTGCCGGCCGATCTCCAGGAGGAACTCGAAGCCCTCCGTGGTGATCAGGCCCAGGTTGGAGATCCGGTCTTCCAGGAGCTGGTTCGTCGCCACGGTGGTGCCGTGCACGATCGAGGCGACGTCGAGCTCGCCCAGCCTGGCGACGCCCGTGAGGAAGCCGTCTGCCGGGTTGGCGGGGGTGGAGGGGGTCTTGGTCGTGACGATCTCACCGGTCTGCTCGTCCACCGCCACCACATCGGTGAACGTCCCGCCGGTGTCGACTCCGATACGGACGCTGCGCATGGCTCCTCTAGCTTCGGCGACGGCCGAGCACTTCGTCGATGACCTTGGGCGCGTTCTCGGTGCCGACGTAGGCGGCGAGCCGGACGACCATCTCCTGTGCCTTGGACAGCTCGGCCTCGACCCTGGCCTTCCCCGACTGGCCCGCCTGCACGCCGAAGTAGGCGCCGATGATGGTGCCGATCACCCCGGCCACCCCGGCGAACAGCGCGGCGAGCTCCCCGGTGGCGAACACGGCGGCGCCGAACGCGACGAGGACGGCCACGATGCCGGTCACGACCACGAAGAAGCCGTACCGCCACCGGGCGGCGTCAGCCTGCGCGGCGGTGACCTCGTCGGGGGTCATCATCGCGTCGAGCGACGGGGGTTTGTCATGGACCACGGTTCCTCCTGATACTCCAGAGGAGAAATGTCCCACGAGGTCATGGAACAAGCCAAGCCGCTAAGGTGGCACCCCGTGACTGAATCGTCTGCCCTGTCTCCTGTGCCGCCGGGTGCTCGTGATGCCGTGCTGAAGTTCTATTTCGGGCCGATGGACTGCGGCAAGTCCACGCTGGCGTTGCAGATGAACTACAACCACGGCCGCCAGGGCAGGCGCGGCCTGGTGCTCACCAAACACGACCGGTCCGGCGGGCCGCGCGTCACCAGCCGCATCGGGCTCGGCCTGGAGGCGATCGAGGTGGACGACTCGCTCGACCTGGTGGCGCTGGTCGGCGCGCACGACAAGATCGACTATCTGATCTGCGACGAGGCGTGCTTCTACACCGTCGAGCAGATCGAGCAGCTCGCCGACCTGGTCGACGAGCACGGGATCGACGTGTACGCGTTCGGGCTCGCCTCGGACTTCCGGTCGGTGATGTTCCCGGCGGCGCAGCGGCTGTTCGAGCTGGCCGACGAGGTGTGCCGGCTGCAGGTCGAGGTGCTGTGCTGGTGCGGCAGGCCCGGCCTGCTCAACGCCCGCGTCGTGGGCGGCGAGCTGGCGCGCACCGGCGAGCAGGTCGTCATCGGCGACACCGACGCCTCCCCGGTGCGCTACCAGGTGCTGTGCCGCCGTCACCACCGCGCCGGCCTGCTCGGCGAGGGCACCACGGCCCTCACCCCCGCCGCCGCCGGTCAGACGGCGCAGTAGCCGTCGTCGTCGCACCCGTCGCCGGGGGTGGCGAGCTGCGTGATCGGGGTCTGCCCGGTACGCGCCGCCACCTCGTCGACGGCGGCCGCGAACGTCTCCACGGGCTGCGCCCCCGACACCGCGAACTGCTCCTCGAACAGGAACAGCGGCACCCCGGTGATCCCGAGCCGCGCGGCCCGCGCCACCTGCTCGCGCACCGCGTCCGCGCCCTCGCCGGTGTCGCGCACGCCCGTCTCGGCGGCCAGCTTCGCCAGCACCTGCGGGTCGCCGACGTTCAGCCCGTCGGTGAAGTGCGCCCGGAACAGCCGCCCGGTCATCTCCTCCCCCAGGCCCTGCCCGGTGGCGACCTCGACGAGCCGGTGCGCCTCGAACGTGTTGGCGCTGATCGCCTGGTCGAAGCGCATGTCGAGGCCGTCCTCGGCGCCGGCGGCGGTGACCCGGGAGGTCATCTGCGCCACGTTCGGGCCGAACTTGCGCTCCAGCGCCGGAATCAGCGGCTCGCCCTCGGCCGGGGCGTCCGGGTTGAGCTGGTACGGGCGCATCGTCACGTCGATGACCCCGCCCTTGGCCCGGAACGCCTCAGCGGCACGGGCGAACCGGGTGTGCCCGATATAGCACCAGGGGCAGACGATGTCAGAGAAAATCTCAACCTTCACGCCCAACCACAACCACACCCCCGCCCCGCTGATTCCAGCCCCCGCCCGGACCGGCGGTGTCAGCCGGAGGCCAGCTCCTCCAGGCGGTACGGCAGGTAGGCCGAGCCGTCGACGAGCGCCGACGCGCCACGCCACCAGCCGAACCACTCGCCGCTGCGCCACATCCAGTCGACCCGCTCGATCGCCGCCACCACGTCCCCGACGCTCTCCCACCGCTCCCCGAGCTGCGCCGCCGTCGCGCCGTGCCGCAGCGCCCAGTCACGCAGGATCCGCACCGCCTCCGCCTCGACCGGCCGCGCGTACGGGTCCGGCTCCTCGCCCGGCAGCCGGTGCGGCCCGAGCCCGGCCGCCACCCCCCAGCTCCACTGCGCCTCGGCGGGCCGCGAATAACGCAGCGAGTGGAAGTCCAGGTTGGAGCCCAGCTCCTCGTCGGGACGCCGCGTGACGACCGCGTCCAGCCTCCCCCCGGCGTCGAAGTGCACCACCAGCCGCTGCCCCGGCCGCACCCCCTCGGGCAGCGCGAAACGGTCCTCGGCATGCCAGGAGTTCAGGTCCACCTCGGCGACCGGCTTGCCCCACAGCGCGTCGGCGGCGTCGTCGGACGCCCACGCGGCCAGCATCTCCAGCGCCGTCAGGTCGGTCCACGGCTCGATCGCCACGGCCGTGCGCAACACCTCGTCCGGCGCGGGCAGCTTCCCGCCCCTGGGGCGCGTCCACCACTCCACGCCCAGCTCCCGCGTGCCGACCAGCAGCGCGGCGATCGCCGCCAGCTCCGCCGACCGCCGCGTCAGCGACGCGCCCAGGACCAGCCCGAGACACCGCTCGCACCGCTCCTCGCCGACCACCGGACGCGCCTCGGCCACCAGCGACCCGGCGGTCGGGCGATCGTCGCCCAGCAGGTTGCGGATCACTCGTCTGGCCTCGGTCCTGGCGTCTTCAGCGTGTGCCTGCCGCATACCGCCACGCTACGCCCGGAGATCCTTTTCCGCGAGAGTCCACCCTGCACACAAACCCACCGGTCACCCCGCCACCGCGGGCCCGAGGGTGGGCGGCCCCCCGGGGGGTCAGCGGCGGGAGCGGCCGAAGAGCCAGCCGACGGCGGCGCTGCCGAGTGCGACGCCCGCGCCCATGCCGAACGCGGCCAGCATCACCCAGGGCCGCGTCTCGGCGGGCTGTCTGGCGGGACGTTCGTAGACGGGGGGCGCCGGGGCCGGGGGGTGGGCGCCGTTGGGGGACGGGAGTTCGCCGGTGGCCACGGCCTCGGGTGCGGGGGCGTCCGGGGCCCCGGCGGTGCGGAGGTGCCGGTCGACGGCGGTGAAGAAGTCACCGGCGGTGCGGCGGGCGACGGAGCCGAGCATGCGCTGCCCGACGCCGCCGATCATGCCGCCGACGACCGCGTCCGCGTCGTAGTCGACGCGGGTGCCGCCGTCCACCTCGCTGAGGCGTACGCGGACGGTGGCGTCGACCGTGCCGGGCGCGCCCTGGCCGCGGGCGCGCAGGACGAAGGTCTCGGGCGGCGAGGGGTCGGCGAGCGCGACCTCGCCCCGGTAGACGCCCTTGAGCGAGGCGACCCCGGCGTTGACGGTCATCCGGTACGTGTCGGGCCCGGTCTCCTCCAGGCGCTCGCAGCCCGGGATGGTGCGCACGAGCACCGCCGGATCCTGCAGGGCGGCCCACACGCGGTCTCTGTCGACGCCGATCACGGCGCTGCCTGCGACTTTCACACCGCCACTCTAGAAAGCCGCCGGCCCCGGCGATAAGGGCAACACCTGACCAACGCGGATTGCGTACGTGGTGATCGGGACTGGCAGGATGGTGCGGCATGTACGGGGGACGGGCGCGGCGGGGCGCGGCGATCGCCGCGGTGCTGCTGATGGCGGGGTGCGCGGCGGAGCCGGCGCGGCAGGACGGCGGCGCGGCGCGGGAGAGCGGCGCGGCACGCAAGCCGGCGACGGCCGGGACGAGGACGCCGGGCCCGCAGGGGGTGGCGCCGAGGCCGGGCGAGGTGGGGCGGATCCGGGCGTCGGGCGGGCTGCCGCCGGTGGTGAGCTCGATCCCGACCAGGCGCAAGGTCGTGTTCCTGACGATCGACGACGGCTGGGAGCAGGATCCGGGGTTCGTGAGGCAGATCCGGGAGGAGCGGATCCCGATGACCGCGTTCGCGATGCGGGACGCGGTGGAGGCGGAGGGGACGCCGGACCAGTCGGGCGGCGAGGCACGCTTCGTCGGCGCGGGCAAGTGGGGATATTTTCGGCAGTTGCGCGACGCGGGCGTCCCGATCGAGAACCACACGCTCACCCACCCCGACCTCAGCCGGATGGGCTACGACGCCCAGCGCCGGGAGATCTGCGGCGCCTCCACGCTGATCCGCAAGCAGACCGGCGCCCGGCCGACCCTGTTCAGGCCGCCGTTCGGCGCGTACAACTCCGCCACCCTGCGCGCGGCCGGGAGCTGCGGCATCGACGCCGTGCTGCTGTGGACCGCGACCGTCCAGCCGGGCGGCAAGATCGCCTACCAGGTGCCCGACAAGCGGCTGCGCCCGGGCGACATCCTGCTGATGCACTTCCGCCCCAATCTGGCCAGGGACTTCCGGATCCTGGTCAAGAAGATCAAGCGCCGCGGCTACGAGCTGGGCGACCTGCGGGCGTACCTGGACGCCGCCGTCCGTCCCGGGGCGTAGCGGGCGGTCCGCCGCGCGGGTGACGCGCCCGGCGGCGGCGCTCCGGCATCGTTGAACGGCCTGATGGGGGCGCGTTGTGACGAAGATCGCATCGCATTGCTCTACGGCTTGTAGTACTACTTCAAGTAGACGCACTACAGGCTGTAGAGCTAACGGACGCGGTGAGGGGAAATGGACGCACTGGATCTCGCACGGTGGCAGTTCGGGGTGACCACCGTCTACCACTTTCTGTTCGTGCCGCTGACGATCGGCCTGGGCGTCTTCGTGGCCGGGCTGCAGACCGCGTGGCATCGCACCGGCAAGGAGCAGTACCTGCGGCTGACGAAGTTCTTCGGGAAGCTGTTCCTGATCAACTTCGCGATGGGCGTGGTCACCGGCATCGTGCAGGAGTTCCAGTTCGGCATGAACTGGTCGGAGTACTCGGTGTTCGTCGGCGACGTGTTCGGGGCGCCGCTGGCGATGGAGGCGCTGCTGGCGTTCTTCATGGAGTCGACGTTCCTGGGCCTGTGGATCTTCGGCTGGGACCGGCTGCCCAAGCGGGTGCACCTGGCGACGATCTGGGCGGCGGCGATCGGCTCGAACATCTCCGCCTACTTCATCCTGGCGGCCAACGCGTGGATGAAGCACCCGGTCGGCTACGAGGTCGTCGACGGCAAGGCCAGGATGACCGACCTGTGGGCGGTGCTGACCAACTCCACCGCGCTGGCGCAGGTGCCGCACGTGGTCGGGGCGGCGTTCGTGGTGGCCGGCGGGTTCGTGCTGGCGGTGTGCGGCTACTGGCTGCTGCGCACCAAGGAGGACATGTGGCGCAGCGCGGCGCGCGCCGCGCTGGTCATGACGGCGATCGCGGGCGCGGTCGTGGCCCTCACGGGCGACACCTCCGCCAAGCTCATGTACGAGCAGCAGCCGATGAAGCTGGCCGCGGCCGAGGGCCTGGAGCGCGACACGGCCGGGGCGCCGTTCTCGATCGCGCCGGGGATCGAGATCCCCAAGGTGCTGAGCTTCCTGTCCACCAACGACCCGGACGCCGTCGTCCAGGGCACCGAGGACCTGCAGGCGCGCTTCGAGAAGGAGTTCGGCCCCGGCGACTACCGCCCCGACGAGACCGTCGTGTTCTGGTCGTTCCGGGTGATGATCGTGTTCGGGATGGCGACGGTCGGACTGTCGGTGCTGGGACTGTGGCTGATGCGGCGCAGGCGGGAGATGCCGCGCTGGCTGGCCAGGGCGCTGCTGTGGGCGCTGCCGCTGCCGCTGCTGGCGGTGACCGCCGGATGGCTGCTCAGCGAGGTGGGCCGCCAGCCGTGGACGGTCGCGGGCGAGCTGCTGACCGCCTCCAGCGTCTCCCCCGGCGTCTCGCTCGCCGAGGTCGCGACCTCACTTGCGATCTTCACGCTGGTGTACGGGGCGCTGACCGTGGCCGAGATCGTGCTGCTGGCCAGGCACGTGCGCAAGGGCCCGGACGAGCACGAGCCCGTCCCAGCCGCCGAGCGGCGCGAACCGTCCCTGATGTACTGAGGAGCTGGTCATGATCGATCTGTGGTTCGTCATCATCGCCTTCCTCTGGACGGGCTACTTCGTCCTGGAGGGCTTCGACTTCGGCGTGGGCCTGCTGGCCCCGTTCGTCAGCCGGACGCCGGCCGAGCAGCGGCAGGCCCTGCAGACGATCGGCCCGGTGTGGGACGGCAACGAGGTGTGGCTGATCACCGCCGTCGGCGCCATGTTCGCCGCCTTCCCCGCCTGGTACGCGGGCATGTTCAGCGGCTTCTACATCCCGGTCATGCTGGTGCTGCTCGGGCTGATCGTGCGCGGGGTGGGCCTGGAGTGGCGCGGCAAGGTGGCCAAGCCGTTCTGGTGCGACCTGGGCATCACGGTCGGCAGCGCGCTGCCCGCGTTCGTGTGGGGCACGGTCTTCGCCGACCTGCTGTTCGGCAGCGCGACGGCGGCGCTGATGGGCGGCGTGTTCTCGCTGGCGGTGTGCCTGCTGCACGGCGCGGTGTTCCTGGCGCTGCGCACCGACGGGCCGGTGCGGCGGCGCGCCAGGACCGCCGCGCTGGCCGTGAGCGTCGTGGTGGTCCCGGTGGCCGTGGTCGCGCTGTCGGCGGTGGGCACGATCCCGGCGCTGGCCGCGATGGGGGCCGTGGCGGCGGCGACGGCGCTGGTGTGGCGGCGCCGCGAGGGCTGGGCGTTCACCGCGATGGCGGCGGCGCTGGTGCTGGTGTCGGTGGCGGTGTTCACCGAGCTGAGGGGCGCGCCGCTGCCGGGCCTGACGCTGGCCGAGGCGGCCTCCGGGCCCTACACGCTGACGATGCTGAGCTGGATCGGGCTGATCGCGCTGCCGTTCGTGCTCGGCTACCAGGGGTGGACGTACTGGGTGTTCAGGAAGCGCGTCACGCTCCCGGTGGTCAGTAGCCCGCCGCGGGCGACTGTGTGACACGGTCGCCCGCCGCGGGCGACTGTGTGACGCGGTGGTCCGACAGGTGCAGGTCGCCGTCGAGCGGTTCCTGCAGCTTGCGCAGGACCTTGAGGTCGGCCAGCACCGTCCACAGCGGCCCCACCAGGTGCGGCTTGTACTCGGGGGCGGTGTCCATCCAGGCGTTCTTGCCCTCCTCGGTGACGAACGTGCTGACGAAGAAGCGGCCGGCCTCGGTCTTGCAGTAGCCGGTGCGGATGTCGGCGGCGTCGACCTGCATCCGGGGCGTGCAGCCGACCTTGGCGGCGAGCTGCTCCACGGTGAGGGGGGCGGCGGGCTCGGGGTTCGGGACGCCGCCGCCCTCGGCGCCGGGCGCGCACGCGGCGGCGAGCCCGGCCAGCAGCGCGAGGGCGGCCAGACATGGACGAGTCTTCATGTGCGGAGGTACGCACAGGCGGGCGGCCCGGTTCAGCGCGCGATGGTTCAGCGCAGGATGACGCAGCCCCGGGCGGCCAGCTCGCGCAGCACCGGCGGGTCGCCGTCGAGCTTGTTCCAGCGCAGGTCCAGCTTGTCCACGTACGGCAGGCGTTCCGGGAGGTCGCGCAGCCGGTTGTTGCGCAGGTCGAGGTGGCTGAGCCGGTCCAGCTTGGCCAGCTCGGCGGGCACGGCGCGCAGGTGGTTGTCGCGCAGGTCGAGCGTCCGCAGCTCGGCCAGCTCGCCGACGGAGGCGGGCAGCGCGGTCAGCCGGTTGCCGCGCAGGTGCAGCTCGCGCAGCCGGGTCAGGCCGCCGATGCTCTCGGGCAGCTCCGTCAGCTGGTTGTCGTAGAGCCGCAGCTCCACCAGCGACGCCATCCGGCCGATCGTGGCGGGGAGCCGGGTGAGCCGGTTGCCGGTCAGGTTGAGGTAGCCCAGCCGGTCGAGCCTGCCGAGGGTGTCGGGGACCTCGGTGAGGCCGTTGTCGCTGGCGTACAGGTAGTCGGTGAGGGGCAGCTCGCCCAGCTCGGGCGGCAGCGCGGTGAGCCGGTTGTGGCCCAGGTCGAGCATGCGCAGCCGGGTCAGGCGGGCGACGGCGGGCGGGATCGACGTCAGCGCGTTCTCGGCCAGGTTGAGCGATTCGAGCCGGGTCAGCTCCCACACGGCGCCGGGCACGGCGCTCAGCCGGTTGCCGCCGACGGCCAGGTGGCGCAGGCCCGGAGGGAGCCGGTCGGGGATGGCCTCGACGGCGTTGCCGTACAGGAAGAGGCTCTCCAGCCCCGGCGGGCAGGCGGGGAACGCGGTGAGCGCGTTGCCGTCGAGGTGGAGCTCGCGCAGCGCGGCGAGCCCCGACAGGTCGGGCAGCGAGCGCAGCCGGTTGCCGTCGAGCCGCAGCTCCTCCAGCGCGGTCAGCCCGGTCACGCTCGCGGGCAGCTCGGTCAGCTCGTTCCAGGCCAGGTCGACGACGCGGGCGCCGGCGGGCAGGGCGGGGGGCGCGGTCAGGCCCGCGGCGGGCGCGCGCAGCTCGCTCACGCGCCCTCGCGCAGGTGGAAAAGGTCGGACGGGGAAAGCGGCATGCGGTCGATGCTAATGCCTTCGGCGTCCTCGACCGCCGAGGCGATCACCGCCGACACCGGGATGACGCCCGCCTCGCCCGCGCCCTTGATGCCGAGCGGGTTGAGCGGCGACGGCGTCTCCAGGTGGCCGGTCTCGATGGGCGGGATCTCGGTCGCGTACGGCATGAGGAAGTCCATGAACGAGGCGTTGAGCAGCTGCCCGTCACCGTCGTAGGCCATCCGCTCGTACAGGGCGCCGCCGATGCCCTGCGCCACTCCCCCGTGGATCTGCCCCTCGACGATCATCGGGTTGATCAGCCGCCCGCAGTCGTGCACGACGGCGTAGCGCACGACCTTGATCTCGGCGGTCTCCGGGTCGGTCTCGACGACGGCCGCGTGCATGCCGGCGGCGAACGTGGACCGGATCGGCGAGTAGTAGCCGCGCCCCTCCAGCCCCGGCTCCTCGCCCGGCTCGACCGGCGGCCGGTCGGGCGACGCGGCCCCGGCGAACTGGGTGGCGCGGGCCGTCTCCTCGTCGAAGGCGTAGCGCAGCGGGTTGGCCAGCACCGCCACCGTGGCCAGCGGGATCGACGCCGACGGCGCGCCCACGACGTGCACGAGCCCGTCGGTGACGGTCAGGTCGGCCGGGTCGGCCTCCAGCGCGGCGGCGGCGACGCGCAGCGCCTTGGCGCGCACCTCGGCGCAGGCCAGCGCGATCGCGTTGCCGCTCATCACGGCGGCGCGCGAGGCGAACGTGCCGACGGCGTAGCCGAAGCGGCGGGTGTCGCCGGTGACGACGGAGACCCGCTCGACGGGCACGCCCAGCTCGGTCGCGGCGATCTGGGCGAACGCGGTCTCGTGGCCCTGCCCCTGCGAGGTGAGCCCGGTGGAGACGTGCACCCGCCCGTCGGAGGTGATCTGCACGTGCCCGCCCTCGTACGGGCCGACGCCGGTGCCCTCGACGTAGCAGCCGATGCCGATGCCCCGGCCGGGCGCCCGCTCGAAGGAGTCCCAGCCGATCAGCTCCTTGATCATGCGCAGCATCTCGGGGTAGTCGCCGCTGTCGTAGACGAGCGGGCGGCCGTCCTGGAAGGTCAGGCCCTGGTCGTACGGGAACTCCTCCGGCCGGATCAGGTTGGCCGCCCGCACCTCGGTCCGGTCCTTGCCCAGGTACCGGGCGATCTTGTCCATGGTCCGTTCCATGCAGAACACGCCCTGCGGCCGCCCCGCCCCCCGGTACGGCGTGACCTGGACGGTGTTGGTGTAGACGGCGGTGAACTCGACCCGGTACGCCCCGATCCGGTAGGGCCCGAGGAGCTGCGTGGACGTGACGATCGGCACGATGATCCCGTACGGCGTGTAGGCGCCGTGGTCGTGCAGGATCGACACGTCCAGCCCGAGCACCCGCCCCTCGTCGTCGAACCCGACCCGCACCCGGTGCACCTGGCCGCGCTCGTGGGCGGCTGCGACGAAGTGCTCACGCCGGTCCTCGGCCCACTTGACCTCCCGGCCGAGCAGCATGGCCGCCCACGGCACCAGCAGCTCCTCCGGCCACGGGTGCACGATCTTGACGCCGAACCCGCCGCCCACGTCGGGGGCGATGACCTCGACGTGCGGCAGCGGCAGCTCCAGCGCGGCGGCGATGGCCATGCGGACGCTGGTGGAGGTCTGGGTGCTGGAGTAGACGCGCAGGTCGGCGCCGTCCCAGCGGGCGTAGACGCCGCGGCCTTCGAGCGGCATGCTCGCGCTGCGCTCGATGTCGAGCCGGAAGGAGAGCGTGTGCGGGGCCGCGGCGATCGCGTCGGCGGCGCTCCGGCCGCCGGCCGACGGCACCTCCTGCACCAGGTGGGCGCCGACGTTGCCGGGCACGTCGGCGTGCACGAGCCGGTCGCCGCGCGCGGCCTCCTCCAGCCCGGCGACGGGTTCGAGCACCTCGTAGTCGACCTCGATGAGCGCGCAGGCGTCCTCGGCCAGGTAGCGGTCCTCGGCGACGACCATGACGACGGGCTCGCCGACGTGGCGGACGACGTCGCGGGCCAGCGGGCGGGCGGTGCGGCCGTGGGTGAGCGCCGGGTGCGGGATGAGCAGCGGCAGCGGCCTGCCGATCCGCTCGGGCAGGTCCTCCCAGGTGTAGACGGCGACGAGGCCGTCGACGTCAAGGGCGCCGCTGACGTCGATGTCGCGGATGCGGGCGTGCGCGTGCGGCGAGCGGACGAACGCGGCGGCGAGCGCGCCGGGGCCGAGATCGTCGAGGTAGCGGCCCTGCCCGGTGAGCAGCCTGGGGTCCTCCCTGCGCGGCATCGGCTCGCCGAACAGCCGGGTGCTCATGACTCCTCCGCCATGAGCTCGGCCGCGCGGTGCACGGCCTTGACGATGTTGCGGTAGCCGGTGCAGCGGCACAGGTTGCCCGAGATGCCCTCGGTGACCTGTTCGTCGGTGGGCGCCGGGTGCTCGCGCAACAGCGCGGTCACCGTACACAGGAAGCCGGGGGTGCAGAAGCCGCACTGGAGCGCGTGGCACTCGGCGAAGGCCCGCTGGACGGGCGAGAGCCCGCCGGGGCCTGCCAGCCCCTCGACGGTGGTGATGTCGCGGCCGTCGACGGTGACGGCGAGCGTCAGGCAGGAGCGGACGGGCTCGCCGTCGAGCAGCACCGTGCAGCAGCCGCACACGCCGTGCTCGCAGCCGACGTGGGTGCCGGTCAGGCCCAGGTCGTGGCGCAGGCAGTCGGACAGCAGCCGCCTGCCGGGCACCCGGGCGCGGCGTGCGACGCCGTTCACCACCAGCGTGATCTCGTGCGGGGACGCTGCTCGCCCGTCGGTCATGCCGCCGCCTCTCTCGCCGTCCGTTCGGCCCGCTCGGCCGCCTGCCGTGCCAGCACGCCGACGAGATGCAGCCGGTACGCGGCGCTGGCGTGCACGTCGCCGTCCGGCTCCGCCCGCTCACGCGCGGCGTCGGCGGCGCTCTTCCAGTCGGCGCCCAGGTCCACCACGAGCGGCACGGGGCCGACGCCGATGCAGGCCAGCCGTGCCGAGGCGACGCGCAGGTCCCCGTCCAGCGTGACGACGGCGCAGACGCCGGCCAGCGCGTAGTCGCCGTGCCTGCGGGAGACCTCGGCGAAGGCGGTGCCGGTGCGCGGCGGCAGCGCCGGGAAGTGCGCCGACACGGCCAGCTCCCCGGGCCGCAGCGCCGACTCCATCGGGCCGGTGAAGAACTCGGCGGCGGGCACGTCCCTGGGGGCGGCGCCCGCGCGGGCCACCCGCACCGAGCCGCCGAGCACGGCCAGGACCGCGGGCAGCTCGGCGGCCGGGTCGGCGTGCGCGAGGCTGCCCACGACGGTGCCCCGGTTGCGGATCACCGGATGGGCGACCAGGCGCAGCGCCTGGCCGAGCAGCGGATGGACGCCGGCCCGCGCCACCCGGGCATGGCGGGCCAGCGCGCCGACGGTGACGCCGCCCGGCCCGGCCTCGACCGTGTCGAGCTCGGTGAGGCGGTTGATGTCGATGACGTGCTCGGGGGCGGCCAGGCGCATGTTGAGCATCGGGATGAGGCTCTGGCCGCCGGCGAGCACCTTGCCGCGCGGCCCCGCCTCGGCCAGGATCTCCAGGGTCTCGCCGACGTCGCGGGGCGCGTGGTGGACGAACGGGGGCGGCTTCACCCGGCTTCGCTCCCGGCAGGCGCGGGGGTGCGGCGGGCGATGACGCGCAGCAGGTGCCAGCCGCCCACCACCACGATGGTGCCGAGCGCGATGCCCTCCAGCCTGAAGTCGCCGCTGATCATGTGCTTCACCGGTCCGATCGCCAGGATGATTCCCGCGCCGATCGGGACCATGTTGACCGGGTCCGCGAAATCGACCCGGTTCTCGATCCAGATCTTCGCCCCGAGCAGCCCGATCATGCCGTAGAGGATCACGGTGACGCCGCCGAGCACGCCCGCGGGCGTCGCGGAGACCAGCGCCCCGAACTTGGGCACCAGCCCGAACGCGATCGCGATGAGGCCCGCGATGTAGTAGGCGGCCGTGGAGTAGACCTTGGTGGCGGCCATGACGCCGATGTTCTCGGCGTAGGTGGTGGTGGGCGAGCCGCCGACGGCGCTGGTGACCACGGTGGCGAGTCCGTCGGCGGCGACGGCGCGGCCCACGTACGGGTCGACGTCGGTGCCCGTCATCTCGCCGACGGCCTTGACGTGGCCGATGTTCTCGGCGACGAGCGCGATGACCGCGGGCAGCACCAGCAGGACGGCCGAGGCCTCGAAACCGGGCCAGTGGAAGTCCGGCCAGCCGAACCACGGCGCCTGCGCCACCTTGCCGAGGTCGACGCGGAAGTGCGCCGCGACCTGGACGGCGCCGTCGTCGTAGGCGGGCACCATGCCGAACAGCCGGTCGGCCGCCCACGAGAGCGCGAAGCCCGCCACGAGCCCGACGAGGATGCCGATCCGGCCGAGGAACCCCTTGAACGCCACCACGACCACGAACGTGATCAGCATCGTGACCAGCGCCATCCACTGGTCCTGCGGCCAGTAGACGTCGGCCACCACGTACGCCAGGCCGAACCCGATGAGCATGACCACCGCCCCGGTGACCACCGGCGGGAACACCCGGTTGATCACCCGGACGCCGAGGAAGTGCACCGCCAGCCCCACCAGCGCCAGCACGAGCCCGGCCACCAGGATCGCCCCGGTGACGATCGCGTCGGCCCCGGCCGTGTCGCCGCCGAACAGCGCCCGCACGGCCAGCACCCCGCCCACGAACGACGCGCTGGTGCCCAGGTAGCTGGGCACCTTCCCCTTCACGATCAGCAGGAACAGGATCGTCGCGACCCCGGACATCATGATCGCCACGTTCGGGTCGAGCCCCATGACGAGCGGGAAGACGAACGTCGCCCCGAACATCGCCACCACGTGCTGGGCCCCGAACCCGGCCATGCGGGGCCAGCTCAGCCGCTCGTCAGGCCGTACGACCTCGCCGGGAGCCAGATGTCTGCCGTCGCCGTGTCTGGTCCATCTCAGAGCCATGCGAGCCCCTCTTCGCCCGGACCGCCTTGCCGCGTTGCGGGCACATTAGGCCCGCCCGCGCGCACGTACACGGGCATGATCTGCCAAAACTGCGCGGCTGACCAGAGATCAGGCTTCCCGGCGCGGCCGGGCCAGGTGAAGCAGGTGGTAGCCGGCCAGCAGCACGATCGTGCCCAGCGCGATGCCGCTCAGCGCGAACGTGTCGGTGACCGGGAAGGCGACCGGGCCGATCGCGCAGATGATGCCCGCCCCGGTGGGCAGCAGGTTGACCGGCTCGGCCAGGTCGACCTTGTTCTCCATCCAGATCCGCGCGCCGAGCAGCCCGATCATTCCGTACAGGATGGTCGTGACGCCGCCGAGCACCCCGTCGGGGGTGGCGGCGATGAGCGCGCCGAACTTGGGGCACAGCCCGAACAGGATCGCGATCACGGCGGCGATGTAGTAGGCGGCCGTGGAGTAGACGCGGGTGGCGGCCATGACGCCGATGTTCTCGGCGTAGGTGGTGGTGGCCGGGCCGCCCACCGACGTGGCGACCACCGTGCCGACGCCGTCGGCCAGCACCGCCCGGCCCATGTAGGCGTCGACGTCGGTCCTCGTCATCTCGCCGACGGCCTTGACGTGGCCGACGTTCTCGGCGATGAGCGCGATCACCACGGGCAGCACCAGCACGACGGCCGACACCTCGAACGCGGGACCGTGCAGCTCCGGCAGCCCGAACCAGTCGGCCTCGGCGACCTTCGACAGGTCCACCCGGTAGCGCTCGGTCGTCGCACCGCTCGCGTCGGGCGTGGCGATCTTCCCGCCGACCAGGTCCCACACGTACGACAGCGCGAACCCGAACACCAGGCCCAGCAGCACGCCGATCCGGCCGACGAAGCCGCGGAACAGGCCGACGAACACCAGCGTCGCCACCATCGTCAGCAGCGCCACCCACGGATCGCGCGGCCAGTAGTTGTCGGCCGCCACGTACGCCATGCCGAACCCGATGAGCATCACCACGCCGCCGGTCACCACCGGCGGGAACACCCGGTGGATGATCCGCACCCCCAGCAGGTGGATCGCCAGCCCGGCCGCCGCCAGCACGACGCCCACCACCAGCAGCGCGCCCGTCACGGTGGCGCTGTCGCCGCCGCCCGCCCGGATCGCCACCACCGCGCCGACGAACGACGCGCTCGACCCGACGTAGCTCGGCACCTTGCCCTGCACGACCAGCAGGAAGATGATCGTCGCGACGCCCGACATCATCACGGCCAGGTTCGCGTCCAGGCCCATGAGCAGCGGGAACACGAACGTCGCGCCGAACATGGCGATGACGTGCTGCGCCCCGATCCCGGCCGTCCTGGGCCACGACAGCCGCTCGTCCGGCTTGACCACCTCGCCCGGCGTCAGCCTCTTGCCGTCGCCGTGCAGTTTCCACCCGAGCGCCATCCGCGTGCCCGTCCTCTCCGTAGTTCCGGAGAGCACAATAGGGGGTGACCTGCGATGTCAGTTCACGTGGATCTCGAAACCGTCGCCGCTGACCACCTGGCCGGAGCGGATCTTGCACGTCTTCCTGAGCTCCACCTCGCCGTCGACCAGCACCAGGCCCTCGGCGATCAGATGCTTGGCCATGCCGCCCGTCTCGGTGACGCCGCAGTATTTCAGCAGGTCGCACAGCGGGATGAAGTCGTCGCGCAGCTCGAATTCCAGGTCCACGGAGAGCAAGCCTAGATGCCGCGCATGCGCAGCACGTGCAGGGCCAGCGTCAGGTTGAGGCGCAGGTGGGGGTCGTCGGTGAAGTTGCCCAGCAGGCGCTCCAGCTTGCCGATGCGGTAGCGCAGCGTGTTGTAGTGGAAGTGCAGCCGCCGGGCGGTCTCGGCCACGTTGAGGTTCGTCTCCAGCAGGACCTGGAGGGTGCGGCGCAGGTCGGCGTTCTCGGCGTCGGTGTCGGACGACAGCGGGCCGAGCGTCTCCTTCACGAACGCGTGCAGCTCGTCGGTGTCGCTGACCAGCGACAGCAGCCGGTAGACGCCGAGCTGGTCGAAGTGCGCGACCGCGCCGGGGCCGTGCAGCTGGCGGCCGACGCGCGCCGCCTTGAGCGCCTGCGTGTACGCCTCGGGCAGCGTCGCCACCCCCGGGCTCGGGCGGGAGGTGCCGGTGGAGAACGTCGCCGGCGGCACGTCGGCGAACCCGGCGGCGGCGTCCCTGGCGAGCCTGGACGCGTCCACCTCCGCACCCACCACGGCCACCACCTCGTGCGAGAAGCCCGCGACCGCGCCGCCCGGGTCGTGGCGGCGCAGCGCGGCCGTCCAGCAGGTGACCAGGCGGTCCTGGGCGGTGCGCTCGTCGCTGTCGGGGTCGAGCTCGGCCACCAGCACCGTGACGGGCCGCTCCAGGTCCCAGCCGAACGCCCGCGCCCGCGCCGCCACCCGCTCGGCCGTGCCGGCCCGGCCGGTGAGCACGTCGCGCAGGAAGTCGGCCCGGTACTTCGACTCGACGGCGTGGACGGCCTCCTGGCGGGTGACGGCCAGCGCCGCGACCGTCGCGGCCCGTTCCAGGATGCCGACGTCGCTGTCGCGGATCGCCCCGGCGGGGCTGTAGGCGACGATCCGGCCGTGGTGGTGCCCGCCCGCCGTCACCGGCACCGACGCCATCACCCGCCCGCGCGGCCCCGCCCCCGGCTGACCCGGCTGCCCCTGGCCGGCCGAGGCCGGGAGTCCGTCGTGGGCGGCCGACTCGCGCAGCGCCGCCACGTGCTCCCGCGGGCCGGCCGCCGCCAGCACCCGGCCGCGCCCGTCGACCGCCGCCACCGCCACGTCCAGCAGGGCCGCCACCTCGGCGGTCACCTCGTCCAGCCCGCCGCCCGCCAGCACCACCTGCACCAGCGCCCGGTGCGCCTCCTCCGCCCGCACCAGCACCGCCGCCTGCCGGTTGAGGATGTCGGTCAGCACCTGGTTGAGGATGTCGTCGAAGCCGACGTCGTTCGGCAGCAGGATCAGCGGGAAGCCCAGCCGCTCCGCCTGCTCGGCCATCTCCGCGGGCAGCTCGTCCACGTAGCGGCCCAGCTTGATCCCCAGCGCCGCCAGCCCGCGCTCGTCCAGGTCGGCGACCAGGCGGCCGAGCGACTGCGGCGTGTTGCGCAGCGGGTAGCCCGTCGTCAGCAGCAGCTCGTGCGGCTTGACCCAGGCCAGGATGTCGGGCACCTCCATGACGTTGAGGCGCTGCACGATGCGGCCCAGCCCGCGCTCCCCCGCGATCAGCCGGGCGCCCGCGAGCGTCGACACGCCCAGCACCTCCCCGACGGACACACCGTGAATGATCGTTCCGGTGCTGGCGAGACGGACCGGGGGCTCCATGGGGTGATTGTGACCCGAGAAACGTCTGGCAGGAAGAGCCAACCTTCCCGCTGACTGTTGGCAAATTTCTCCGTACGGAGGGTTGCCCGGCGCGTTCTACGGTCAGGTCCAAGGCCGATAGGGAGGTCCGGTGACGGTCGGCACTCACGCGGGGCGCGCACGCGTCCACGTCACGGGCGCCGCCAGCGCGGCCGTGCGGCCCGTCCTGGAGGCGCCCCGGCGGCCCGCCCGGGTGCTGGCCGCCTTCGCCGCCGGGATCTACCTGGAGGTCAGGACCGACCTGGAGCCGTCGGTGATCGCGGTCATCACGGGCGGGGCGTCCCGGCTGCCCAACTCCGTCCTCCTCTCCGCTCCCCTGCCGCACGTCACCGTGGGCGACGACGCCCACGTCGGCGACGGGTCCGTCGAGCTCGGCCGGCTCAGCCTGCGCGCCCGCCGCTGGTGGGACCCCGCCCCGCCCCTCGGCCCCGTCGACCCGGCCCGCCTCGCCGCCGTGACGCTGCCGCCTCCGCCTGCGGGGCCCGCGCTCGCCGGGCACCCTGCCGTCGATCTGCTGGCCGTGAGCTGCGCGTCCGGGCGGCTGGTCGGCGCGGTCACCGCCGCCGAGCAGCTCGTCGGCCTCGGGCCGGGGCTCACCCCGAGCGGCGACGACGTGCTGGCCGGGCTGCTGGTGACGCTGCGCCATCTCGGCGCCGCGACCGGCGCCGGGCAGGCGGTCAAGCTCGCCGGCTGGCTCGCCGCCGCCGTCACCTACGACGCCCGCACCCGCACCACGCCGATCTCCGCGACGCTCCTGCACTGCGCGGCGCGCGGCCAGGCCGGGCCCGAGGTCGTCGCCGTCCTGCGCGCCCTCGCCGGACGCCAGGCGCTCGAACCGGCCCTGCGCCGCCTCCACGCCCTCGGCCACACCTCCGGCGCCGACCTCGCCCAGGGCATCGCCATCGGCCTCGACGCCGTCCTCTCCCTGGGCGGCCGCCGATGACCCGTCCCCTGGGCGCGCGCCCTTCCACGCGGGACCGGCGTCCCGTCCCCGGGCGCCGCGCCGGAGGGGCGTCCCGCCCGCTCGGGGGGCCGCCGTCCCCTGGGTCTCCGTACGGGGTTCCCGGTCCTGGGGGTCGGCATGGGTGATGCGGTGTTCGTGCGCCGGGGCGTCTACCACGACTCGGTGACGCTCATGCGAGCCGGTGCGGGCCTGCCGGGGGCCGAGGTGGCGGTGGTGGCGATGGCCACGCAGCTGAACCTCGGCCTGGCCCGCGACCTGGGCTTCGACGTGCCCGCGGCGGACCCGGGCGACCTGCTGGTGGCCTTGCGGGGCGACGACGTGGCCGGGGCCGCCGAGGAGCTGGACCGGCGGCTCACCGAGCGGGCCCCGCCGGGCCGGGAGTCGGAGCAGCCGCCGCGCACCACCCGGTCGGCCGCCAGGTCGCCTGCCGACCTGGTGCTGGTGTCGGTGCCGGGCGAGCACGCGTTCGCCGAGGCGCTGGACGCCGTGGAGGCCGGGCTGCCGGTGATGATCTTCAGTGACGGGGTGCCCGTCGAGCAGGAGCGGCTGCTCAAGGAGCGGGCGGACGAGCGCGGGGTCCTGGTCATGGGCCCCGACTGCGGCACCGCCGTGATCGGCGGGGTCGGGCTGGGCTTCGCGAACGTGCTGCGGCCCGGCCCGGTGGGCGTGGTCGCCGCGTCGGGCACCGGGGCGCAGCAGGTGACGTGCCTGCTCGACCTGGCCGGGGTGGGGGTCAGCCATGTGCTGGGGGTCGGCGGGCGGGACCTGTCGGCGGAGATCGGCGGCCGGTCCACCGTGCGGGCGCTGCGCATGCTGGACGACGACCCGGCGACCGAGCTGATCGTGCTGATCTCCAAGCCGCCGTCGCCCGAGGTGGCGGCGGCCGTACGGGAGGTGGCGGGGGCGCTGCGCACGCCGGTCGTGACGGCCGTGCTCGGCGGGGACGCGGACCTGACGTCGGCGGCCGAGGAGGCCCTGCGGGCGCTGGGCGTGCCGGTGCCCGACTGGCCGTCGTGGACGGCCCCTGGCGACGTCGCGGCGTCCGGCGGGGACGGGACCGGTAGCGGGGCCGGGGGCGGGCGGGCGCTGGTCGGCGTGTACGCCGGGGGCACGTTGTGCGCGGAGGCGGCGGCGGTCGCGGGCCGGGGGGAGTTCACCGACTACGGGGACGACGTTTACACGCGGGCGCGTGCGCATCCGATGATCGACCCGACGCTGCGGCTGGAGGCGTTGCGGAAGGTGCCGCCGGACGCGGTGGTGCTGATGGACGTGGTGCTAGGGCACGGGGCCGACCCCGACCCGGCAGCCGCACTGGCCCCGGCGATCGCGGCGTCCCCGGCCACGGTCGTGGTCGCGCTGGTCGGCACCGAGGGTGACCCCCAGGGGCTCCGGCGGCAGGCCGAGACCCTCCGGGCCGCCGGGGCCGCCGTCTTCGCCTCCAACGCCCGCGCCGCCCGCTTCGCCGCCACCACCGCCAGCCGCCCCCCATCCCCTGCCCCCGATTCCGGTCCCGGAGCTCCCGGGGTCGCCGCTCCGGCCCTCGGAGCGCCCGGGGCCGCTCGCCTCGACCCCGGTCCCGGTACTCCCGGGGCCGCCGCTCACGGCTCTGGGTCCGGTCCTGGCTCCGGGTCCGCGCCTGGAGGGGTTTGGCCGGGGTCGGTTACGGAGGTGTCGTGATGGTGCTGGACGGGCCGCCGATGGTGATCACCGTGGGGGCCGAACCGCTGGCGGAGGCGTTGCGGGAGCAGGCCGCCGACACCGTGACCGTGGCGTGGCGGCCGCCGATGGCGGGGACGGCCGAGGCGCTGGGGCGGGTGCTGGCGGATCCGCGCAGGCGGGCGGCCAACGAGCTGGCGGTGCGCCGGATGACCGGTGCCCGCCCGTACCTGGCGGGGGTGCGGCGGGCGTCGGAGCTGCTGCGGCTGCCCAGGGGCATGTTCCTGCACGCGGGCCCGCCGATCACGTGGCGGCGGGCGTCGGGGCCGCTGCGCGGGGCGCTGATCGGCGCGATGCTGCTGGAGCGGTACGCGCCGGACGAGCGGGCCGCCGAGCAGGCGCTGGCCTCGGGTGACGTCCTGCTGGAGCCGTGTCACGGGCACGGCGCGGTGGGGCCGATGGCGGGGGTGGTCAGCCCGTCGATGTGGCTGTTCGAGGTGCGGGACGACGAGCACGGCGGCGTCGCGTACTGCTCGCTCAACGAGGGCCTGGGCAAGGTGCTGCGGTACGGCGCGTACGGGCCTGAGGTGCTGGAGCGGCTGCGCTGGATGGACACGGTGCTGGGCCCGGTGCTGTCGGCGGCGGTGGAGCTGGCGGGCCCGATCGACCTGCGGGCGATGATCGCACAGGCGTTGCAGATGGGCGACGAGCTGCACAACCGCAACCGGGCGGCCACCTCGCTGCTGCTGCGGGAGCTGGCTCCGGCGGTGGTCGACGCGGCTCCGGCGAACGCGTCGGACGTGCTGCGGTTCATCGCGGGCAACGACCATTTCTTCCTGAACGCGGCGATGGCGGCGGCCAAGGTGAGCACCGACGCGGCGCGGGACGTGCCGGGCTCGTCGCTGGTGGTGGCGATGGCGCGCAACGGCACGGACTTCGGCGTGCAGGTGTCGGGGCTGGGGTCGCGCTGGTTCACCGGCCCGGCGGGGGTGCCGGACGGGCTGTTCCTGGGCGCGTACGGGCCGGGCGACGCGAACCCGGACATCGGCGATTCCACGATCACGGAGACGTCGGGCCTGGGCGGGTTCGCGATGGCGGCGGCCCCGGCGATCGTGCGGTTCGTGGGCGGGGAGGTGGCGGACGCGGTGGCGGCGACCCGGTCCATGTACGAGATCACGCTGGCGGAGCATCCGGCCTACCAGATCCCGGCGCTGGGCTTCCGGGGGACGCCGGTGGGGATCGACGTGGCGCTGGTCGCCAGGACCGGGCTGCTGCCCGTGGTCAACACGGGCATCGCCGGGCGTGTCGCGGGCACCGGGCAGGTGGGGGCGGGGCTGGTGAGCCCGCCCGCCGAGGCGTTCACCAGCGCGCTCGCGGCCCTTGCAGGCTGACGTATCGGCAGGTCAGGGCTTCTGTAAGGAAGGTTTGGCTTCACACCCGGAATGGCCTGCCTATATCGTGGCGAATCTCATTAATCTGGAACGTATGCCGCGACGCAGGTAACAGATGGGGGCGTGACATGGCAGCCGACCGCGTACTCAGCGGCCCCGGCGCCGAGGGCGGCGCCTCACAGAGCCAGGGCCGCCTGATCGGCCGCCGTTACCGCCTGATGTCGCCGGTGGGCCGGGGCGGCATGGGCATGGTGTGGCACGCCCACGACGTCCTGCTCGCCCGGGACGTGGCGGTCAAGGAGCTCATCCTGCCGTTCGGCCTGGACCACGCCGGCAAGCAGGTGGCGCACCGGCGGATGCTGCGCGAGGCGCGCTCGGCGGCCCGGCTCACGCACCCGGGCATCATCACCGTGCACGACGTCGTCGAGGAGGACGGCCGCCCGTGGATCGTCATGGAGCTGGTCCGCGCCTGGTCGCTGGAGCAGGCGGTGCGGCAGGGCGGCCCGCTCCCGGTGGTCCAGGCGGCCGAGATCGGCATCCGGGTGCTCGACGCGCTGCGGCACGCGCACTCGGCCGGGATCCTGCACCGTGACATCAAGCCGGGCAACGTGCTGCTCACCGCCGACCGGGTGGTGCTGACGGACTTCGGCATCGCCGCGATCGAGGGCGACGTGACGATCACGCAGACCGGCCTGCTCATGGGCTCGCCCGCCTACATCCCGCCGGAGCGGCTGTCGGGCCAGCCGCTGACCCAGGCGGCCGACCTGTGGTCGTTCGGGGCGACGCTGTACGCGGCGGTCGAGGGGCGGCCGCCGTACGAGGGGCCGGACGCGATCGCGGTGCTCGGCACGGTCCTCACGCAGGAGCCGAACCCGCCGCAGCGGGCGGGCGCGCTGCGGCCGGTCATCGACGGGCTGCTGCGCAAGAACCCGGCCGAGCGGCTGACCTCCGACCAGGTGGTGGAGCAGCTGGAGCGGGTGCTGCGCGCGCACGGCTCGGCGCGTCCGCGCGTGCCGGACGTGCCGCCGCCCCCGCCGCTGCCGCCCGACCCGGACTTCGGCGCGGGCGAGCCGCCGTCAATGCCGCCGTCCGGGCCGCCGTCGGAGCCGCCGTCCGGGCCGCTGCCGTCGCGGATCGTGGAGACCCCGTCGGGTCCGGTACGGGTCCCGTACGATCCGCTCGGCAGCTCGTCCGGCGGGTACGCGGTGGCGGGCCCGGCCGGCGGGCACCCGACCGACCAGCTCAGGCAGCCGCCGGTGGCGGACGGCTTCGACGCGTTCGGCAGCCGCTCAGGACCGCACCGCGTCCCCGAAGACTCGTCGGGCTCGTACCCGCTGCCCGACCCCTCGTCCGGTTCGTACCCGCTGCCCGACCCTGCGTCGGGCTCGCACCGCATCCCCGACATGTCCGGCCTGCACGACACGTCCGGGCCGCAGCGGATGCCGGAGGAGACGCCCGGGCCGCAGGAGACGCCGTTCGTGGCGCGCGGCCTGCTCGACGGCCCGTCGAACCCGCCGCTGGGCGGCTACCCGAACGTGGACGACGACGAGCCGTCCGCACCGCCGATCCTGCCGCTGACCAGCGACAGCCGGACCGCCGGCAGGTCCGCGCCGTGGCCGCTGGCCTCCCCCGACGACCTGCGCGATCAGTCCAGGGACCTGTCGCGCGAGATGCCGCACAGCCGCCTGGCCACGCTGCCGGGCGTGGCGCACCGCCAGACCAGGAGCAGGCGCAGGCCGGACGACTCGGGCAACGCCTGGGTGCGCGGCGGCAGGCCGACGCCGCTGCTGCTCCTCACGGCCGTGGCCGCCGTGGTCGCCGTCGTGGCGGCGCTGGTGCTGCTCTCCACCGGCGGCACAACGGAGCCGGCGGCGAGCGCGTCCCCGACGGCGAGCGCCGCCGACGCCGCCCCCTCTCCGGTCCCCGACGGCTACCGGGAGCACACGCCGCCCGGGTTCACGGTGGCGCTGCCGGACAGCTGGAAGCTGACGTCATCGGGCGACGAGGCCACGTTCACCGGCCCGAAGGACTCGGGCCTGACGATCGAGGTGGAGCAGGCGACGCCGCAGGCCGACGGCGGCCTGTCGGAGCTGACCCGGCGCGAGGCCGACGGCGGCGTCGACGCCTACATCCAGGTCCAGCTCCAGGCGGTGAAGTACCGCGGCTGGAAGGCGGCCGACTGGGAGTACACCTACACCACCGGCAACGGCGTCCCCATGCACGCCCTGACCAGGCACGTCACGATCGACGAGCGGACCGCGTACACGATCGCGTTCACGATGCCCGAGCTGCGGTGGGACGACGAGGCGGACACCCGCAAGGTCTTCCTGGACACCTTCCGCGAGACCACCTGATCGCCCCCTGTTACGGTCGCGGCATGGAGCTGGCGAACATCTACTTCTATCCGGTCAAGTCCACCACCGGTCATGAGCTGCGCAGTGCCGAGGTGGAGCCGTGGGGGCTGGCCGGTGACCGGCGCTACCTGGTCGTGGACGAGGCCGGCAAGCCGCTGACGGCGCGCGAGTTCCCGGTGATGCTGTCGTGCGTGGCGCGGCCGGACGGCGGCACGATCACGCTGACGGCCCCGGGCGCCGCCCCGTTGCGGGTCACGCCCACGGCGGCGCGGGTCATGGTGAGCGTGTGGGGGCCGCCGGTGGAGGTGACCGACTGCGGCGACGACGCGGCGGCCTGGCTGACGGCGCTGATCGGCCGGCCGGCGCGGCTGGCCTGGCTGGACGACCCGACCCGGCGTCCGGTGGACCCCGCCTACGGCCGCGCGGACGACCGGGTGAGCCTGGCCGACGCCTACCCGCTGCTGCTGACCACGACGGCGTCGCTGGAACAGCTCAACACCTGGGTGGCGGCCACGGCCGCCGAGCTGGGCGAGCCGGTGCCGCGGCCGCTGTCGATGCGCCGGTTCCGGCCGAGCGTGGTGGTCTCCGGGTCCGAGCCGTTCGCCGAGGACGCGTGGAAGCGGGTCCGGATCGGCGAGGTGGAGTTCAGGGGCGTCAAGCTGTGCGACCGGTGCGTGCTGACGACGGTCGACCCCGACACGTGGACCAAGGGCAAGGAGCCGATCCGCACGCTGGCCCGGCACCGCCGGTGGGACGGCAAAACCTGGTTCGGGCTCAACCTCATCCCCGACGGCACGGGCACGATCCGCCAGGGCGACCGGGTGACGGTGCTCTGAGCGCATCGGGACGGCCGACTGTCCTGTTTGGGGCCATCTCTGGGGTTATGCGAGACTTCACGGGTGACCAGCGCCCCCCCGAATGCTGAAATTTCGTCCCCTGGCCGGATCCGTGGCATCCAGCGCCGCGTCCTCGTCGTGCTGTCGGCGGCGCAGATCGTGGGCGGGGTGGGCGTCGCCGTCGGGCTGGCCCTCAGCTCGGTGGTCGTCGACGACCTGTCCGGCTCGACGGTGATCAGCGGCTTCGCCGGGACCGCCACCGTGCTCGGCGCGGCGCTGCTGGCCCTGCCCACCGCCAAGGCCGCGGGCCGCAGCGGACGCCGGGCCGGGCTGGCGCTGGCCTACCTGGCGGCACTGCTCGGTTGCGTGATCTCGGTGGCGGCCATCAGCATCGGCAACTGGCCGCTGCTGCTGGCCGGCCTGGTGCTGGTGGGCGGCGGCAGCGCCGGGAACCTGGCGGCCCGCTACTCGGCCACGGACCTGTCGCCGCCCGGCCACGCGGCCAGGCATCTGTCGCTGGTCGTCTGGGCGGCCACGTTCGGCTCGGTGGCGGGCCCGAACCTGGCCGAGCCCGCCGACCGGATCGGCATGGAGAGCCTGGGGCTGGTGGAGAAGGCCGGGCCGTTCGCGTTCGCGGCGCTGGCGTTCGCGGTCGCGCTGGTGATCATCCTGGCGGGCCTGCGCCCCGACCCGCTCAGGCTGGCCCGCGAGCTCGACGGCACGCAGCCGACGGGCCAGGGCGGCAAGCGGACCGTCCGCACCGCCTGGCGCACGCTGCGCACGACGCCGATGGCCCGCAACGCGCTGGTGATGATCGCGGTCAGCCACACGGCGATGGTCTCGATCATGTCGATGACGCCGGTGAAGCTACACCACGACGGCTCGTCCCTGGACGTGATCGGCATCGTGATCAGCCTGCACATCGCCGGCATGTACATGATGTCGCCGGTGGTCGGCTGGCTGGCCGACAAGGCGGGCCGGGTGCCGGTGCTGATGCTCGGCATGGGGCTGCTGCTGGCCTCGGCGGCGCTGGCGGGCACGGCCGGGCACCGGGTGTGGCAGGTGACGCTGGCGCTGTTCCTGCTCGGGCTGGGCTGGTCGTGCGGGCTGGTGGCGGGGTCGGCGCTGGTCAGCGAGTCGGTCGCGCTGGAGGCCCGGCCCGCCGTGCAGGGCCTGTCGGACCTGCTCATGAACGTGTGCGGCGCCACCGGCACGATCATCGCCGGGGCGATCGTGGGCGGCCTGTCATACGGGGTGCTCGGGCTCGTGGTCGGGGTGATGGTGACCGCGGCCGGGCTCTGGCTGGTGGTCGTCCGGCGGCGCGCCGAAGACGCGGCGCCCGCCTAGGACCTGTCTCGAAGTGTTGATCAACGGCGTGTCGTAGCCAGATACGCAGGGAGGCCTCCGGTAAAGGGTTCAACGACCAAGAAGAACCTCATACCCCGGAGACCTCGTGGCCACCTTGGCGGTGACGCGGCGATTCGACCTTACCGATGCACAGTGGGCGCGGCTGGAACCGCTGCTGCCGGTGCCCAAAAGACCAGGTCGGCCATCGCGGTGGAGCAAGCGCCAGCTGATCGACGGCATCCGCTGGCGGGTACGAGTGGGCGCGCCGTGGCGGGACGTACCCGAGTGTTACGGCTCCTGGCAGGCGGTCTACAGCCTCTTCCGCCGGCGGCAACGTACCGGTGTCTGGCAGCAGATCCTGACCCGGCTGCAGTCCCTGGCTGACGACAGAGGTCTGATCGGCTGGCAGGTCTGGGTGGACTCCACCGTCTGCCGAGCCCATCAGCACGCGGCCGGTGCAGCCCGATACGGCGAGCGCCAGAACGAACCTCCCGGCGGACTGCGATCGGAACCCGCCGATCACGCACTCGGACGCTCCCGGGGCGGCCTGTCGACCAAACTGCACCTGGCCTGCGAGCAGGGCCAGCGCCTGCTCGCCCTGGTGATGACGGCCGGGCAGCGCGGCGACGCGCCCCAGTTCCCTGCGGTCCTGGCCGCCATCAAGGCGCCCCGGCTCGGGCCCGGCCGCCCACGCACCCGACCCGAGATCGTCCGCACCGACAAGGCGTACTCCTCCCGCGCCATCCGGCAGCACTTGCGCACTCGCAAGATCCGATGCACCATCCCCGAACCCGCCGACCGCATCGTCGCCCGCCAACGGCGCGGCAGCCACGGTGGCCGCCCACCGTCCTTCGACACGGCCGACTACCGCGCCCGCTCAGCTGTCGAGTGCGGCATCAACCGGCTCAAACGCCATCGCGGCATCGCCACCCGGTACGACAAACTCGCCGTCCGCCATGAAGCCACCGTCCACATCGCCGCAATCCACGGCTGGCTCACGATCCTTGGAGACAGGCCCTAGGAGCTGAAGGAGCCGACGTTGGCCACGTGGGCGCCGTAGCCGGGCCTGATGGTGGAGAAGGGCTCCTGGGGAATGAGGCACAGCGGGTCCGCGTAGATGCGGATGTCCCCGTCGGTCTGGTTGTTGACCTGGTGGGCGCCGATGGGCAGCTTGTGGCAGCCGGAGGGGTCGGTGAAGACGGCCAGCGGCTGGAACTCGTGGCTGAAGACCACGACTTGGCCGGTGGCGGCTTGGGCGGGTACTGCGGTTGCCAGTGCGATGGCGGCGGCGGTGGCGGCGATCGCGATCTGTGGCAGGCGCTTCATGGGGGTTCCTTCCTGTGTTTGGTTGATCGTTCACCAGCATGCCACAGATGACTACATAGAGTTACAGTTACGTGACCGAGAGCTACCAAGTCATGGGTTTGAGTCGCAGCCCCGTGACAGGAGACTCCCGACTCCGGACCACGCCCGGCACCCCGCAACGCTACGCGGGAGCCACCTCCAAGTAGGAGCCGGGCAGGACCGTCACCGACCCGGTGGTGGAACGCACCTAATGTCGTCCACGATGACGACGTGACCGGCCGCGTGCCCCGCCCCCTCCGCCATCCCCACCTGCGCGTACAACTCCGCGGTCCCGGCCGGCCGTCGCTGCGTCGGCCAGCCGTCTCCGCGTTGTGGTCAGATGATCCTGCCGTCAAGGCGTGGCGTTCAACGCTGAAGTGCGTTCGCCCGAGTGATCCGCCGACAGCGCAAGGCGATCGGGCGGCGAAGAAGCTCGCGTCGTAGGCGGAGGCGTCCGCGCCGGCCGCTGGAGGTGTCACACCGAGCGTGCTGAGGAAGCGGCCCTGCGCCGGATCGGCCCGGCTCCGCGCCATCGTGCGGCGGCGTGCCGCCCGCCACGCCACGATGTCCACCTCGTGTCCGGCTGCGGTGATGATCTCCACGGACGGGCAGAAGCCGGCGCCGCGCCCGGTGGAATCCCGGGCGGGTACATCAGGATGCACTCGCCACTCGCCACCGATCCGCTGGTGGTGGCGGCTGACGAGCTCTCCCGCGCGACGTCTGCCCAGGCGGCGTCGAGGACCGGTGCGGCTACGGCCTCCCACAGCGAGGCGAGGATGCCGAACATGTCCTGCTGGGCCTGCTGCCGCACGCGGACCAAGCCCGGCATGATCGCGGCGAGCCGAGCTTCCCTCAGGGCCTCGACGCGTTCGTCCACCGCCTGCTGGGTGGGCAGGGGCAGGTCCACGGCGATCAGCGGCGCGTCCTGGCCGTCGGCGACGATCAGCGCGCTGCCATGTCCGGGGTGCGCCACGACGCAGGCGATCGGCCCCTCGGCCGCCTGCCGCCGCAGCCGGGCGTCGGTGGCGGAAGGAGGAAGTCCTGGAGCCCGCGCTGCCGGCGGATGCGGGCCATCAGGTCGTCCCGCTGCCGGTCGAGCTGGGCGCGCAACTCGCTCAGAGCCTCGTGGCCTGCTCCCACGGGCGCGGGCCGGGGATCCCGGGCGGCGGGTGGGGGCACCGGGTCCGGATCCCGCTCCGCGCGCTCGATGGCCTGGATCAGGTCGTCCAGCTCCTGTGCCAGGCCCGGAGCGCGGGATCGCGGTGAAGACGGTGACACGGGCCGGATCGATGTCCCCCGTCCCGGCGTGCTCCACGCCCCTCGCGGGACCGCCAAGACCACCTCCGGCACCTTCTCATCGCCGCGGCGATGTCCCTCACCAGGCTTGACGCATCGCTTATAGGAACGCCGCTGGCACCGGCGAACCTGTCAGTGCAGCGGAGCGTACGGCTCCCAAAGGCCCAAGCGCCGCCACGGCCGCGAAGGCCATGGGCTGCATGACCACGATGCCTAAAGAACGGTCAGGTGGCCGTACCCGGACAGGGTCGCGGCCAGGTCGCCGGGCTTGCCGCGCAGTGCCGCGTCGAGGAAGGCGGCGGTGGCCGCCGCGGTGATGCGCAGCCCGGCGGTCCGGCCGAGGGAGCCGACGAGCGCGGGCAACGGCGGTAAGAAGAGCGGAGCGTCGGTGAAGGTGAGGTGCGCCGAACCGGGGACGGTGAGCCGGTAGCTTGTCGCCGTGCTGAGCTGGAGTATCTGCGTTAGGCGGGGGAGGTAGCCTGGCTCCTCGCCCGGCTTCACGTCGTGGGTGAGCGCGAGCACGGGCTGGTCGAACGGTTGCGGCGTGGGGTCTCGTGGGAACCCGTCCATGTCGATGACGGCTGCGAACCGGGGGTCCTGGCGGGCGGCTTGCAGGGCGGCGGCGCCTCCGAGGGAGTGGCCGGTCGCCGCGGCCCGGCGGATGTCGAGCCGCCCGGTCAGGAGGCCCGGTATCTCCCCGTGGTCCAGGCGGCCGAGCTGGGTGAGGACGAAGCTGAGGTCGGCGGCCCTGACCGCTGTCCACCCGGCCGCGCGCCTGTTGTCCTCCGTCTGGTCGCCGGTGGCCGCGACCCTGGTGCGGATTGTACGGCCGTCGGTGAGGGTGACGACCGCTGAGTCGTAGGGGTGGTCGAGGGCGGCCACGACGTAGCCGCGGCTGGCCAGTTCCTCGGCCCAGGCGGTGCTCTGGGTGCGGACGCCGCCGAGCCCGGGCGAGAACAGCACCACGGGGAACCGGCCGCCCCCGGCGGCCACCGGGGCATTGGGCGCCGAGCGCGTGTGGGCGCGTGCCGCCTCGTCGAGAATGAAGCCTGGAAGGCCGAGGTAGCCGGCCTGGCCTTGGGCGACGAGCTGCGCCTCCTGCGGCGTACGGCCCAGGTACCATGCCCGCCGGGCAGCAGGATCGTGCTGCGCGGGATACCAGAGCTGGACGACGACCGTTCGCTGGTCCTCGGTTCGGGACGTGGCGGTTTCCGTTCGATCGGGGTCGGTCCACTGCACGACGGTGGTGCCGACGGCATGTGCGCCCGACGGCTCGGGGAAGAGGGGCCGGGGGAGCGCCCACGCCGCCACCGCGCCGGCGAGAATCAGAGCCAGGCACGCCGCCGTCCCCGGCAGGGCCAGCCACCACCGGGCCCGCCGTACGGGCCGCCCGGCACGCCGCCTCAGCACGGAGAAGGCGGCGAACGTCAGCGCGGTGCCCCCGCCCGCGAGGACGGGTACGAGCTGCCAGCGGATCCCGAGCACGGCCAGCACGATCGCGGCCGCCGCGAACGCCGCCGCGCCGGCCCACGCCGAGGCCCGGCGCGCGCCGGGCGGCAGCCAGCGGGCCAGCACCAGCACGACGGCGGCCGCCAAGGCCGAGAGCTCCGCAAAGGACAGGCCGAAGAACACGGTCATGTTGATCATCGTTTCGGAGCGATCCCAGCCGGGCAACGGCCGCAATGCGGAGAGCCGTGCGCGACCTCGGTATGACCCTCGCGACCGCTCTGCGACCAGGGTCGCAGAGCCCGGTAGCCCTGGCGTCCGGAATGCAAGCAACCCGGTCTCCCCGGGGGAAAGACGCCGCCGCCCCCTCCTAGATTCACTTCCGGCAATCGAAACGACGAAAGCCTCCGCCGGGCCCTCCACCGTCCCGCCGGAGCGCGTCGTAGGCGACGGATGTGAGGCGCTGCCGCGCGGACTGGAGCGGATCGACGTTGATGGCACGACCTGAGGAGCGGCGTACATGAGCGGGGAGTTCGCGGGGCGGCGGGCGTTCGTGACCGGGGGCACCTCGGGGATCGAGATCGTCCTCGACGACGCGCAGCTACTCGCACGGGCCGCGTCGGCCGCGGGAGCGAGCTGCCGGCTCGACATCCATGACGGTATGCCCATGCCTTCCACGCGACCGCGTTCCCCGTCGCGGCAACCCTGCTGACCTGCGTGATCAGGCCGGAGACGCCATCGTGCGTTCGAGGTGGCCGGACACTGATCGGCCGTCCCAGTCGCCTCCTGCGAGGGTGACATAGCCGTCAGGGCGGATCAGCACGAGGCCGTCGCCGTCGACCCCGTAGAGGTCGTGGGCCTGTCCCTCTGGGTCGAGGAGCACGCGTTCGCCGTCGCCGTGAGGGAGGCCCGGGCGGACGATGCGATACGTGTGCACATCGGCGCGTCCCACCCGGGGGGCGGGCTTGGGGCCGAAGACGAGCAGCGTGAAGTGCTTGCCGCGGAACAGGTCGAACAGCCTCACCCGCTCGCCGGTCGCGGGCTCGGCGCAGTGGGCGTCCGGGGCGCGATCGCCGGCGCGGATGCCGATCGCCTCGTCCAGGTCACGTGCCAGGCTGCCGCCCCGGTAGGTGATGCTCAGCTGGCTGACGTCGCTGAACGGGTCCTGGCCCTGGAACGCGCCAACGATGCGCTCCGACACGCGTCCGGCGTCGCCGCCGGCCCAGAACCTGCCCCGGGCGGTGGTCGAGGCCAGGACGTGCGCGGCGATCGGCAGACGCTCCTCCTCGTAGGTGTCGAGCAGCGGTTCGGGAGCTCCGCGCAGGACGTGCGCGAGCTTCCAGCCGAGGTTGTAGGCGTCCTGAACGCCGGTGTTCATGCCCTGGCCGCCGGCGGGTGTGTGCACGTGGGCAGCGTCTCCCGCCAGGAAGACGCGGCCCTCCCGATACCGGTCCACCATGCGGATGTTGACCTGGTACACCGAGAGGTAGACCGCGTCGCGGAAGCGCACGCCGGGCAGCCCGACCCGCTGCGCGAAGATGTCGGCGAAGGTCTCCAGCGAGACCGAGGACGGCTCCTGGCCGTCCGGCGGCAGCGGCGCGGTGAAGAACCAGGTCCCGCTGCGGGGCATCGGGGCCAGGGTCAGCATGCCGCCCGGGCCGGTGGCCCACATGTGCGCGACCGAGTCGTCCAGTCCGTCGACGCTGAGATTGCCGAACAGCATCCGCTGCCGCTCCAACGTCTCCCCGAGGAAGTCGATCCCGGCCTGCTTGCGTACGGTGCTGCCGCCTCCGTCGCATCCGACGAGGTAGCGCGACCGGATGTGATGGCGCTGCCCGTCGAACCGGACCGATGCCGTGACGTGGTCGCGATCCTGTGCGAGCCCGACCAGTTCGCCGCCGAGCTCCACCCGGGCGCCGAGCGACGCCAGCAGCTCGCGCAGGGCCGCTTCGGTGAACTGCTGCCCCACCATGAGGCTGCCCGGGTAGGGCGCGCCGGGCACCGCGGGCGCGTCGTACATCACCGCCTCGCGCACCACGGCGCCCTGCGCGTCGTAGAAGCGGGTGGGGCGAGGCGGCTCGGCCCGTTCGATCAGGCGGCCGAGCACGCCGATGTCCTCGAACACCTCCTGTGTACGGGCCCGGACGCCGCGGGCCCGCGTTCCGGCCGGGTAGGTGTCGGCACGATCGATGATCCGCACACGCACGTCGCGACGGGCAAGTTCGCAGGCCAGCGTGAGTCCTACCGGCCCCGCGCCGACGATGACGACATCCATCATTTCCGAAGTGTCCATGGACAGGCTCTCCCTTCATGGCGGCGCTGAAGTGACCGCTTGCCCATTCATAGTGGGCAAGCGCCCACTCGTCAACCGCGTCACCACCCGGCCCGGCCGCAGAAGAGCGTCGCTCTGGGGCCGGCCGTGGACGTGGCAGAACAACCGCTCGGCCGAGCAGGCGGCGTCCGAACACAGCTACGGCGACACATCTACCGCCAGGACGATGCGCCCGTCCGGCCAGGCGGCAACAGCCCGGCCAGCACCTCGCGCAGCCGGTTCACGTCCAGACGGCCGTGGTTGAGCCCGCCATACAAGGCGCCGTGCCCACGCCGGTACTCCGGCGACAAGGTCAGATCGACCGGTGAGCACACCGGCCTCGGCGCACAACAGCGCGTCGATCAGCTCGAGCAATGCATCGGCCCGCGCCTGGTGGTGGTGTCAGGAACCTTCGAACCCGTGCTGATCGATCTCCAGGCATGGAGGGTGACGTCACGTCGGAGCTGATGGGACCTAACTACCCAGTACGCTCGACCGACACGAAGCACGCCGCGCAGCCGGGCCTTGACCTCATGGAGATTCGCATGACCCCTGAGATGCTGGACAAGCTCGGCCGGTTCCGTGAAAGAGCCTTGGCGAAGGGCATCCCTCTGGACGATGTCGAACGGTGGACGGGCACCGCGCGACCGTGCGCGACACTGAGATCGGTGGGAGGTGACGGGCCGGTGGTGGGCCGGCTCGGCGGTGCCCTGTTGCTCCCCGCCGATGTCCCCGATCCTTGGTGCAAACTCGCCGCCACCGTCGATCTCGCCGCGCTGCCTGAGGAGGCGACAGACCTTCCGCTGCCGCCCGACGGCCACCTGCTGCTGTTCGCCTGCCCCGACCCTGACATGATGGGCGAGGAGACGCTGGGCAGTGCGCTCTACGTCCCTGCCGGTACGCCCGTCGAGGAACGCCAGGTGCACATCCGCTGGGATCCGGTCTACGAGTACCACGGCGTGGCGGAGTACCCGTCGGGTCAGCTGCGCTTGAGCAGCGACATCTCCCTTCCCTGCCACTCGGAGGTCCACGACCCAGGGTCTGCTCACGCTCGCAAGCGGATCCCGGGGCATCCCTGTGCCGCCGAACTGGTTGACGTCTGGCTGGAGGCGAACGACGTCTTCCATCCGGGGCTTCAGCTGGGTGGATACGCCAGGGACGAGTACCACGACGAGGACCCCGCCGTAAAGGCGGGACGGGAGGCAACGCAGGCGAAGGCGCCAGGCGAGCTGCCGCAATCCGAGACGGGCATAGGCCCCGAGGACTGGGTGTGCCTCGCCCAGTGGTGGCATTACATCCGCGGCATGGAATGGGCCGAATATTCTTGGTCGATCGCTCGGCAGGACCTGGAGGCGGGACGCTTCGATCGGGTGTACGCCACCATGACATGGAGTCCGTGACTGAACCGCTCCGGGGACGCGCTGGCCGGCGGCCCCGTTCCCGAAGCGGACGCCACAGCGCTGATCATGCGTGATCTCGCGCCGACCCTGCACGACCTGGCCGAGGACGGCCACGTCCCGCGCCGCGACACGCTGCGCCTGCTCGGCCGACTCCTGACCGAAGTCCATCGGCTGCCGTGCCCGCCACCCGGTGAGGGGGGCCTGCTCCAGCCAGTGGACCTGATGGGGGTCGCAGCGGCGGGTCTGTGCTCGGGCGAGTCAGGCACGTGTCGATGCCATCTGAGGGCACGGCCCTGCGTTGACGCGGCTAGCGTAGAGGTGAGGGAGTGGGGGCGCGCTGTCTCCAGGAACGATCAGGAGCGGTCGGTGGAGGGTGCCTGAATCGCGACGACCAGGGCCCAGCCGCGGGCGGCGTGCTCAGGATCGCTGAGCCGGATCGGCGTGACCGTGATGTAGCACTCCGGCGCTGTCAGGGTCCCGGGTGACGAACTCAATCCCGGCAGCAGGAAGAGTGACGCCGGGTACCCCATCGCTGGGTCGCCGCTGAGGTCGTCGAACAGACCTTCGCTCTGCTGCTCGTCTTCCGACGCCTGCGCAACCGCGGGAAGGGCCGCGCTGACTACACGAGGCCTTCCTCAAGGGGTGTTCACGAACACGGCTGGCCTGGGGTGCAAGAGGGTTTGAGAAGATCGCTTCCCAAGCAGAAAATGATCGTTTCCCGCGTACACAACCCGGGCGCTGACCTGTCCTGTCTCGTTGAGGGTGAGGCAGCCTCAATGAACTGAGGCATCCAGCCGTTCGTCTCACGCATCCGAGACATGATCACGAAAGTGTGCGGATCGACCCGCAGGATGAGAATGTACGGATGCACACAACCCCGTGGATGATCCTCATTGGTCCGGCCGCGGCAGGCAAGAGCACCCTGGGCAACGGACTGGCCTTAGCAACAGGAAGAAGCTTTGTCGACGTGGACGCACTCGGTGAGAGCTATTACGCCGAGGTGGGATGGAGCATGGACAAGCTGCGTACTCGAATCCAGGCCGTGGGCAGAGTCGCAGCCGAGCAGGAGTGGGAACCCGCGCGCGCTCATGCCGTGGAACGCATCGTGGCCGACTACCCAGGCGCGATCATTTCCCTGGGGGCCGGCCACAGCCACTACACGCAGTCCGAGTTGTTCCAGCGCGTTCTCGCCGCGCTTCGCCCTGTCGGCCATGTGGTGCTTGTGCTGCCCTCCCCTGACCATGAACGATCCGTTCAGGTTCTGCGCCGGCGCAGCCTCGCTTCGAAGGGCACCGACTGGATCAGCGGAGACGGGCACGACTTCCTCTTCCAGTGGGTGCACGATCCGGGAAACCGCGTTCTTGCGACGACAGTCCTCTACACCGAGGGAGAAGAGCCTGCGGAGAGCATCAGCCGCCTCCTGACCATGTGTGAGTGATCTCAGCTCAGTTCCATCGATTTGCCTCAGGATCAGCGAGACAGCCAACTGCGGAGTTGTCTCATTGATCATGAGGCACCGCAGGTAAGAGAGACGTCATGCCTCAACCCGAATGAGACGGGACATGACCGTTCAGGGGTCAGTGGGTCGCGCGCGCTCGCAAGATCCGGTGCACCATTCCCGAGCCGGCCGACCGCATCGCCGCCCGACAGCGGCGCGGCAGCCGCGGTGGGCGTCCTCCGTCCTTCGATGCGGCCGACTGCCGCGCCCGCTCAGCTGTCGAGTGCGGCATCAATCGGCTCAAACGCCATCGCGGCATCGCCACCCGGTACGACAAACTCGCCGTCCGTTACGAAGCCGCCGTCCACATCGCTGCCATCAACGACTGGCTCACGATCCTTTGAGACACGGCCTAGGACCGGCTACTTCGCGTCGGCGTAGCAGCTCACCGCGACGGTCTCCATCGGGAAGCGGACCGGGGTCGGCCCGAACAGCAGCCTGCTCGCCTCCGCCGCGGCGGCCGACACCGCGGCCATGACCTCGCCGGCCCGGTCGAGCGGGCAGTGCACGATGACCTCGTCGTGCTGGAAGAACACCAGCCTGGCCGGGTCGGGCAGCATCCCGCGCAGCACCGCCATGAGGGCCAGCGCCCACTCGGCGGCCGTGGCCTGCACGACGAAGTTGCGGGTGAAGCGGCCCCGGTCGCGGGCCGCCCGGCCGCCCTCGGGCCCGGACACCAGCTCCCGCCAGCGACCGGACGGCGGCGGGCTGGTGCGCCCGAGCCAGGACCGCACCACCCGCCCGTCCTCGCCCGCCTTGGCCGCGTCCTCGACGAACTGGTAGGCCCGGGGGAAGCGCTGGCGCATCACAGCCAGCAGCTTGGCGGCGTCGCCGCTGGTGCCGCCGTACATGGCCGACAGCATCGCGATCTTGGCGTGGTCGCGCTCGCCGCCGAACGCCTGGGCGAGGGCCGCGTAGAGGTCGATCTCCCCGGCCGCCCTGGCCAGCCCGGCGTCACCCGCCATCGCGGCCAGCACCCGGGGCTCGAGCTGGGCGGCGTCGGCGACGACGAGGGTCCAGCCGTCGTCGGCCATCACCACGCGCCGCATCACCTTGGGGATCTGCAGGGCGCCGCCGCCGCTGGTCGCCCAGCGGCCCGACACGACGCCGCCCACCACGTACTCGGGCCGGAAGCGCCCGCCGCGCACCCACTGGTCGGCCCACGCCCAGCCGTGGAAGCTGAACAGCCGGGCCAGCTCCTTGTAGGCCAGCAGCGGCGCGACGGCCGGGTGGTCGATCTTCTTGAGCTCCCACGAGCGGGTCGTCTTGAGCGCCACGCCCGCGCCCTTGAACGCCTTGACGAGCTGCTGCACCGAGTCGGGGTTGACCGGGTGGCCGAACGCCGCCGCCACCTCGTCGGCCAGCGCCTGCAGCCGGGCCGGGCGCATGCCGTGGACCGGGCGCGGCCCGAGCAGCTCGGTGAGCAGGGCGTCGTGCACGTCGCGCCGCCACGGCATGCCGTCGTGGCCCATCTCGGCGGCGATCAGCGCCCCGGCGGACTCGGCGGCCACCAGCAGCCGGAACCGCCCGGGGTCGGGCAGCGCCTCGATCCGGCGGAGCTGGTCGCCGAGCACCTCGGCGACCGCCTCGGCGGGCAGCGGCTCGGGCTCGAACAGGGTGCCGGGCACGCTCGGCTGGTCGTCGGGCACGGGCAGCCCGCGCAGCCTGGCGTGGGCGGCCCTGGCCGACCTGGGCTCGCCGTAGCGGCCCTCGTACGCGAGCAGCAGGCCCTCGGTGAGGGCGAGGTCGTGGCAGCGCGAGACCCGCACCCCGGCCGTGAGCAGCGGCGGGTAGGACTCGCGCGTGTCGGCCCACACCCAGCGCGGCCGCTCCCGCTCCAGCTCGCGCACGGCCCGGGCCGGCGGGCCCGGCAGGGGCGCCTCGCCGATCCGCAGGACCGTCTCTCCCGCCACCACCGCGTACACGCCCCCCAGAGTGCCAGGCGGCTACGACAAAGCGATGCTCACCTCGTCCTCCAGCGGCGGGTCCTCCTCCTGCTTGCGGCATCCGGTGGCGGCGAAGCAGCGGATGGTCACCCGGTCCGGGGTGACCGAGAGGTGCAGGAACTGCTTGAAGAACGGCGGGGTGTCCCAGTCGGAGAACTCCGACAGGTAGCGGTGGAAGACCTGGCCCACCGGCAGCCGGAACGGCCACGGCCAGGAGCCGAGCAGCCGCGCGGCCCACCGCATCCGCCGCGTCACCGTGACCTGGCCGAGCGGGCGCACGGGGGTGTTCTTGATCTGCTCGGACATGATGCAGGCGGCCTCGTCCGGCGTCAGGTAGATCCACTTCATCCGCAGCCGCCTGGCGTAGAGCTGGCTGTAGAACGACAGCGAGTCGCCGCGCAGCGGGTAGCAGCGGAAGTCGTCCTCGTGCACGCCGCCGGCGTCGACCCGCCGGATGGTGTGGGTGGCGTGCATGAAGGCGCCGCTGCCGCCGGAGACGATGTACTGGATGACCCGGTCGCCGACCTTGACCGGGTAGCGCTGGTAGTTGTGCACGTCGCCGCCGATGGCCGCCACGTAGCGGTGGGCCGGGTCGCGGACGATGTCGTCGATCGTGCCGCCGCCCTCCAGGGGCGAGGGCTTGTAGTCGTTGCGCGTGTAGATCGGCTTGCCGGTGACGAGGATCTTGGGGCGCGGATCGAGGGAGACGCGGCGCAGCCAGTCGGCCTGCTCGGCGTCGATCGCGCCCCTGATGCCGGTGTCGACGCCGACGACGAGCAGCGACGGGCTCTCGATGACCCAGTACGGGCCGGGCTGGGTGGCCTGCTGGGCGGGCTTGCCGCGCAGGGCGCGGGCCTCGGCCAGGGCGCTCTCGTCGACGGTCTCGGGCTTGCGCCACAGCAGCCCGCGCAGCCCCCGGTCGGGCCTGGGCTTGAGCGGGGGCGCGTCGCAGAAGACCCGCATGAAGCCGCCGAGCCCGTCGTACCAGTCGTGGTTGCCGGGGATGGCGTAGATCGGCGCGTCGTAGTCCTTGTAGGGGCGGAAGAACTTGTCGCGGTACTCGTTGCCGGACCCGGCGGGGTAGACGACGTCGCTGGCGATCACCGCGAAGGCGGTGCCTGCGCCGATGTTGAGCATCCCGGGGACGACCGCGTACTGGGAGGCGTCGCCCTCGCCGGTGTCGCCCAGCAGCAGGAAGCTGAAGCTGTCGCCGAGCCCCGGCGTGATCGCGAACCTGTCGCCGGCGCCGCTTTCGCGCTGCGCCGCGACCCACCGGCGGCGCACCTCGCCGGACGGGTCGCCGAACAGGCCGGCGAGGATCTCGTTCCTTGACCTCCACAGCGTGCGTAAGTCGAGCCAGCTGAAGCCCTGCCGGTCGGGCCGCAGTCCGGCGTACGTGCCGATCTCCTGGCAGGCCCAACCGGCGCCCTCTTCGGACACCCGGGAGGACGCCTGCTTCCCCCGTTCTGCCGCGATTTCCACCATGACCACATCTTTGCCGTGCCGCCCGGGAAGCGCATCCTGAAACGGAGCGTGCCGTACCCGCCACAGAAGGTGCGCCATGGTGTAACCTCAATCGCCCCAAGCAAGCGGTTGTCGTCGCCAAGGAGGGCTCCCATGGCCCGGAACGGTTCCGATGACGCGCTCCGGCGGGGCACCACGGGGGTCGAGGCCGTCGAGGGCCTGCTCGCCTACGCGACGACTCGGCGCAGGTGGGGCGGGGGCGGGCTGCGCAGCGCCGACCGGGCCGTCGCGCTGAGCCGCGCCCTCGTGGCCGAGAACCCCGCCCACACGCCGCTGCTGGCCCGCGCGCTGCGCACGGCCGCCCGCCTGCACCTCGGCCACCGCCGCCCGGCCGACGCGCTGCCGCTGGCCGCGGAGTCGGTCGAGCTGGCCCGCCAGGCGGGCGGCCCCGCGCTGGTGCTGTCGCTGGCGTGCCTGGCCGAGGTGTACGAGTCGCTCCAGCGTTACGGCGACGCCGCCGCGGCCCTGTCGGAGGCCGACGGCCACACGCCGCCCGCCTAGGCGATCAGCGCCCCGGGGTTGAGCACGCCCGCCGGGTCCACCTGGGCCTTCACCGCGCGCAGGATCGCCGAGCCGAGCGGGCCCACCTCGGCGGCGTGCGCGTCACGGTGGTCGCGGCCCACACCGTGGTGGTGGGAGATCGTCCCGCCGGCCGTCACGATGGCCTCGTTCGCCGCCCGCTTGGCCCGCTCCCACTGCGCCACCGGGTCGCCGTCCTGGGCGATGACGACGGTGAAGTAGAGCGACGCGCCGGTCTCGTACACGTGGGAGATGTGGCACATGACCAGCGGCGTGCCGAGCGCGCCGAGCAGCGCCAGCCGGACCGCGTCGTACAGCCGGGGCAGGCCGGACCAGAAGCCGGCCGTCTCCAGCGTCTCGACGGTGGCCCCGGCGGCGAGCAGCGAGTCGCGCAGGTACGGCGCCTCGAAGCGGCCGCGCGCCCACGACTCGCCGGGCTCCTCCCCCAGCGGCACGCCGCCGAGGCCGGCCAGCACGGCGGCGACCTCGGCGCGGCGGGCCTCGGCGAGCGCGGCGGAGCCGCCGGCGGGCGTCTCGTGGCCGGCGATCAGCAGGCAGCCGGTGTCGCCGCCGCCGATGGCGTCGGGGCGGGCCAGGCCGATCATCGTCTCGGTCTCGTCCGACAGCCGCAGGACCGCCGGGAGCGCGCCGCCCTGGGCGAGCGCGCGCAGGGCGGCGGCGCCGGTGCCGAAGTCCGGCAGCCGCCAGCCCTCGAAGCCGCGGGCGGCGGGCAGGCGGCGCACGCGCAGGCGCAGCGAGGTGATGACGCCGAACGCGCCCTCCGAGCCGAGGACGAGCTGGCGCAGGTCGGGCCCGGCGGCCGACTTGGGGGCGCGGCCCAGTTCCAGCGTGCCCGCCGGGGTGGCGAGGGTGAGCCCGGCGACCATGTCGTCGAAGCGGCCGTAGCCCGCCGACGCCTGTCCGCTGGAGCGCGCCGCCGCGAACCCGCCGAGCGTCGCGTACTCGTAGGACTGGGGGAAGTGGCCCAGCGTGAGCCCGTGCGCGGCCAGCAGCCGCTCGGCCTCGGGCGCGCGCACGCCCGGCTCGAACGTGGCGATCATCGACTCGGCGTCGACGCCGGTGAGCCGGTCCATCCGGCCCAGGTCCAGGCTGATCACGCCGGCGAACCCGGGGCCCGGGGACGCCAGGCCGCCGACGACCGAGGTGCCGCCGCCGAACGGGATGACCGCGACGCGCTCGGCCGAGCAGAGCCGCAGCACCTCCGTCACCTCGTCATGGCCGCCCGGCCGCACGACCGCGTCGGGGGCGTCCGCGCCGTCGCCGGCGCGCAGGCGCAGCAGGTCCGGGGTGGACTTGCCGCGCGTGTGCCGGACGCGGGCCTCGCGGGAGGTGTCGACGTTCGCGGCGCCCACCAGGCCGGCCAGCGCCGTGAGCAGCCGTGGGGCGAGCGAGACGGGCGGCAGGCGTACGGACTCCAGGGTGGCGGCGGGCTCGGCCGGGGCGCGCACGCCGAGCAGGTCGCCCAGCAGCCGGGTGATCTCCTCGGGCAGGTCGCGGGCCTTGGCGGGGTCGCCCCACCCTGACCAGAGCATGGGTTCGGTTGGCACGCATACACTGTGACACATGCCGTCGATTCGTCACAATGAGGGCGTCCTGGACGCGGCCCGGGACTGCGTGCTGGCCTACGGGGTGCGGCGCACGACGCTGACCGACGTGGCGCGCCGGGCCGGGGTGTCGCGGATGACGATCTACCGCCACTGGCCGGACGTGCGCTCGCTGGTCGCGGACCTGATGACGCGCGAGTGGGTGGCGGCGATCGCCGGGCTGGACCTGTCGGACCCGGTGACGGCCGTGGTGACCGGGGTGCGGCGGCTGCGCGAGCACCCGCTGTGGCGCAAGATCGTCGAGGCGGACCCGGAGCTGCTGCTCCCCTACCTGCTGCACCGGCGGGGCGCCAGCCACGAGGCGGCCCTGGCGGCGCTGGAGCCCGCGCTGGGCGACGCCCGCAAGGCGCGGGCGGTGTTGCTGGTGGCGCAGGCGTGGCTGCTGTCGGCGCCGACGATGCTGGACCCGGTGACGCTCGACGAGCTGGACGCCGAACTGCGCACACTGCTGGAGGGTTACGTTGACTAAGCGAGACACCTCGCCGGACACCTCGCTGAACGCCGGCAGGAGGAGCCGCGAACTGGAGCTCGTGGCGGAGGAGCGGGTCGACGTGCTCGTCGTGGGGCTGGGCGCGACGGGCGCGGGGGCGGCGCTGGACGCGGCGTCCCGGGGGCTCAGCGTAGCGGCGATCGACGCCCACGACCTGGCGTTCGGCACGTCCAGATGGAGCTCCAAGATGATCCACGGCGGCCTGCGCTATCTCGCCAAGGGCCAGGTCGGGGTGGCGTACGAGAGCGCGGTCGAGCGCGGCTTCCTGCTCAGGCGCACGGCCCCGCACCTGGTCCGGGCGCATCCGTACGTGCTGCCGCTGACGCGGGAGGTGTCGCGGCGGCAGCAGGCGCTGGTGATGGCCGGCTACCGGCTGGGCGACGGGTTGCGCGCGGCGGCCCGCACGCCGCGGCGGCTGCTGCCCGGCCCGTCGCGGCTGACGGCGGAGCGCACGCGGCGGCTGGTCCCGGCGCTGGACGGCGAGGGCCTGCGCGGCGGGCTGCTGTCGTGGGACGGGCGGCTGCTGGACGACGCCCGGCTGGTCGTGGCCGTGGCCAGGACGGCGGCCGGGCAGGGCGCGCGGGTGCTGACCCGGTGCCGGGCGCTGGAGCTGACCGGCACGGGCGCGCGGGTGCGGGACGAATTGACCGGGCGCGAGTTCGCGATCAGGGCCCGGGTGGTGATCAACGCGACGGGCGTGTGGGCGGGCGGCCTGGACCCGTCGGTGCGGCTGCGGCCCTCGCGCGGGACGCACCTGGTGCTGCGGCCGGGCACGCTGCCGGGCATGTACGCCGGGATGCACGTGCCGATCCCGGGCGAGCGCAACCGGTTCACGCTGGTGCTGCCGCAGCCCGACGGCCGGGTGCACGTGGGGCTGACGGACGTGGCGGTGGACGGGCCGGTGCCCGACGTGCCCGAGGCGCCCGAAGAGGACGTCAGGACGCTCCTGGAGGTGCTGAACGGGGTTGTCGGGGCTGAGGTGACACGGGAGGCGGTGGCGGGCGCGTACGCGGGCCTGAGGCCGCTCCTGGCGGCCGACGGACGGACGGCCGACCTGTCGCGGCGGCACGCGGTGCTCGCGGGCGACGGCGTGGTCACGGTGGTCGGCGGCAAGCTGACGACGTACCGGCGGATGGCCGAGGACGCGGTGGACCGCGCCGCGGAGCTGGCGGGGCTGCGCGCGGGCCGGTGCCGCACGGCCTCGCTCCCCCTGGTGGGCGCCGGGCCGGCGCGGCGGCCGTCGTCGGTGCCGGAGGGGGCGGCGGGCACGTGGCGGCGGCTGACCGAGCGCTACGGGGCCGAGGCCGCGGCGGTGTGGCCGCTCGTGCGCGACCACCCGGAGCCGGTCGGGCTCGGGTTGAGCGCGGGCGACCTGCTGTGGTCGGCGCGGCACGAGGGCGCGCTCGACGCCGCCGACCTGCTCGACCGGCGGACCCGGCTCGGGCTGGTGCCGGAGGACCGGCAGGCGGCGGCCGGAGCGGCGGAATCGGCGATCGCCTGACACCTCGCCATCCCGTTAGGTTAGTCTTACCTAATTCGCGGAAGGGGGACGGTGTGGCGAAGGGCTGTGAACACGCGGAGGGGTGCCACACCGGTGGCATACCCACCCTGGCCAGTGCGACGGTGGGGGCCAGGCTGTGGCTGCTCGTCGAGCACGAGGGCCCGTGGCCGGCCCGCCTGGAAAGCTCAGAACTTCCTGAGAACATCGCCAAACTCGTCACCAGAGCCCTCGAACGCGGTATCAGGCCGCAGCTGATCCGCCGTCCCGGACGCCGCACCCGCCCACGGAACCGGGACATCCGTGTGCTATTGGCGTACGGGGTCGGAGACGCGCCCTGGCTGGCCAGCGGTGTCGTCGCAGGTCCTGACGATCTTGACCTGGACGCGCTGGTGGCCGGAGTGGTCCCCGAGTCCTGCATACTTGAAGACGAGCCGGTATTTCTGGTGTGCACGCACGCCAAGCGCAACGCGTGCTGCGCCCGCATTGGATTGCCCCTCGCTCGGTCGCTGGCGGATTTTCTGCCGGACAGAGTGTGGGAAACGTCACACGTTGGCGGCGATCGCTACGCCGCCAACCTTGTGTGCTTGCCACACGGAATTTTCTACGGCAGCATGTCTCAGGCTGCTGCGATCGCAGCGGCAGACGCGTACCGGTCGGGCGAGGTCATTCTCGACCGTCTCCGGGGACGCGCAGGCATCCCTGAGCCATTGCAAGCCGTGGAGCACTTCGCCCGAGCCCATACGGGAGAGCGCTCCGTCGGCGCGGTGGCCGTGGAATCCTCAAGGTCGGACGGCGACGTCACCGAAGCCATCGTGCGCTGCGGAGACGTCCGGTTCCAGGTTGTGGTCAAGCCATCGGCGTGCCAAGCGCCGTGTGGCACGGGTTGCGCCGAGACGATCACCACCTACCGGCTGGTTTCGCTGGACAGGCTCACGCCTGTGCGGTACGCCACGCCAGCCCTCACCTGACCAAGGGAACATCACGGTCTCGCTTTGCGTTGGAACAGTGACGCCGAAAGCGTCCAATGCGGCTCAATTACCGAAATACCTCTCAAGAAGGTGGTTTTCTCATGTCTCAGGTACGTCGGCAGCTCGCCCGCCCGCGCCCCAGCTGGGGTTGGCAGGATGATGCCGCGTGCCGGGGTGAGGACCTCGTGCTCTTCTTCGGCCCTGACGGAGAGCGGCAGCCCGAGCGTGACGTACGTGAGCGGAAGGCCAAGGCGATCTGCGCCGGGTGCCCGGTCCGCAACGAGTGCCTGGACTACGCGCTGTCCCGTCCGGAGAAGTACGGCACGTGGGGTGGCCTGAACGAGGACGAGCGCGCCTCCGAGCGTCGCCGTCGCATGCGCCGCGCCGCCAGCGCCGGCATCTCCGCCGCCTGACACCCGGCAGCATTCCCCGCGCAGATCATCGCGTGATCACGCAGTTGTCCCGATGAACCGGAGCCTGGCACACCGCGCTCAGGCTCCGGCGAACCCGGTCGGGACAACTGCCTGATCAGGCAGCTCACCCCGCGCACGACGAAGCCGCCGTCCAATCCCGGACGGCGGCTTTCGCATGCCCTCGTTCAGACCGGCTCAGACCAGCAGGTCGTCGAACTCCCCGTCCTTGGCCCCGAGGACGAATGCGGTGATCTCTGCCCTGGTGTAGACCAGCGCCGGCCCGTCCGGGAAGCGTGAATTGCGCATCGCCACCTCGCCCGTGGGCAGGGGCGCCACCTCGACGCAGTTGCCGTTGGGATTGCTGCGCGCGCTCTTGCGCCAGACGACGGGAAGACGACGCGCGGGCGTTCCGTTGCGGAACTCAAGCATGGGGGCAGCTCCTCGGCCATACGGATGCACGTGCATCCGTGCTTACGAGCAGACAATACGGTGACGAGCCCATCGCCATATACGGGATGACCAAAAATCCGCTATGCCGTGGATCACACGCGTTTTCACCGGTCAAGCAGGCTCTCGAGGAACCGCCTGCTCTCCTTCGGCTCCTGAGCCTGCACGCTCAACCGGTCCATCACCTTGACGTAATGTTCGGACTCGGCCGCCTTGTCCAGATAGAGGGCGCTGGTGAGCTGCTCCATGTAGACCACGTCCGGCAGCTCGCGCTCCGGGAAGCGCAGGATGCTGAACGAGCCGCCCGCCGCCGCGTGCCCGCCCCGGTCGAACGGCATGACCTGCACCGTCACGTTGCGCTCCGCCGTCATGGCCAGCAGATGCTCGATCTGCTCCCGCATGGCCTCCGGGCCGCCAGGCGCCCGACGCAGCACCGCCTCGTCGATCACGGCCCACAGGTTGAGCCGGTCGTCCCCAGTCAGCCGCCGCTGGCGGGCCACCCGCAACTGCACCCGCCGGTCCAGCTCGTCCGGGGCCGCCCGCTCGTTGCCCAGCTCGATCACCGCCCGGGCGTAGGCCGGCGACTGCAGCAGACCGGGCACGAACTGGTTCTCGAACGTGCGGATGGCCGAGGCGGCGCCCTCCAGGCCGATGTACACCTCGAACCAGCTCGGCAGCAGATCGCCGTACTTGTGCCACCAGCCCGGCGCGTTGGCCTGCTTGGCCAGCGCGATCAGCGGCGCCCGCTCGTCCGGGTCGGTGACCCCGTACAGCGTCAGCAGGTCGGCCACGTCGCGCTCCTTGAAGCTGACCTGGCCCAGCTCCAGCCTGCTGATCTTGGCGTGGGAGGCGCGGATCGAATAGCCGGCGTCCTCGCGCGAGATGCCGCGCTCGGTGCGCAGCCGGCGCAGCTGCGTCCCCAGCAGGATCCGCAGCACCGTCGGGCTCCCCGTCGAATGCTTCAGGATCGTGCTTCCGAGACCCTCGGCACTCTCGGCACTCTCTGCGCTCACGTCCATCGCTCCCAGATCATCTGCACGTGCAGATGCATTCTGCATCGGTAAACATCGAAAAGTCTTGCATCTGTGCCGCACGGTCGTAAAGATGGGGAATGGATCACCAGAAACCGCGCCTCGGGGGCCAAGGATGACGACTTTCGACGCCCGGCCGCAAGCCTCCAGCGCCACCCGGCCGCCGGCGTGGCTGACGTCCGCGATGCTGGACGGCCGCACCGGCGACGGCGACGCGGTCTTCCCCTTTCACGAACTCAGCTCGTTCGAGCCCGGGTGCGTGGCCATGGCCAGGCGATTCGTCGACCGCACGCTCGGCTCGTGGGGGGCGGAGCGGGCGGCCTTCGACGCCACCCTGGTCGTGTCCGAACTGGTGACCAACGCCATGCGCCACGGAGGCGGCGCCATCCAGCTCCGCCTCCTGCGCCACGGCGGCGAGGTGGCGTGCGTCGTCACCGACTACAGCTCCACGCCGCCGTCGCCCGCGGGCGCCGACATCTTCTCCGAGTACGGGCGCGGGCTGCGGCTCGTCGAAGCGCTCTGCTCCGGCTGGGGCTGGGTCGCCCCGGGCGGCCCCGGCAAGATCGTGTGGGCCGTCCTGCCCGCCTGACGTCACCCTCACCGGTTCCGGTCCAGCACGTCCAGCACGTCGGCGTCGGACAACTGCTCGAAGTGCGCGTACCACTGGCCCACCGCCCGGAAGTCGGGCGGCTCGATGAGCACCACCACCTCGTCCGCCTCCCGGCGCATCGCCTCGACCGTCTCCGGCGCCCCCACCGGCACCGCCAGCGTCACCCGCGCCGGGCGCGCCGCCGCCACCGCCCGCAGCGCCGCCCGCGCCGTCGCCCCCGTCGCCAGCCCGTCGTCGGCCACCACCACCTCGCGCCCCGCCAGCTCCGGCAGCGGCCGATCCCCCCGGTACGCCGCCACCCGGCGGGCCAGCTCACGCCGCTCCGCCTCCACCACCTCGGCCAGCGCCCCCGGCGTCAGCCCCAGCCGGGCCAGCAGCGCGCCGTCGAACACCGGCTCACCGCCCTCGGCGATCGCCCCCACCCCCAGCTCCGGCTGCGGCGGGTAGCCGATCTTACGGGTGACGAGCACGTCCAGCGTCCCGCCCAGCCGCCGCACGATCGGCTCGGCCACCGTCACCCCGCCGCGCGGCAGCGCCAGCACCACCGGCTCGGGCACCTCCAGCCGCTCGGCCAGCAACCTCCCGGCTTCGGCCCGATCGGCGAACATCCGCTCCATACGTCCCCCGTACCCGGCAACACCCCACTTCCCACGATCCCACCTTTTGGACGCCTGCCCTTTCGGGCCGTGCCCACCGAAAGCCCCTCTCACGGAGGACCCACTCCCTCAGAGACGGAGAAAGCACCCCTTGCCGGAAGGAGCCGTTCTGTCGGATAGCCCCCGGCGGAATCACCCCTTTCCGACGGGAGCGCACCCCCTGAAAGCAGCGCCTCCCGGAGAACGGCCCCGCCTTGGGGGCGTGGCCCTCCCGGGGCAGCCGTCCCGGGGGGCGAACCTCCCAGGGGCGACCGGCCCGGGGGCGGTCGGCCCCTCCGCGGGTGTGTACCTTGCCGGGTGGGGTCAGGGGCGGTTGCGGCCGGAGCGGCGCATTTCCTTGTGGATGACCTTCCACCGGTTCTGCAGGTCCTTGCGGAGGCGGGCGTCGGTGCGGGCGGCCATCCAGGCGGCCTCCCGCTGGAGCTTGCGCCAGCTCTGCAGGCGCCGTTCGGGCAGCTCGCCGGAGTCGACGGCGGCCAGCACGGCGCATCCGGGCTCGCTGTCGTGCCCGCAGTCCTGGAAGCGGCAGCGGGACGCGAGCTCCTCCAGGTCGGCGAAGACGAGGTCCACGCCCTCGCTCATCTCGTACAGGCCGACCCGCCGGATGCCGGGCGTGTCGATGACGAGGCCGCCGCCGGGCAGCGGGATGAGCTCCCGGTGCACGGTGGTGTGCCGGCCGCGTCCGTCGGCGGCGCGTACCTGCTGGGTGTCCATGACGCCGTCGCCGGCGAGGGCGTTGACGAGCGTGGACTTGCCCGCGCCGGACGGGCCGAGGATGACGGCGGTGCGGGAGCCGTCGAGGTAGCCGCGTACGAGCTCGACGCCCTCGCCGCGCAGCGAGGAGACGGCGTGCACGTCGACGCCGGGGGCGGCGGCGCGCACGTCGGTCAGGAGCTCGTCGAGCCCCTGCTCGAACAGGTCGGCCTTGGTGACGAGCACGACGGGCGTGCCGCCGGACTCCCAGGCGAGCGCCACGAGGCGTTCGATGCGGCCGAGGTCGGCGTAGTCGGTGGAGTGCATGGACGGTTCGGCGACGAAGACGATGTCGACGTTGGCGGCGAGCACCTGGCCTTGGCCGTCGCCGGACAGGCCGCCGCGCGAGTCGCGGCTGACGCCGCCCCGGACGAACGCGGTCGTCCTGGGCAGCACCTCGTCGAGCTCGTAGCGGCCTTCGGGCAGCGCGCGCAGCGCCACCCAGTCGCCGACGCACGGCAGCGCGACGGGGTCCTGGGCGGCGGCCCGGCGCACGCGGGCGCCGTAGCGGGCGTTGTGCTGGCCGTCGGCGGCGATGACCTCGGCGGCGCCGCGGTCGACCCGCGAGACGCGGCCGGGTACGGCGCCGTCGGGCAGCTCGGCGGCGCGGGACGCGGTCCAGCCGAGCAGGGAAAGATCGTGAAGCAACGGATTACACCTTTGGCGGAGAAGGAATGCCGGGTGACTAGAGGAGTCCCCGGAGGATGTCGGACGGCACGCAGCACAGGACAATCCGCATGGGTCCTCACCTCCTTCTCGATCCGTTTCGCGAGGCGACTTTACGGCACCCGCCGGGAGGGACGCAATCCGGTTTTCGGACGCCGCCCGGCCGGCCCGGTTGAACCCGGGCGGGGACGCGGGCCGTACCCCCTGCCGACGGACGCGAGAAAGGGGAAAGATGCGACTGAGCACGTATCCCCCACCCTCGGCAGAGGGGGCAGCCCCCATGCGGTTACGGCACTGGATGAGGCGGGCGCGGCCCGACCCGGAGGTGGTCGTGTCCGCGCTCTACCGGCAGTATCACCGGCCGCTGCTGGCGTTCGTGGTCCGGCTGACGGCGGGTGACCGGCAGTGGGCGGAGGACGTGGTCCAGGAGACCATGATCCGGGCCTGGCGCAGCGCCGAGCGGCTGGATCCTGACGCGGCCTCGCTCATGCCCTGGTTCGCGACCGTCGCCAGACGTATCGTGATCGATGACCGGCGGCGGCGGGAGTCGCGCCCGGCGGAGCTGGGCGACGGGCCGCTGGAGAGCCTGCCCGTGCCCGACGAGATGGAGAAGCTGCTGCACCAGGTGGTCGTGTCCGAGGCGCTGCGGGCGCTGTCGCCGGCCCATCGCGAGATCCTCAACGAGACGATCCTGCGGGACCGGTCGGTCAACGACGCCGCCGAGGCGCTCGGCATCCCCGTGGGCACCGTGAAGTCCCGGGTCTACTACGCGGTCCGGGCGCTGCGGGTGGCGCTGGAGGAGAGGGGGGTGACGGCATGACCGCGCGTGTGGAGCACACCGATGTCGGCGCCTACGCCCTGGGCCTGCTGGAGGACGACGACAGGCGGGCGTTCGAGGAGCATCTGGCGCACTGCCGGCCGTGTGTGACGGAGTTGTCGGAGCTGTCCGGGGTGGCGCAGGCGCTGACCGGGCTGGGTCCGCTGGAGGACGAGCCGCCGCGGGGTGAGGAGCCCGCCGAGGTGATCGACCTGCTGCGCCGCAAGCAGGCGGCCGACCGGCGGTCGCGCCGGGGCACGTTCCTGGTGGGAGTGGCGGCGGCGGTGACGCTGGTGGCGGGCGGGCTGGTGGCGGGCGCCCAGTTCGGCGGCGGGTCGCCGGCCGCGCCCGTCGCCTCGCCGCACGACGGCATCGGCCCGGCCGAGCGGTTCTACGCCGCGGGCACGCCGGTCGAGGGCGTCGGCAGCGGCGGCGTGACGGGCGGGCTGGTGCTGGAGTCGAAGGGCTGGGGCACGCACGCGGCGCTCAAGCTGGCGGGGGTCAAGGGGCCGCTGGAGTGCGCGCTGGTCGCGGTGTCGCGCGACGGCGACCGCCGCATCATGATGGGCTGGGCCGTCCCGCCCGCCGGCTACGGCGTGCCGGGCTCTCCCGGGCCGCTGTACGTGCACGGCGCGAGCGCGCTGCCGCTCGACCGGATCGACCACTTCGAGGTGGTCACCACCGAGGGCGCCACCCTGCTGACCGTGAAGGTGTGACGGAGGCGGCCCCGGTACGGAGGATTTCCCGTCGTCCGTTGAACCCGGGGCCGCCCGCCGTCCGTACTGCTTTCGTACGACGAGTACGTGACCGGCGTGATCAGGGGACACGCCGGTCACCTCCGGGACGAACCACCCACGGCCGACGGCGGCCTTCCCCGCTCGCCGGTCGGCCCTCGCTCCGGGGCATCCGGCCCGCCCCGGGAGCGACGGCGCCCCGCCGCACGAGAGAGCCCGTGCGGCGGGGCGTTCCCGGTCGCCCGGGGGACTCGCTTACAGGCCCGGCGCGGGGAACTGCGCGGTCAGCTCGCTGACCTCGCGGTGCACGCGGGTGATCACGTCCTCGGCGTCGCCCTTGGACAGCGCGGTGACGACCTCGTCCATCCAGGCGCCGATCTGCCGCATCTCGGCCTCGCGCATGCCGCGCGAGGTGACGGACGGGGTGCCGATGCGGATGCCCGACGGGTCGAACGGCTTGCGCGTGTCGAACGGCACCGTGTTGTAGTTGGTCTCCAGCCCGGCCCGGTCGAGCGCCTGGGCGGCCGGCTTGCCGCCGATGCCCTTGGGCGTCAGGTCGAGCAGGATCAGGTGGTTGTCGGTGCCGCCGGAGACCAGGTCGAAGCCGCGCGAGGCGAGCTCGTCGGCCAGCGCCTTGGCGTTGGCGACGACCTGGTGGGCGTAGGCCTTGAAGTCGTCGGTGGACGCCTCGCGCAGGGCGACGGCGATGGCCGCGGTGGTGTGGTTGTGCGGGCCGCCCTGCAGGCCGGGGAAGACGGCCTTGTTGAGCGCGGCGGCGTGCTCGTCGGCGGTGGCCATGAGCATGGCGCCGCGGGGGCCGCGCAGCGTCTTGTGGGTGGTGGTGGAGATCACGTCGGCGTGGCCGACCGGCGACGGGTGGGCGCCGCCGGCGACGAGGCCGGCGATGTGCGCGATGTCGGCGGCCAGCACGGCGCCCACCTCGCGGGCGATCGCGGCGAAGCCCTCGAAGTCGATCGTGCGCGGGATGGCGGTGCCGCCGCAGAAGATGAGCTTGGGCCGGTGCTCCAGGGCCAGCTCGCGGACCTGGTCGAGGTCGATGCGGCCGGTGTCCTGGCGGACGCCGTAGCGGACCGGGTTGAACCACTTGCCGGTGGCCGAGACCGACCAGCCGTGCGTGAGGTGGCCGCCGAACGGCAGGCCCATGCCCAGCACGGTGTCGCCCGGCTGCAGGAACGCCATGTAGATGGCCAGGTTGGCGGGCGAGCCGGAGTAGGGCTGGACGTTGGCGTGGTTGACGCCGAACAGCGCCTTGGCGCGGTCGACGGCCACGGTCTCGATCTGGTCGATGACCTGCTGGCCCTCGTAGTAGCGCTTGCCGGCGTAGCCCTCGGAGTACTTGTTGGTCAGGACGGTGCCGGTCGCCTCGAGCACCGCCTTGGACACGTAGTTCTCCGAGGCGATGAGCTTGACCGTGTCGGCCTGGCGGCGCTCCTCGGCCTTGATGAGCTCGGCGATCTGCGGGTCGACGCTAGCGAGAGAACTCATGAGTCTCCTGTCATCATTGACATCCTGCGAAGACCCAGGCGCACGGCCTCCGCTCCTTCCGCTCCCTGGTGGTCGATCCCACCGATTGCGCCAGTCGCGACGCCTTGACGATATCGGAAGCGCGGGGGCTGTCAGCTCGGGGTGATGGCCACGTTCCTGATGACGCCGAGCGGGCCCATGTCGACGTCGACGCGGGCGACGTCCTCGGGCACGTTCGCGTAGATGGCGTAGAGCTGGACCTGGTCGCCGCCCTGGAAGGGGGCGACGGGCAGGTCGGTGCAGTCGCAGCCGCCGTCCTTGCTCGCCGGGTAGATCGGCGAGCCGACGCCGGGCGGGACCAGGCTGACCCGCGAGGCGGTGGAGTCGAGGGCGCCTCGGCCGAGCTTGCCCGCGAGGGGCGCGTTCTCCTCGCCGACGTTCTTGACGGTCCACTGCAGGCGGACGGTGCGGCCCTGCCGGACGAGGGAGTCGACCTGGACGCTCAGCCTGCTGCCGAGCGCGTCGATCGTGCTGGCGGCGGCGGGGGTGCCGGGCTCGCCGGCGGCTTGTTCCCAGGGGCGCAGGACGGCCACGGTGACGCCGGCGCCGACGGCGGCGGCCAGCAGCGCGGTCACCACGGGCACCCACCGCCGCCCGCGCCCGGCCGCCCCACCGCGCCGCCCGGCCGGTCCTGGTCCCGGCCGGCCGTCGCCGTTCCCGCCGCCGTTCCCGCCGCCGGGGCCCGCCGGGAAGGAGCTCGCGGGGAAGGAGCTCGCGGGGTAGGGCGCCGCGGGCGCGCCGGCGGCCGGCGCCAGGACGGGGGTCCACGTCTCCGACACCACCCGCGTGGCGGCGTCCACCCGGACCTCCGTACGACCCAGCAGCCGGTCGAGGAGCTGCTGGGCGGTGGGCCGCCGGGCGGGGTCCTTGTCCAGGGCGCGCTCCACCAGCGAGCGGATGCGCTCGTCCAGCCCGTCGAGCACGGGCGCGTGGTTGACCACCCGGTAGACGACCTCGGCGACGCCCCCGGTGCCGAACGGCGGCCTGCCGGTGCCCGCGTACGCCATCAGCGCGCCCCACGCGAAGACGTCGCCGGCGGGGGTGACGGGCTCGCCCCTGGCCTGCTCGGGCGACATGTACGCGGGCGTGCCCATGCTCTGCGCGACCGTGAAGGGCAGGTCGGCGGTGTCGGCGAGCTGCGCGATGCCGAAGTCGATCACGCGCGGCCCCACGGGGCTCAGCAGCACGTTCGACGGCTTGAGGTCGCGGTGCACGACGCCGGCCTGGTGGATGGCGGCCAGCGCGGTGGCCACGCCCACGGCCAGCGCCTCCAGGTTGGAGCCCGTCATGGGCCCGTGCCGCCGGATCACCCCGGCCAGGTCGGGGCCCTCGACGAACTCGGTGACGAGGTAGGCCGTGCCGCCGTCGAACCCGGCGTCGAGCACGGGCGCGGTGCAGAACCGGGCGACCCGCCGGGCCGCCTCCGCCTCCTTGCCGAACCTGCGCCGGAACTCCTCGCGGGCCGCGAGCTCGGGCCGCATCATCTTCAGCGCGACCTGCCTGCCGGACCCGTCGCGGGCCAGGTGGACGAAGCCCATCCCGCCCTCGCCGAGCTTGCGGAGCAGGACGTACGGACCGACCCTCTGCTGCGCCTCCATCGGGGCGATTATGGCGGAACGACGGTCATTTCGCACGGCCGAGGCCGGGCCAGAGCCGGTCGACCTCGGCGTTCAGGATGGCCCCGATGAGCACGGCCAGCGCGGTGATGTAGAGCCAGAGCAGCACCGCGATGGGCGCCGCGAGCGACCCGTACACCGAGACGGGCGTGAACCAGGCGGCCAGCACGCCGCGCAGCACGGCGGCGCAGACGATCCACAGGATGAGCGCGAGGATCGCGCCGGGCAGCTCGCGGTACCACTTCGTGCGCACGGGGACGCTCACGTGGTAGAGCACGGTCAGGAAGAGCACCGAGCCGACGATCACCACCGGCCAGTAGAGCACGTCGATGAGCACGCCGTACTGGCCCGGCAGCACGCCCCGCAGCAGCGTCGGCCCGATGACCAGGATCGGCATCACGATGATGCCGATGACCAGCCCGACCACGTACAGGCCGAACGACATGAGGCGGGTGCGGATGATGCCGCGCTCCTCGCCCAGGCCGTAGGCGACGGAGATGAGGTCCACGTACACGTACAGGGCGCGCGAGCCCGACCACAGCGACAGCAGGAAGCCCAGCGAGATGATCGACACCTTGCTCGCGTCGTCGCGCAGCACGTCGGCCAGCAAGGGGCGGACGACGCCGGTGACGGCGTCGTCGGTGAACAGCAGCCCGGCCTGGTCGATCACCCACGCCTCGATGTCGCGCACGCGCTGCCTGCCGAGCCAGGTGCCGAGCTTGGCCAGCACGCCGATGAGTCCCAGGACGAACGGGGGCAGCGACAGCAGGGCGAAGAACGCGGCCTCGCCCGCCAGGCCGGTGACCCGGTAGTTGACGCCGGCGTTGGTCGCGGCGCGGGCGGTCGCCCACGACCTCGTGTCGCGCACCCAGCTCAGCCTCGCCCGGGCTTGGGCGGCGAGCCGCCTCTTGGACCGGCCAGGCGCATCCGTGGACGTCATGGCACCCAACGCTATTTCGCAGTGACTCTCGGGGACAGCTTACGTCCCCCTCGTCCTGCCCTAGGCGTTGTCGACGATGCGTGCGCCCAGCGGGAGAAGTGAGACGGGGATCATCTTGATGTTGGCCACGCCCAGCGGGATGCCGATGACGGACACGAACAGCGGGATGGACGTGAGCACGTGCCCGATCGCCAGCCAGATGCCCGCGACCAGGAACCAGATCACGTTGCCGATCAGCGTGAGCGCCCCGGCCTCGGGGTCGCGCACCACGGTCCTGCCGAACGGCCACAGCGCGTAGGCGGCGATCCGGAACGAGGCGATGCCGAACGGGATCGTGATGATGAGGACGCAGCAGACGATCCCGGCGAGCGCGTAGCCGATGGCGAGCCAGATGCCGGCGAACACGAGCCAGATGACGTTGAGGATGGTGCGCATGGTCACAGCATGTCACCGTGCGTACCCGGCCCACATCGGGGATCACCCTGATAATGCAGGGGTGATCTGCGAACGCTGCAAGGAACGACGTCACGACGAGTGCCGGGGCGGGTCGTGGTGCGACTGCCAGCACCAGGAGCCCGAGCCGGAGCCGGACGAGCCCGTCGTCAACTGGCTGCGCCAGGGCTAGCCGGCCTGACCGGCGGCCTCCAGGAGCTGCCGCCTCGACGGGTTGACCAGCACCCGGCCGCCCACGGTGACGGTGGGCACCGTCTCGTCGCCGCCGTTGACCGACCGGACGAACGCCGCCGCCTCGGGGTCGCGCCAGATGTTCACCTCGGCGTAGGCGAGCGGCGTGAACCGCAGCCCGGTGCGCAGCCGCATGCAGTAGCGGCAGCCCGGCCGCCAGTAGACGACGACGCCCGCGCGGTCCGCCCCGCTGTGGGAGGCCGAGCGCCCCCGGCGCGGCAGATTGGCGAGCACCGTCCAGGCGACGTAGAGGGCCGCGACGATGAGCAGGGCCGTCATCAGGGGAGACATACCGCGAACGTACCGGGCGAGTCCAGAGTCTGGACCCGGTCTTGGACATCGATCGCCGCCGGGGTATCTTCGAGGCATGCCAGCGGACCCCATGCTCGTCGGCCGACGCCACGTCGACCTTCAGCGTGTCCGCAGTGCCATCTGTTGCGACGCCCGGTAACCGCAGATTTCTTCCGCTGAGCGCGTCGCACCTCCTCTCCCCTGCACTCGATGACGAGGCAGGAGGAACGCTGCGCGCGCCCATAAACCCAAAAGGACGCGCAATGAGCACCCCTGCCAGCCGGCACCACAAGCGCCCGCGCGGCGAAGGCCAGTGGGCCCTCGGTTACCGAGAGCCGCTGAACAAGAACGAAGAGAGCAAGAAGGCCGACGACGGGCTCAACGTCCGCCAGCGGATCATCGACATCTACTCCAAGGGCGGCTTCGACTCGATCGACCCCGCCGACCTGCGCGGCCGCTTCCGCTGGTACGGCCTCTACACCCAGCGCAAGCCCGGCATCGACGGCGGCAAGACGGCGATCCTCGACCCGGAGGAGCTCGACGACCGCTACTTCATGCTGCGGGTGCGCATCGACGGCGGCCAGCTCGACATCCGCCAGCTCCGCGTCATCGCCGACCTGTCCAACGAGTACGCGCGCGGCACCGCCGACATCACCGACCGGCAGAACGTGCAGCTCCACTGGGTGGAGATCGAGTCGGTGCCCGACATCTGGGAGCGGCTGGAGGCCGTCGGCCTGAGCACGACCGAGGCGTGCGGCGACACCCCGCGCGTGATCATCGGGTGCCCGGTGGCCGGGATCGACGCCGAAGAGGTGATCGACGCCAGCGCCCAGATCCGCGAGCTGAACGAGAAGTTCATCGGCAACCCCGCCTACTCCAACCTGCCGCGCAAGTTCAAGACGGCGCTCAGCGGCTGCTCGGCCCACTGCACCGTGCACGAGATCAACGACGTGGCGTTCGTCGGCGTCGTCAACGAGCAGGGCGAGCGGGGCTTCGACCTGTGGGTCGGCGGCGGCCTGTCGACCAACCCGATGCTGGCCAAGCGGCTCGGCGTGTTCATCGCCCCCGAGCGGGCGGCCGACGTCTACGCGGGCGTGATCGGCATCTTCCGCGACTACGGCTACCGGCGGCTGCGGCACCGGGCGCGGCTGAAGTTCCTGGTCAACGACTGGGGCGTGGAGAAGTTCCGCGAGGTCCTGGAGACGGAGTACGTCAAGGAGAAGCTGCCCGACGGCCCCGCGCCCGCGCTGCCCCGCGCCAACCGGCGTGACCACGTCGGCGTCCACCCGCAGCACGACGGCAACTTCTACGTCGGCTTCGCGCCCCGCGTGGGCCGCCTCGACGGCGACAAGCTGCGCCTGATCGCCGACATCGCCGAGCGCCACGGCTCCGACCGGGTGCGCACCACCGTCGAGCAGAAGATGGTCATCCTCGACGTCGCCCCCGACCAGGTCGACTCCATCGTCGCCGAGCTGGAGGCCAACGACCTCAAGGTCAACCCCTCGACGTTCCGCCGCCAGACGATGGCCTGCACCGGCATCGAGTTCTGCAAGCTGGCGATCGTCGAGACCAAGGCCAGCGCCTCCCGGCTGATCGACGAGCTGGAGCGGCGGCTGCCGACGTTCGACGAGCCGCTGACCATCAACGTCAACGGCTGCCCCAACTCCTGCGCCCGCATCCAGACCGCCGACATCGGGCTCAAGGGCCAGCTCGTCATGGACGAGAACGGCAACCAGGTCGGCGGCTACCAGATCCACCTGGGCGGCTCGCTGGGCGTCAACTCCGGCTTCGGGCGCAAGGTGCGCGGCCTCAAGACCACCGTCGAGGGCCTGCCCGATTACGTGGAGCGCGTCGTGACGCACTACGACGAGCAGAAGAAGGAAGGCGAGACGTTCGCCGACTGGGTGCAGCGCGCCGACGAGGCGGACCTCAAATGACCGCACGCGCCGTGCCCTTCCACTGCCCCTACTGCGGAGACGAGGACCTCGAACCGTACGAAGGCGACGGCGGCTGGTACTGCCGCGCCTGCTCGCGCGCCTTCAAGCTGAAGTTTCTCGGAATCGGGGTGAACCTGTGACGCTCGTCGACATCGAGGCCGGGCTGACGCAGCAACGCGGCACGCTGGACCTGCAGGACATCGTCGAGTCGGCCGCCGTCTTCCTGGAGGACGCGCCCGCCCGCGAGATCATCCGCTGGGCGGCGGCGACGTTCGGCGACCGGCTCTGCCTGACCTCCTCCATGAGCGACGCCCTGCTCATCGACCTGGTGAGCCGCGTCAAGCCCGGCGTGGACGTGCTCTTCATCGACACCGGCTACCACTTCGCCGAGACCGTGGGCACCCGCGACGCGGTCCAGCAGGTCTACGACGTGAACGTGATCAACGTCAAGCCGTCGCGCACCGTCCAGGAGCAGGACCGCGACCTCGGGCCGCGCCTGTTCGGCCGCAACCCCGACCTGTGCTGCTACCTGCGCAAGGTCGAGCCGCTCAACCGTGCCCTGGAGCCCTACCTGGCGTGGATCTCCGGCATCCGCCGCGACGAGTCCGCCACCCGGACCGGCACCAAGGTCGTCGAATGGGACGCCAAGCGGCAGATGGTCAAGGTCAACCCGATCGCCTCCTGGACCCAGGACGACGTCGACAACTACATGGCCGACAACGGGGTGCTGATCAACCCGTTGCACTACGACAACTACCCCTCGATCGGCTGCGCGCCGTGCACGCGCCAGGTCGCCGAGGGGGAGGATCCGCGCAGCGGCCGCTGGGCGGGGCTGGGGAAGGTCGAATGCGGCATTCACCTGTAACTCCCGGCCGCCGGCCCGCCCCGTTGGCAGACGGGGCGGGCCAAGGCGGGCCGCTCGGCTCTCCGCCCGGCGGCGGGGTGCCGCTGGTCGCCGTGGCTCACGGGTCGCGCGACCCGAGGGCCGCCGCGACGGTCGAGGCGCTGCTGGAGGAGGTGCGGCGGGCGCGGCCCGGACTGCCGGTGCGCGGCGCGTACCTGGACCACTCGGCGCCGACGCTGGCGCAGGCGCTGCACGGGCACGCGGAGGCCGTGGTGCTGCCGCTGCTGCTGACGGCGGCCTACCACAGCCGTGTCGACCTGCCGGCGGCGCTCAACGAGGCGCGTGCCCGCGATCCGCTGCTGCGCGTCCACTACGGCGACACGCTCGGCCCCCACCCGCTGCTGGTGTCCGTCCTGGAGCGCCGGCTGGAGGAGGCGGGCGTGACGCCGGGCGATCCCGGCACGGCGGTGGTGCTCGTCTCGGCGGGCTCCAGCGACGCGCGCGCCAACGCGGTCGTCGCGGACCTGGCCCGCACCTGGCGCCCCTCCCCCGGCCGTGCGAGCGGCCCATTGAGCGACCCCACGAGCGGCCCTTTGAGCGGCCCTTTGGGCGGCCCTTTGGGCGGCCGCGCAACGGGCCCTGCCAGCGGTGGCGGCGGCTGGTGGGCGGTGACGGCGGCGTACGCGTCGGCCGCCGGGCCGACGCCCGCGGAGGCGGTCGCGCTGCTCAGGCGGGCGGGCGCGCCCCGCGTGGCGGTGGCGCCCTACCTGCTGGCCCCCGGCTACTTCGCCGACAAGGTGCGGCGCGACACGCTGGCCGCCGGCGCCGACGTGGTCGCCGACGTGCTCGGCCCTGCCCCGGAGCTGGCCCAGGTGGTGCTGCGGCGCTACGAGGCCGCGCTGCGCGCCCCCGTGGACGCGGCGGCCTCATGAGCTGATCCCCGCCGCCCGGCGTGAACGGGCGGCGGGCCCGTCAGCAGCCCCGGTCTCAGCAGCCCGGGTCTCAGCAGCCCGGGTCTCAGTAGCCCCGGTCGAGGGAGCGGCGCTCGTTCCAGTCGTCGCCGTGCAGCTCCCGCCAGTGCTCGCGCCAGGCCGACCAGCGCCGCTTGAGCGGCTTGGCCCGCGAGTCGCCGAGCACCTTGACGTCGCCCATCACCGCGTAGGCGTGCACGCGCACGACGGGCGCGCTGGTGCCGGGTGCGGCCTCCTGCACGTCGACGCGCTTGTCGCCCATGATGGCCACGCCGTCGAGGTCCACGTTGACCCCGTCAGGCACGATGATCTTCACGTCGCCCATCACGGACACGGCGGTGATCTCCACCAGATCGGTGCGCACCTCGGCCTCGCGCAGGTCGAGCAGCACGTCGCCCATCACCGCGACGGCGCCGAGCTCCTGGTCGATGCGCCAGGTGCCGCGCCGCTTGGTGTCGCCCATGATGCCCACGAACCAGCGCCGCTTCCTGCCCTCGCGCGGCTGGACCTGACCGGGGACGGCCGGGGCCGCGGGCAGGTCCTGGGTGAGCAGGGCCAGCTCGGCGTGCGTGGTGGCGGTGTAGGCGGCCTCGGTGCGGTCGGTCAGCTCGGCGAGCGTGAGCCGTCCTTCGACGGAGGCCTCCCGCAGCATCTCCACCACGGCTTCCCGCTCGGCGTCGGAGGCCCGTACCTCCCCAGGGTCAGTCATACTCGCAACATATCGCGTTTGCGGGGGTTTGCGATCCTCCCGAAGAAGGAATCGGCATCCCCCGAACCGCTCACCCCCTCCTGTGCGTATCAGTTGGTGACACGGGCCCCGGCTTGGTCCCGCGGCGCGGCCGGGCCAGGCTAGGGTCCCTGTCATGCATGAGGAACAGCTCTACCGGGCGGCGTTGAACGGCGAGACCGAGGCGGTGGGCGAGCTGCTCGCCCAGGGGGCCGATCCCAACGTGGCCAGCGAGGGCGCGGACGAGGAGGGCGGGCTGCCGCTGTGCGCGGCGGCCGCCTGGGACCGGGTGGAGACCGCCGGGGCGCTGCTGGCGGCCGGCGCGGAGGCCGACGGCCGGGAGAGCGGCGGCTGGACGGCGCTGATGTGGGCCGCCGCCAACGGCAGCGCCGACACGGCGCGGGTGCTGATCGAGGCGGGCGCCGACGTCGACGCCGTCAACGAGTCCGGCGACACGCCGCTGTCGCTGGCGGCCCGGCGCGGCGCGCTGGGCGTGGTGCGTGAGCTGCTGGCGGCGGGCGCCGACCCGGAGAAGTACGACGGCGACGGCGACACGCCGCTGGACATCGCGGCCGACTGGCTGGGCGTGCACCTGGAGAGCGCGCTGCTCGACCAGATCGGGCAGGATGACTGGGAGTACGTGGTGGCGCGGCAGTTCGCCAAGGACGGCACCGAGCTGGTGACGGTGGCGGGCCGCTCGGCCGACGGGTCGCAGAGCGAGCAGGTGCAGGCGCAGCGCGGCCACGCGGCGATCGCGACGCTGCTGGAGGACGCGGCGGGCGTCTTCACGCCGATCGACCGGCTGGTGGCGCGCGCGCTGGCGCACCGCGACGTGGACGAGGACGCCGAGACGTGGTGGGTGGTGGCCGACACGCTGGGCAAGCGGGCCGACGACGAGACGTACGAGGCGCTGGCGAAGCTGTGCGTGAGCGAGGACGCCAGGGAGCGTGAGTTCGGCGTCGACGCGATCGCCCAGTTCGGCGTGACGAGCGAGGACAAGCCCTATCTGGAGCGCACGCTGCCGCTGCTGCAGAAGATGACGACCACCGAGGGCAACTCTCAGGTGCTGCGCTCGGTGCTGGCCGCGCTGGGCCACACGGGCGATCCGAGGGCGCTGCCGCAGGTGCTCGACGTCATCGGCCGTCCGGGTCACAAGCGCACGATGACCGACGCGATCGCGCTGGCCGACGTGCTGCCGCCGGATCACGCCGAGGGGCTGGCGCTGCTCATCGACATGACGCGCGACGACGAGACCGAGGTGCGTGACTGGGCCACGGCGGGGCTGGCCGGGCTGGACGCCGACACGCCGCAGATCCGCGACGCGCTGGCGGCCCGGCTCGACGACGCCGACCTGCGCACGGTGGCCGAGGCGACGCGGGGGCTGCGGGCGCGCGGCGACGAGCGGGCGCAGCAGGGCGCCAAGCGGGTGCTGGAGGAGTCCGACGACCCGTACGCCGTGGAGCTGGTCACCGAGGCCTGAGCCGGGCCCTGTAAAGCCTCTCAGGAGCTCTCAGCGCCCCTCAGGGGCCTGACAGGGCGGGTGCGGTGGCGAGGACGTCGCGGGCCAGCGCCCGGTCGCCGGTCAGCTCGGCGGGGAAGCTCGCCGGGTCGCCGCGTCCGCCCAGCAGGAAGCAGAACGCGACCACGTCCGCCGTGATGCCCGCGTCGGGCTCGGCGGGCGGGGCGGGGTCCTCGACGCCGAGGGCGACGTTCCACTCGCCGCCGCCGGGCCCGGTGAGGGTGACGCGCACGCCGCGCCCGGACGCGTCCAGGCCCGACAGCAGCATCGTCCACGGCAGCAGCCGGGCGCACAGGTCGGCGACCGGGTGGATGTGGCCGGGCAGCGGGTGCGGCAGGCTGACGCGGGCGGTGCGGGCGGCGTCGTCGGTGTGCACCCACGTCTCCAGCATCCTGGCCAGCACGTGGTCGGCGGCGGGCGCTTCCAGGCCGTCGAGGGTGGCGGGGGTGCCGGCGGGCAGGCCGGCGAGGTGGCGGCAGAGCGCGTCGGCCTGCGCCCGCCAGTCCCTGCGGGTCTGCTCGGGGTCGCGGGAGCGCTCGTACGCCTGTACGTGCGCGGTGCGGGTGGCCGAGTCGGCGGCGGTGAGCTCGGGCCCCAGGACGGGCGCGCCGACGGAGGCGGCGAGCAGGCCGTCCTTGGCGGCCAGGTGCGCGACGAGTTCCTGGAGCGTCCAGCCTTCGACGATCACGCGGGACCAGTCGTCGTCCACGGCCGAGGCGAGCAGCGCGTCCAGGGCGGCCACGCGGCCGGCGTACGGCTCGGCCCAGGGCGCGGTGGGGGCGGCGGGCCGGCGCCGCGCCCTGGCCCCGGCCAGCAGTTGCGGACGCAGCGTGCCCGTGGGCTCCACCGGGTCCTCGAGCAGCGCGTCCAGGTACAGACGCTCGAGCGGCTCCATCACACCTCTTCCTCTGCCAGCGCGCCGGCCAGGCGGCGCAGCGCCAGCCGGATGCGCGACTTGGCCGTCCCCTCGGGCACGCCCAGTTCCTCCCCCACCTGCCGGTACGTCCTGCCGCCGAAGTAGGCGAGCTCGACCGCCTCGCGCAGGGCGTCGGGTAACGCCGTGACCGCCTGCCGCACCCGTTCGGCCTGGTCGGCGGCGAGCACCGTGTCCTCCAGCCGGTCGGGCGCCCGTTCGAACAGGCGGGGGCCGAGCGTGGAGACGCGGCGGCGCTCCTCGGCGCGCACGTGGTCGACGGCGCGGCGGTGGGCGATCGTGGCGAGCCAGGCGCGCAGCGTCCCCCGGCCCGGGTCGTAGGCCAGCGGGCGCTCCCAGAAGATGAGGAACACCTCCTGCGTGATGTCCTCGGCGATCACCCGGTCCCGCGTGACGCGCAGGGAGAGACCGAAGATCAGCGAGGAGAGCCGATCGTAGATCTCCCCGAGCGCGGCCTCGTCGCCGCCGACCACCCGCTGGTGCAGCAGGCGGTCGTCGTACGGTGCCTCCACTGGCACCACACTCCCGTGATCCGGACCTAGGCGGCGGGTGTGCCGCGACCCGAGCATGTCACTATTCGCCGGAAAAGGGCAGACGGATGTCGGAGCCCGGCGCGCCCGCCGGGCCGGGATAGTGTCAGAAGACACCACGAGTCGTCGCACGTCCAGAAGCAGAGGGAGCACATTCATGGCCACCACGCGCACCGCCACGACCGAGTGGAAGGGGGCCCTGCTCGACGGGTCCGGCACCGTCTCGCTCGACACGTCCGGGGTGGGCACGTTCGAAGTGTCCTGGCCGTCCAGGGCCGAGGCGCCGGCCGGCCGGACGTCGCCGGAGGAGCTCATCGCCGCCGCGCACTCCTCGTGCTTCTCCATGGCGCTCTCGCACGCCCTGGCGGGCGCCGGCACGCCGCCGGAGTCGCTGCGGACCAGCGCCGACGTCACCTTCCAGCCGGGCGAGGGCATCACCGGCATCGTGCTCACCGTGCAGGGCCGGGTGCCGGGGATCGACGCCGCGCAGTTCCAGGAGGCGGCCGAGACGGCCAAGGCGAACTGCCCGGTCAGCAAGGCGCTCGCGGGCACCACGATCAGCTTGCGCGCCGAACTCCTGTAGCGGGACCGCGATCGCGTGCGACAATCGGGTCACATGCGCGAAGTCTGGCCGGGCGAACCTTATCCACTCGGTGGCACCTGGGACGGCGTGGGCACCGGTTTCTCGGTGTTCTCCGAGGTGGCCGAGCGGGTCGAGCTGTGCCTGTTCCACGACGACGGCTCCGAGGAGCGGATCGACCTGCCCGAGGTCGACGGGTTCGTCTGGCACGGCTACCTGCCCGGGATCATGCCGGGGCAGCGCTACGGCTACCGGGTGCACGGGCCCTACCAGCCGGCCCAGGGCTACCGGTGCAACCCGGCCAAGCTGCTGCTCGACCCCTACGCCAAGGCCGTCGACGGCGAGCTGACGTGGAACGAGGCGCTGTTCCCCTACCACTTCACCGATCCGTCGCGGCCCAACTCGGCCGACAGCGCGCCGTACATGCCGAAGAACGTGGTGATCAACCCGTTCTTCGAGTGGGGCAACGACCGCTCGCCGCGGGTCCCGTACCACCAGAGCGTGATCTACGAGGCGCACGTGCGGGGGCTGACGATGCGCCATCCCGGCGTGCCCGAGGACCTGCGCGGGACGTACGCGGGGATGGGGCATCCGGCGATCATCGACCACCTGGTGTCGCTCGGGGTGACGGCGGTCGAGCTGATGCCGGTGCACCACTACATGCCCGAGCACTTCCTGGTGGCGCGCGGGCTGACGAACTACTGGGGCTACAACACGATGGCCTACCTGGCCCCGCACGGCGGCTACTCCAGCTCCGGCACGCGGGGCGAGCAGGTGCCGGAGTTCAAGGCGATGGTGCGGGCGCTGCACGAGGCGGGCATCGAGGTGATCCTCGACGTGGTCTACAACCACACCGCCGAGGGTGACCACATGGGGCCGACGCTGGGCTTCCGCGGCATCGACAACGCCGCCTACTACCGGCTGCACGACGGCGACCGGCGCTACTACCTGGACTACACCGGGTGCGGCAACTCGCTCAACGTGCGCTCGCCGCACGCGCTGCAGCTCATCATGGACTCGCTGCGCTACTGGGTGCTGGAGATGCACGTCGACGGGTTCCGGTTCGACCTGGCCTCGGCGCTGGCGCGGGAGCTGCACGACGTCGACCGGCTGAGCGCGTTCTTCGACCTGATCCAGCAGGACCCGGTGATCTCGCAGGTCAAGCTGATCGCCGAGCCGTGGGACGTGGGGCCGGGCGGCTACCAGGTGGGCAACTTCCCGCCGCTGTGGACCGAATGGAACGGCAAGTACCGCGACACCGTGCGCGACTTCTGGCGGGGGACGCACTCGGCGCTGCCGGAGTTCGCCTCGCGGCTGACGGGCTCGGCGGACCTGTACGAGACGTCCGGGCGGCGGCCGGTGGCCTCGATCAACTTCGTCACCTGCCACGACGGCTTCACGCTGACGGACCTGGTCTCGTACGACCACAAGCACAACGAGGCCAACTGCGAGGACAACCGCGACGGCACCGACGACAACCGGTCGTGGAACTGCGGGGCCGAGGGGCCGGTCGAGGATCCGCGCATCGTCGGGCTGCGGCACCGGCAGCGGCGCAACTTCCTGGCCACGCTGTTCCTGTCGCAGGGCGTGCCGATGCTCTCCCACGGCGACGAGCTGGGCCGGACCCAGCGGGGCAACAACAACGCCTACTGCCAGGACAACGAGATCGCCTGGGTCGACTGGTCGATGCTGCACACCGAGTCGGACCTGCTGGAGTTCGTGCGCAGGCTGTCGCAGCTGCGGCGGGAGCACCCGGTGTTCCAGCGGCGGCGCTTCTTCCACGGGCGGCATTCGGGCAACGGCCTGCGCGACCTGGTGTGGCTGACGCCCGGCGGGGCGGAGATGACGGCGGGCGACTGGCACATCGGCTACGCCAAGTCGCTCATGGTCTACCTCAACGGCGAGGCGATCACCGAGCCGGGGCCGCGCGGGGAGAAGATCACCGACGACTCGTTCCTGCTGCTGATCAACGCCCATCACGAGGACATGACGTTCACGCTGCCGGGCGAAGAGTTCGGCGGCACCTGGATCCCCGAGATCGACACCAGCCACGAGACGCTGGAGAGCGTGTTCGTCGACGAGGGGTGGCGGCCCGGCGACCTGGTGGCGGTCACCTCCCGATCGTTGCAGGTGCTGCGCCAGCCCCGGCGTCCATGACTTGTCACAGGCGTGTGCCAAGGTAGAGGGGTGCGTCGCATCCATCCCGACATAGAAGACAATCCCGACATCGAGCGGGCCTACGCCTATCCCGACCGGCCGTGGCTGCGCCTCAACATGGTGGCCAGCGCCGACGGCGGCGCGTGGGTCGAGGGGCTGTCCGGCGGGCTGTCGAGCAAGGGCGACCGGCGCGTCTTCGGGGTGCTGCGCGGGCTGGCCGACGTGATCGTGGCGGGCGCCGCCACCGTCCGGGCCGAGGGCTACGGCGCGGTCCGGCCGCGCGAGTCGTGGCGCGAGATGCGGGCGGGCCGGCCCGCCGCGCCGCCCATCGCGGTGATCACCCGCGGCCTCGGCCTCGACCTGGCCGGGCCGCTGTTCGACGGCGGCGTCAGCCGGACCATCGTCGTCACCTGCGAGAGCGCGCCCGCCGAGCGGCGCAAGGCCGCCGCCGAGGTCGCCGACGTCATCGTGGCCGGCGAGGAGTCCGTCGACCTGGCCGCCGCCCTGGCCGCGCTGCACGAGCGCGGCCTGACCCGGGTGCTGTGCGAGGGCGGGCCGCTGGTCAACGCCCAGCTCGCCGCCGCCGGGCTCGTCGACGAGCTGTGCCTGACCGTCAGCCCGGCGCTGATCGGCGGCGACGCGGCGCGCATCCTCAACGGCGCGCCGTCACACGTCAAGCTTGAGCTCAGCCAGGTGCTGGAAGAGGAGGGGGTCCTCTTCTGCCGCTACACGAAGGAGTCTGGCCCATGACAGAGCCGACCGCGCCACGGGGGAAGAAGGCGGCCAAGGAGCCGGAGCCGATCCCGGACCTCGACCTGCCCGTGCGCCCGCCGGTCGCGCCGATGCTGGCCAAGCCGGTCAAGGCGATGCCCAAGCAGGACGGCAATCTGTTCTACGAGCCGAAGTGGGACGGGTTCCGGTGCATCGTGTTCCGCGACGGCGACGAGGTCTATCTCGGCAGCCGCAACGAGCGGCCGTTCACCCGCTACTTCCCGGAGCTGGTGGAGGCCGCCAAGGCGGAGCTGCCCGACCGGTGCGTGGTCGACGGCGAGATCGTGCTGCCGCGCGGGTCGCACCTCGACTTCGAGGCGCTGCAGCAGCGCATCCATCCGGCGGCGTCGCGGGTCAAGATGCTGTCGGAGCAGACGCCCGCCTCGTTCGTCGCCTTCGACCTGCTGGCCCTGGGTGACGAGTCGTTCATGGAGACGCCGTTCGCGGAGCGCCGGCGGCGGCTGGTCGAGATATTTCCCGAGAAAGGCGGATCCGTCCGGCTCACTCCGGTGACGACGGACGACGCCCAGGCCGCCGAGTGGTTCGACATGTTCGAGGGCGCCGGGCTCGACGGCATCATCGTCAAACCCGGCGACCAGCCCTACATCCCCGACAAGCGGACCATGTTCAAGGTCAAGCACGAGCGCACCGCCGACGTGGTCATCGCCGGCTACCGCGAGCACAAGAGCGGCCCGATCGTCGGCTCCATCCTGCTCGGCCTCTACGGCGACGACGGCCGCCTGCACCACGTGGGCGTGGCGGCCTCGTTCCCCATGGCGCGGCGGGCCGAGCTCGTCGAGGAGCTGCGACCGTACATCGCCGACCTGTCGGAGCACCCGTGGGGCCACTGGGCCGAGCAGGCCGCCGCCGGCATCGGCCAGCCCGCCGCCACCCCGGCCACCGGCGGGCAGCGGGTGCCGGGCGCGATCTCGCGGTGGAACGCCAAGAAGGACCTGTCGTTCATCCCGCTGCGGCCCGAGCTGGTGATCGAGGTGGCCTACGACCAGATGGAGGGCGACCGGTTCCGCCACACCGCCCAGTGGCGGCGGCTGCGGCCCGACCGCACCCCCGAGTCGTGCACGTACGAGCAGCTCGACCGGCCCGTCTCCTACGACCTGGACGACATCCTCGCCCGCTAGGCGGTGAAGGCCAGGCTGGCGTTGTGCCCGCCGAAGCCGAAGGAGTTGACCATCGCCGCCCGCCACCGGCCCCGGCGGGCGGCGCCCGCCACCAGGTCGAGCTTCACCTCGGGGTCCGGGTCGGCCAGGTTGCGCACGGCGGGGATCACCCCCTCGCGCAGCGACAGGATCGCCGCGATCGCCGCCAGCGAACCCGAGGCGCCGCACAGGTGACCGGTCATCGACTTGACCGCGGTGACGGCCGGGTGGACGCCCACGGCCTCGGCGATCGACGCGCTCTCCGTCAGGTCGCCCGTCGGCGTGGAGGTCGCGTGCGCGCTGACGTGACCGACGTCCAGCGGGCTCAGCCCGGCCGAGTCCAGCGCCAGCCGCATCGCGCGCACCTGGCCCTCCGCCGTGCCCGCCGTGATGTGATGGGCGTCGGAGCTGGTGCCCGCGCCCGCCAGCGTGGCGTGCGCACGGGCGCCGCGCCCCGCCGCGAACCCGTCACGCTCCAGCACCAGCACCGCCGCGCCCTCCCCGAGCACGAACCCGTCCCGCGCCGCGTCGAACGGCCGCGACGCCTCCTCCGGCGGGCCGTCGAACCGCGACAACGCCCTCGCCTGCGCGAACCCCGCCAGCGTGAGCGGATGCACGCACGCCTCCGCGCCGCCCGCGACCACCACGTCGGCGCGGCCCAGCCGGATCAGGTCCAGGCCCATCGCGATCGCCTCCGCCCCGGACGCGCAGGCGCTCACCGGCGTGTACGCGCCCGCCCGCCCGCCCAGCTCGATGCTCACCACGGCGGCTGCGGCGTTGGGCATGAGCATCGGGACCGTGTACGGCGACACCTTGCGCGGGCCGGACGCCTCCATCAGGTCGTCCTGCGCCAGCAACGTCAGCACCCCGCCGACGCCCGTGCCGATCACCACGGCCAGCCGCTCCGGCTCCACCTCCGGCGCGCCCGCGTCCGCCCACGCCTCCCGCGCCGCGACCAGCGCCGCCTGCTGGCAGCGGTCCAGCCGCCGGGCCGGCACCCGGCCCAGCACCTCGGCCGGGTCGACGCTCATCCGGGCGGCGATCCGCACCGGCAGGCCGGCCGCCCACTCCTCCTCGACCAGCGCGGCGCCGGAGCGCCCCGCCAGCATCGCGGCCCACGTGGAGGCCACGTCACCACCCAGCGGGGTGGTCGCTCCCAGGCCGGTGACGGATGCGCCCGCGGTCAACGTGTCATGCACGAGGTGTCCCCTTTCGTCCTGCCGTCCACGCTGCCAGGACGCGCCCGTACGGGGAGGCGTGAAGATCGACGAAAAACCGCCGCCGTCTTTGTCGCCCCGGACCGACGCCCACCACGGCCCTGCGGGGCCCGGCCACCGGGACGGCACCCGCCGAGGGCTGGCCACCACCGGACACCCGACGAGCGCTCAGGGAGGACGCCGCCGGTCCCCCAGGGCGGACACCGCGCGGAGCACTCTGGGAGGGCCGCCGCCGGGCGTGCGGGGACGGCAACCCCCGGGCGCACGGCGGTCGGCGGCGGGCGCTCAGGGGACACGCGGCGGGTGCTCGGAGAAGCCCGGCGGCCGCCCAAGGCTCTCGCTGGGAACCGCAGGGTGTTCCGGTGGGGCTCGGTGCTCTCCGGACGGGTGGGAGAGCGGCGGGGTCAGGTGAGCCAGATGAGGCCGGCGAAGCGGCCGGGGTCGTGGCGGCGGTGGGAGTAGAGGTCGGCGGTCTCGATGGTGCAGCGGTCGTCGTGGCGGACGTCGGCGAGGCCGGCCTCGCGGAGCTGGGCCTCGATGCCGGCGCGCAGGTCGAGCGCCGGGGTGCCCCAGGAGGTGGTGGAGCGCGTCTGCGGCACGGTGGCGGCGACGCGGTCGCGCAGCTCGGCGGGCACCTCGTAGCAGCGGCCGCAGGCTCCGGGCCCGATCAGCGCGGCCATCCGGGCGGGCACGGCGCCCTTGCCGGCCATCGCGGCGACCAGGGCGGCGGCGATGCCCGCCTCGGTGCCGGGCCGGCCGGAGTGGGCGGCGCCCACCATGCGCGCGACCGGGTCGGCCACGAGCACGGCCGGGCAGTCGGCGCCGAGCGAGGCGAGCGCGAGGCCGGGCTCGGTGGTGAACACGCCGTCGACGGGTGGCGGGTCGTCGCCGAACGGCTCGCTCACGTACGCGATCTCGGCGCCGTGCACCTGGCGCATGAACACGATCGCGCGCACGCCGAGCTCGGCGGCCACGCCGGCGCGGTTGGCGCGGACGGCGGCGGGGTCGTCGCCGGTGCCGCCGCCGAGGTTGCGGGTGCCGTGCGGGCCGGCGCTGACGCCGCCGTGGCGGTCGGTGACGGCGACGTGCACGCCGGGGACCAGCTCCATGCCCCCGATCCTATGACCCGCCGGGCCCGCGCCCGGAAGGCCGGGTTCCCCGGGCGTGAGGAGTGCGCCTGACGGGCCTGGACGACCCGCACGCGCTCATGGCCCGGCGCGGGTGCCCGGCGGTGCGGGCGGCGCCCGCCTCGGCGGCCCGGTGTGCCCGGGCTGTGGGCTAGGGGCGGCGGCGGGGGGACGAGCCGGGGCCGCCGGGGCCGGAGCCGCGCGGGATCACGTCGGGCGCCCGGCCCAGGGCGATCGACATGTGCACCTCGTCGTAGCGTTCGCGGCCCACTTCGACCACGTTCGGCAGGCGGCCCCACTCGGTGAAGCCGAGCTCCTCGTACAGCTCGATGGCGCCGTGGTTGTTGCCGCGCACGCTGAGCGTGAGCGTCTCCAGCCCGGCGGCGCGGGCGCCGGCCGTGAGCGCGGAGACGACGAGCCTGCCGAGGCCCAGGCCGCGCGCCGACGGGTGGGCCATGATCTTGGCGACCTCGGCGGTGCGGGTGAACACGGCGTGCGGGGAGCGCCGCCACAGACCCATCGCCTGGACCGTGCCGTCCACGCGGGCCAGGGCGAGGCGGGCGTCGCCGTCCCTGACGGCCTTGAGCACCTCCTCCAGCCAGGGGTCGGTCTGCTCGCGGCCGGGGGGCTCCGGGTAGCCGATGGCTCCGCCGAGCCCGGCGACGGCGTGCATCACGCGGTGGACGGCGGACTGGAGCTCTTCGTCGGCGGAATCCGGCCAGGTGAGGTCAATGCGCACAGTTGGCCATTATGTCGGGATTTTTCGCCGTAATCGGCTTTACGGTCGGGGTGCGGGCGGTCGATTCGGCCCGCCACCGGCGCGATCACCGGCGTACGCGATCAGCCCCGAAAAGCCGATCGTGATGCGTATGTCGCGCGATAGATTGCGCTCATGAGCGAGGGGATCATGCCGGAGCTGCCGGAGCTGACGGGGTTGTCCGAGGCGGCGGCCCAGTCGCGGGCCTCGGTGCTGCGCAGCCGCGCCGAGTCGTACATCGCGCTGGGGCGGCACGACGCGGCGATCGCGGACCTGACCGAGTCGATCGCGCTCGTGCCCGGCAACGCGCGGGCCTGGCGGCTGCGCGGGGAGAGCCACCGGATCGTCGAGCGGTTCGAGGCGGCGGTGGCCGACTTCGACGAGGCGCTGCGGCTGGAGCCCGACAGCTCCTACGCGCTGGGCTCGCGAGGCCAGGCGTACGCGTCGATGGGCCGGATGGAGGAGGCCATGGCCGACTTCGAGCACGCGCTGACGCTCTCGCCCGAGTCGCTGTGGATCCTGGAGGCCAAGGCCGACGCGCTGGCCGACCTGGACCGGTTCGACGAGGCGCTGGACGAGCACGCCAAGATCATCGCGCTGAACGAGGAGCTGGCCTACTCGTGGCTGGCCCGCGGCGACCTCTACCAGCGGATGGGCCTGTATGCCGAGGCCATCTCCGACTACGGCCGCGCCCTGGAGGCCGACCCCGACTACGTCCGGGCGCTGAGCAGGCGCGGCGAGGCGCTGCGCATGATCGACCGTTACGAGGAGGCGCTGGCCGACCTCAACCGGGCCGTCGAGCTCGACCCCGACAACGACCGGGCGCTGGGCAGCCGGGGCGCGGTGCTGAGCGAGCTGGGCGACAACGAGGCGGCGCTGAAGGACCTGAACCGGGCCGTCGAGCTGGACGAGGAGTACATCTGGGCCTACCGGGTGCGCGGCGAGATCCTTCAGGACCTCGACCGGCACGAGGAGGCCGTCGCCGACTTCACCCGCGCCCTGCATCTGGAGTTCGGCGACTGACCGCCGGGGGCCGGCGGCCGATCGCGACGACGGTGACGATCAGCAGCACGCAGGCGGCCGCGATCCCCGCGACCACGGCCGACACCCCCGCCCGGGGCGCCGCGAGCGGCAGGAGCAGGATGACCAGGGCGTACGCGAGCACCACGGCCGGATGGGTGACGCGGGCGCGCACGACGGTCCCGTGGATCAGCCGGAACAGGACGAGGAACACCGCGGCCGGGATCGCGACGGCGTAGCCGATGGCCGGGGGCGTGGCGGTGACGTCGTGCCCGGTCTGCTCGGCGGCCACCTCCAGCCCGGCGCCGAGCGCGGCCAGCGCGGCGAACACGCCGTAATGCCCGTACCCCCACAGATAGGACAGATGGGGGCGCTCCTCCAGCCCCTCGCCCGCGGGCAGGAGGAAGTAGATCCACCACAGCGCGAACAGCAGCACGAGCCCCGAGACGGCCATGACGACCAGGGGCGCGCTCGTCCGGGCCGCCGCCAGCGCGCCCGCGACGCCCCGGGTCGCGGCCAGGACGCTCTCACCGAGCAGGATGATCGTGAACAGCCCGTAGCGTTCGGCGATGTGGTGCGGATGCCAGTGGGTCCGGCCGGCGCGTTCGGCCCAGACCGGCACGGCCAGCTCGGCGGCGGCCAGCGCGACGAACAGCGGCAGCCGCGCCCCCTCCGGCACCGCGCCCGCCTCCACGAGGACGAGACGCAGCACCCACCCCGCCTGCACGACCGTGATGCCCGCCGCGTAGCGCAGCGCGGTGCGGCGGCCCGCCGGGTCCTCGACGGCGGCGCGCACCCACTGGGCGACCAGCGCGATGCGCATGATGAAGTAGCCGAGCGTGACCGCGCCGAAGTCGGCGTGGTCGGCGGCGGCCGGCACCCCGGCGGCGAGCACGAGCACGCCGCCCATCTGCACCATCGTGAGCAGCCGGTAGGGCACGTCGTCGGTGTCGTAGGCCGAGGCGAACCAGGTGAAGTTCATCCACGCCCACCAGATCGCGAAGAACACCTGGAGGAACAGGACCAGCCCGGGCAGCGCGTGGCCGTCGGCCACGGCGTGGGCGAACTGCGCGGTGGCGGCCGCGATCGCCACCACGAACGTGAGGTCGAACAGCAACTCCAGCTCGCTCGCCGCGCGGTGCGGCTCGTCGACCGCCCGGGGGCGCATCCTGACGCGGATCTCCCGTGCCTTCATGCCCCTTCCCTCCCCGGAGAAGCGGCCGGTGAAAGGTTCCCTCCCGGGTGAAGCGGCCGATGAAAGGTTCCCTCCCCGGGGAAGCGGCCCGTGAAAGGCGGAAGGCACGAAACCCTTCGTCACGGGTCCCGTGCCTTCCTGCGGCGCGCTACAGCGTGAGCAGCGCGTTGACCGGCAGGCGCCGGTCCGACAGCGGGCGCATCGCGATGCGGAGCAGCGCGAGCGCGTTGTCGTCGCCCGCGATGCGGTTGGCGCTGAGCCCGCCGCACGACTGGCAGTGGTGGATGATCAGCCACTCCCCGTCGTGCCGCACGGACACGCTCAGCGCCGCCATCCGCCCGCGGCAGCCCGCCCGCCGGTCACCGGGGACGCGGTGGTCGACGTGCAGGCTCGTCAGACAGTGCGGGCAGTGGTTGCGGTGCGCGGTGCCCGGCGCGAGGACGGGCACGTCGAGGCGGCAGCCGACGCATCGGAACGCGTCGCCCGGCTCGCCGTGACGGACGTCCTTGCGCCGCTGCGGCCTGCGCGGGTCCGGTTTCCTGCGTGGCATGTCCGCTCCCGTCACAGGTCGCCGAACGTTTCCAGCGGAAACGGCGGCTGAGCGAGCGGGCGTACGGCCATGCGCATGAGGATGAGCTGGTTGTCGTCCCCGGAGATCGGGTTGGACGTCAGCTCACCGCACCGGGTGCAGCGGTGGATGATCATCCAGTCGCCGCTGCGCAGCACCGCGATCGAGATCGGGGTCATGCGCGACCGGCACTCGGACGGGCCGCCCTCGGCACGGTCGAGGACGTGCAGCGAGTGCAGGCAGCTCGGACAGTGGTTGCGCCGGGTCCCGTCGGGACCGGCTGCGGCCACGGTCAGCCCACAGCGCACGCACGCGAACGTGTCGGTGACGGTACGGATCTTGTTGGTGGACACCCTGGGTTCTCCTTGCCGGAATGGTGCTTGTCGAGCAGCAAGGAAGCGCCGTGCGGGCCTCGCCCCGGGTCAGGGGCAGATGCGGATGACGAAGTGACGAGGCGCGCATGGCGCAGGGCGGAACATCAACTCACCTTCCCAGGGCCGGAGTATGGACGTCGTTCGACACAGCCGCGAGCGTAATGCCCGGGATGCGAGGATCGCCATTCATTATTCGCGGGCCTTGCTGGGCTGGACGCGCTTGGGCTCGCCGGGCATCTTCGGATAGTTGGGCGGATAGGGCATGTCGCCCCGCTCGTCCTTGGCGTAGAGCTCCAGCAGCGGCTCGATCGAGTGGGCGCGGTCGTCGATCGCGGCGTGCACGTCGCCGAGCTCGGCGAAGCGGGCCGGGACCGTGCGGATGTCGAAGTCGCGCGGGTCGGCGTCGGCCAGCTCGTCCCAGGTGAGCGGCGTGGAGACCGGGGCGTGCGGCTGGGCGCGCACCGAGTAGGCGCTGACGACGGTGCGGTCACGGGCGTTCTGGTTGAAGTCGATGAAGACGCGGTCGCCGCGCTCCTCCTTCCACCAGGCGGTGGTCACCAGGCCCGGATCGCGCGCCTCGACGGCCCTGGCGAGCGCGATGCCGGCATGGCGCACCTGGACGAAGTCCCAGCGCGGCTCGATGCGGACCGCGATGTGCGCGCCCCGGTTGCCGGACGTCTTGACGAACCCGGTCATGCCGAGCTCGTCGAGCACCTCGCGGGTCAGCGCGGCGGCCCGGCGGACCGCGCCGAACTCCAGCCCCGGCTGCGGGTCGAGGTCGACGCGCAGCTCGTCGGGATGCTCGACGTCGGCCGCGCGCACCTGCCACGGGTGGAAGTCGATGGTGCCGAGGTTGGCGCAGTAGGCGATCGAGGCCACCTCGGTCACCCGCAGCGAGTCGGCGGTGCGCCCGCTGGGGAAGGTCACGGTGACCGTCCGCAGCCAGTCGGGATGCTTGGGCGGCATCCGCTTCTGGTAGATGGCGTCGTTCTGCACGCCGTCGGGGTGGCGCTTGAGGTTGGTCGGCCGGTCGCGCAGCGCGCGCAGCACCCCGTCGCCCACGCTCACGTAGTATTCGACCAGCTCACGCTTGGTCGCGCCGATCTCCGGAAAGTAGACCTTGTCGGGGTTGGTAACCTTGACGGTCCGCTCCCCCACCTCAAGCTCGATGTACGGCGATGCCATGCGTCACAACCTACCCGGCGCCCCCGACAGAACCCCGGAAGGACGCCGGCTCACCGCACCCGCACCCGGGTCTTCGCACACACGTCGCACCGCTGGGTGACGACACGGCCGATCGTCTCGATCGTCACCCAGCGGTGACGAAAGTGCACAGGACGCACGGGAAATGTTTACCCTGGCCCGGCGATCGATACGCGGAGTCGCAGGACGATCACTCCGAGGGGTCGAGCCGGAGCGACACCGAGTTGATGCAGTAGCGCTCGTCGGTCGGCGTCGGATAGCCCTCGCCGCGGAACACGTGCCCCAGGTGCGAGTCGCAGCGGGCGCAGCGCACCTCCGTGCGGACCATGCCGTGGCTGCGGTCCTCGATCAGCGTGACGGCGTCGTTCTCCGACGGCTCGTAGAAGCTGGGCCAGCCGCAGTGCGACTCGAACTTCGTGCCGGAGGTGAACAGCTCGGCCCCGCAGGCGCGGCACGTGTAGACGCCCTCGGTCTTCGTGTCGACGTACTCGCCGGTGTACGGCGCCTCGGTGCCCGCCTGCCTGAGCACGCGGAACTCCTCGGGAGAGAGCTGGACCCGCCACTCGGCCTCGCTCTTGACCACCTTGTCCATACGTCCAGGGTACGAGATACGGCAAAAGGAGATCTCCGCAGGGGGAAGCATCCAATCTGGGGCGAAAATGCGTCTTTGACGACAAGGGGGTGTCATCGCCTCCTCCATGGGGTGAGATCACACGCAGGATCGCCCGAGCGGCACAGCCCACGCCCGTGCTGGCGCCGCCGGCGATCGGCCCGGCCGGCCGGGTGGCGCGCCAGCGCCCGGAACGGCCCGCGGGTGATCTCGTGAAGCCCGTCCCGTCGAGCCCCCGGTCCCGCCACCGAGGCGGCTCCGGGACGGGCCCCCATCTGCCCCTCGCCTCCGTCAGCCGGGGGCGGGGTGGGTGACGCGGCAGGTGGTGTCGCCGGGGCCGAGGATGTTGGCGAGCACCGGGTTGCCGTTCTCGCCGAACCTGGCGTGCACGAAGACCACCGGGGCAGCGGTGCCCACGTCCTGGAGGTAGCTCAGGCCGCGCTCGCACAGGGTGAGGGCCTGCCGGGAGTTGCCCGCCGTTTCCGGCAGGGTGGTGTAGATGCGGAGATATCCGCCGATGGTGCGGATGTCCTTCACGTGGCCCGCCGCCCTGTCGTCCCACCGGCTCCGGAAGTACGTGACCGCGTCATGATCGGTGTGCCTGGACGGATCCCCCTCCGCACCATCCGGCTCGTGGACGGTCCCGCCCGCTCCCTCACCGGGGACGGCCTCACCAGGAGCGCCGGGGTGACCTGCGGGCTCGCCGGAGCCGGTCGCCACGGCCTGGCCCCCCGCGCCCGTCCCCGCCGTCCGTGCCGGTCCCCGGCCCCTCCGCGCCCGTCCCTCCTCGGAGGTACGTCTCCGATGGAGCGGGCGGCTGGGCGTACGCGTCGTCCGGGGCGGTCGTTGACAGGGGCCCGTGGGCGGTGAGCACGGCGCCGGTGAGCAGGACGCTGGTGAGCACGGCGAGCGCCGCCACCGCAAGGCTCCACGGCCTGCGCGAGGGGCGCCGGCGGCGGCCTCGGCGGGCGCGTGGCGTCGCGGCCCCGGTCCGGCCGAAGAGGGACGGCCGCGCGGCGGTGGCGCGGTGGTGACCTGTGCGCTCCTTCACGTGGGCGCTCCCTGGGGCCGGACCCGGCAACTGCCCTGATTGTGACAAACAGGGTGCGGTCCCGTCAGCCGATCAGGCCAACCCGGGAGCCCGGGACGGCTCGCTAGGGAAGGGCGTTGACGAGCTCCTGGACGGGCTTGCGCACGCCGGTGTAGAAGGGGATCTCCAGCCGGGTGTGGCGGCGGGCCTGGGCGGCGCGCAGCTCACGCATCAGGTCGACGATGCGGTGCAGCTCGTCGGCCTCGAAGGCGAGCATCCACTCGTAGTCGTTGAGCGCGAAGCACGCCACCGTGTTGGCCCGCACGTCGGGGTAGCCGCGGGCCATCTGGCCGTGCTCGGCGAGCATGGCGCGGCGCTCGGCGTCGTCCAGCAGATACCACTCCAGGGAGCGGACGAACGGGTAGACGCTGACGAACGCCCGCGGCTCCTCCTCGGCGAGGAACGCCGGGATGTGCGACTTGTTGAACTCGGCGGGCCGGTGCAGCGCCATCGCCGACCAGACGGGCGTGCTGTGGCGGCCCAGGCCGGTGCGGCGGAAGCGGGAGTAGACGTCCTGGAGGTCCTCGGCCGTGGGGGCGTGCCACCAGAACATGTAGTCGGCGTCGGCGCGGAACCCGGCCACGTCGTAGAGGCCGCGGGTGACCACGTCCTTGCCGGCCGCCTGCTCCAGGAGCTCCTCGACCTCGTCGGCGATGTTCTCCCGGCTGCCGGGGACCGGCTCGGCGGCCTTGAACACCGACCACATCGTGTAACGGATCACCTGATTGAGATCGCGGGCCTTGAGCCGCGTCGTGCCCTCTGTCATGCCTGTCATTCTCCTCCTCGGCCCAGGTGGTCCAGAATCCGGGAGGCCGCCGTGCGGGCGGTCGCGACGCAGGCGGGGATGCCGAGCCCGTCGTAGGCGGCGCCGCAGACGGCCAGCGAGGGCTGCCCGGCCACGGCCGCGTGGACGCGGGCGACCCGGTCGAGGTGGCCGACGTTGTACTGCGGCAGGCCGCCGCCCCAGCGGGTGACGCGGGTGTCGGCGGGCTCCTGGCGGACGCCCATGACCTCGGCCATCTCCGCGCGGGCGAGCGCGACCAGGTCTTCGTCGTCGCGCTGGAGCAGGTGCTCCTCGCCGACGCGGCCGATGGAGCAGCGCAGGATCACCAGGTCGCGGGCGAGGTGCGGCCACTTGACGGAGCTGAACGTGACGGCCTTGACGGCCCGGCCGTCGACGGGCGGGACGAGGTAGCCGCTGGTCGAGGGCGGCTCGGGGAAGGCGGACACCGGGTAGGCGAGGGTGACTACGGCCATGCTGGCGTACTCGATCCTGGCCAGCTCGCTCGCCGCCTTGGGCACCTCGGCCTTGAGCAGGCGGCTCGCGGGGGCCGCGGGCACGGCGACGATGACGGCGTCGGCCTCGACGACCTCGGGCCTGGGCACCGGGCCGGTGACGAGCCGCCAGCCGTGCTCGGTGCGGGCCAGCTCGCGTACGGTGACGCCGGTCCTGATGTCGGCGCCGGACGCCTTGGCCACGGCCTCGGGCAGGCTGCCGATGCCGTTTCTGAGCGAGGTGAAGACCGGGCCGGCGTTCTTGGGCGCCTCGCGGGTGATCTGGCGGGCGGCGGCGAGCAGCGAGCGTTCGGCGCGGGCGGCGGCGGCCACCCGCGGCATCGTGGCCTCCAGCGAAAGCTTGTCGGCGCGGCCCGCGTAGACGCCGCCGAGCAGCGGCTCCACCAGGCGTTCGACGATCTCGGGACCCATCCTGGCGCGGATGTAGGCGGCGACGGACACGTCGGTGCGCACGAGGGTGGCGGGCAGGATCTGGTCGAGCGGCACCCGCAGCAGCCCGCCGGGCGAGACGATGCCGGATCTGGCCAGCTCGGCCAGGTCGCCGGGCACGCCCATGAACTGGCCCTTGGGCAGCGGGCGCAGCGCTCCCCTGGTGTAGACGGCCGAGCCGGCGGAGCCTGGGCTGACCAGGTCGTCGCCGAGGCCGACGGCCCTGGCCAGGTCCTTGCCCTCGGGCCGTCTGGCCAGCATGGACTCGGCTCCCGCGTCGACGCTGACGCCGGCGACCTCGGACGCGTACAGCTTGCCGCCGATGCGCGGGGCGGCGTCGAGGACGGTCACCTTGACCCGCTCGCCCGCGCCCTGCCTGAGGTGCCAGGCGGCGGCCAGCCCGGAGATCCCGCCGCCGATGACGACCACGTGTGCCTGTTTGCCTGCCACGGTTCAGACGCTACCGTCCCGCGGGCGCGGCCCCGTTTCCGGGGCGTGTGACCGTACCGTGACGCGACGGTTCAAACCGGTGCGCACAGGGGTCCGTCTTAGGGGCATGAGGAGATCGCAGATCGTGCTGACGGGCGTCCTGGCCGCGCTGCTGCTGTCCGCCTGCGGGGGCGCCGGCGAGAGCGCCACGGGCGGGGCGGACGTGCCGATGGCGCAGGTCGATTCCGCCAAGGCGGTCGCGCGGGACGTGACGGCGCCGGAGAGCGCCGCCACCGCGCGGCCCACACCGGCGCAGAGGCGCCCGGCGAACGCGGCGTCGGGTGTCGAGGTCACCCAGCAGAACCGTCAGGTGATCTACAAGGCGAGCATGACCGTACGGGCCGAGGACGTCGCCGCCGCCGTCCAGCAGGCCAAGCAGACGGTCACCACGGCGGGCGGCTACCTGGCCAGGGAGGAGAGCCGCTCGTCCGACGACGCGCGGGCCTCGGCGCTCCTGGAGTTCAAGATCCCGCCCGCCCGCTACAACGAGGTGCTGGCCACGCTGGGCAAGGACCTGGGCAGGCAGCTCAGGCTGGAGCAGGGCACCGAGGACGTCACGCTGAAGGTCGCCGACGTGGAGAGCCGGCTGAAGTCGGCCGAGCAGGCCCTGGAGTCGCTGCGCAGCCTGCTGAAGCGCGCCGACACGATCGGCCAGGTGCTGGACGTGGAGCGGGAGATCGCCGGCCGCGAGGCGGACCTGGAGTCGCTCCAGGCGCAGCAGAAGGAGCTGGCCGCGCAGGTCGGCATGGCCACGCTGTCGCTGCGGCTGGTGGGGCCGGTCGTGGTGGTGGAGGAGCCCTCGGACGAGCCGGCGGGGTTCCTCGGCGGGCTGAAGAGCGGCTGGAACGGGCTGGTGTCCTTCGTGAAGGTGCTGCTCACCGTGCTGGGGACGGTCCTGCCGTGGCTGGTCGTGGTGGTGCCGCCGCTCGCGCTGGCGATCTTCCTGGTACGGCGTCGCCGCCGGGCCGGAGGCGGCGGCCCCGGCGGCATCGGCAACACGGACGGCACGGACGGCACGGACGGCACCGACGGCACGGACGGAACCGACGATCCGGCTCCGGCCCCGCCGGTGAAGGACGCGGCCCCTGTCTGACCGGATCTCCCGGCCGGGTGAGCGCGCCGGGCGGTCAGGCCCGCAGGCGCCGCAGGGCCTCGTGCGCGCGGCCGGCGCCGGACGGGTCGGCGGGCCGGTCCGCGAGGAGCACGGCGGCGCCGGGGATGGCGGGCCCGTCCTGCCCGGCTCCGCCCGCGACCCGGCGGCGACCGGGGGCGGTCGCGGGCGGCGGCGGGCCGGGGTGCCGGAGGAGGTCGGACAGCCGGGCCCCGGCGAGCGCCAGGTCCCGGCACAGGCCGCTCTCCCCCAGCCCGGCCGCCGCCGGCACCGCGCGCGCCAGTGTGCCGCGCTCGCAGCGGAGCCACCCGAGCGGGTCGCCGCCCAGCAACGCCTCCACCTCGCCCGGCCCCGCCTGCCAGAGCGGCGCGCGGTCGCGGCCGGGCGGGCGGCCGCCGGGGCTCACCCTGCGCAGGGCCTCCCCCGCCAGCGCCAGCAGCGCGGCAAGCGTGCGCGGGACGGCCGCCCGCCGCTCGTCCTCCGGCACGTCCGCGGCCGCGCGCTCGGCGGCGTACAGGCGGGTCAGGTCGGGGAGGCGGTAGCGCTCCTGCCCGGCGGCGTCGACGCGGCGGTGCCGGACGAGCTGGGCGTCGGCGAGCCGGTCCAGCAGCCGGGCGGCCTCGCCGACGGGGACGCCGAGCAGCGCCGCGGCGGTCCACGGGGCGAAGTCCGCCAGCGGCGGCAGCAGCCCGAGCAGGCCGAACAGCAGCCGCTCCCGCTCCCCCAGCGCCCCGTGGCCGGGCGCGAGGCCGGCGCGCACGTCCAGGTCGCCGGCGCGCAGCTCGTCGAGCCTGCCGCACTCGCGGCGCAGCCGGGCGGCCAGCCCGGCGGCGGTCCAGCCGGGCCGGGTGGCCAGCCGCGCCCAGGCGATGCGCAGCGCGAGCGGCAGCCCGTCG
>NZ_JBEZZG010000019.1:0-169069 GCF_040639085.1 Nonomuraea sp. NPDC023979
CGGCCGGCGCGGCGGCCGCGCTGGACGGCGGCGCGGGCCTGCTCTCCCGCACCGACACCGCGCAGGGCCGCCGGGTCGCCTTCCTGCTGGCGGGCGTCGGCGAGCAGTACCCGGGCCTGGCCGCCGACCTGCACCGCCACGAGCCGGCCTTCCGCCAGGCGCTCGACGACTGCCTGGCGGCGCTGGCCGGCGTCATGGACGTGACCGGCGTCGCGGACCTGCTCACCGGCGACCGCGCCACCGCCCCCGGCCTGGCCGCCCTCCTCGGCCGGGAGACCGCCTCCGGCGGCGGGCCGGACGGGGCGCGGGCGGCGACGCTGGCGCGCACCGAGCTCGCCCAGCCCGCCCTGTTCGCCGTGGAGTACGCGCTGGCGCGCACCCTCATGGCGTGGGGCGTCCAGCCGGAGATCATGCTCGGCTACAGCCTCGGCGAGTACGTCGCCGCCTGCCTGTCGGGCGTGCTCTCCCTCCAGGACGCCGTCGCGCTCGTCGCCCACCGGGCGAAGCTCATCGCCGAGCTGCCCGGCGGGTCGATGCTCGCCGTCTCGATGCCCGCCGCCGCGCTGGCCCGCCGCTTCCGGCTGGAGGAGCGCGGCCTGGACGTCGCCGCCGTCAACGGCCCCCAGGTCACCGTCGTCGCCGGCCCCGCCGAGCCCGTCGCCGCCCTGGCCGCCGAGCTGCGCGCCGCCGAGATCCCGTGCCGCCCCCTGGAGACCAGCCACGCCTTCCACTCCCGCATGCTCGAACCGGCCGCCCACGACCTCACCCAGTGGGTCAAGGCCAACGTCACGCTCAACCCGCCCGCGCTGCCGTACGTGTCGAACGTGACCGGCGACGTCGCGGACGCCGCGCTGGTGTGCGACCCCGGCTACTGGGCGCGGCACATGTGCGCGACGGTGCGGTTCGCCGACGGCGCGGAACGGCTGCTCGCCGACCCGGAGCTGGCCGTCGTGGAGATCGGGCCGGGACAGTCGCTCGGCGCGCTGGTCCGCGCGACCGGCTGCCCGCCCGAGCGGTGGCCGCTGATCACCCACACCATGCCCGCCGCGAGCGACGGCACCCCCGGCGACGAGACGCTGGCCGGCTGCCTGGCCCGGCTGTGGTTGTGCGGCGTCACCCTCGACTGGGACGCCTACCACGGCCGCGACGGCGGCGACGGCGGCGCGGCCGGGGCACCGGGCCGGATCCCGCTGCCCACCTACCCGTTCCAGCGGCAGCGCCACTGGATCGACCCGCCCGCCCGCGCCAAGGCCGTCGCCGCCGAGCCGGAGGACCTGTTCGAGGCCGTCGCCGGGCTGCCCAAGCTGCCCGAGGACCGGTGGCTCTACCTGCCCGTGTGGCGGCAGACCGCGGCCCCCGCGCCCGCCGCCGCTCAGCCGGGCTCCTGGCTGGTGTTCACCCGCGACGGCCTGGCCGACGAGGCCGCCCGCAGGCTGGCCGCCACCGGCGCCACCGTCACCCTGGTCCGCCCCGGCGACGCCTACACCGCGACCCCGGACGGCCACACGGTCCGGCCCGGCAGCGTCGACGACCTCCTCGCCCTGCTGCGCGACCTGCGCGCCGCCGGCCGGCCGCTGGAGCGCGTCGTCCACCTGTGGTCGCTGGAGCCGGGCCCGCACGAGCTCACCGTCACGCGCGGCCTGCACACGCTCGTCGCGCTCGCCCGCGCCGCCGGCGAGTCCGGCATCGGCGGCTGGTCGCTCGACGTGGCCGTCTCCGGCACCCAGCAGGTGCTCGGCGAGGAGGTCGCCGACCCGTCCGGCGCCACCCTGGCCGGACCCTGCCTGGTGATCCCGCTGGAGTACCCCGGCGTGACCACCCGCCTCGTCGACCTGCCCGGCGACCCGGCCGCGACCGACCTGGACGCGCTCACCGCCGAGCTGGCCCGCCCGCACGGCGACCGCACCGTGGCGCTGCGCCGGGGCCGCCGCTGGCTGCCCGGCTACGACCCGATGCCCGTGCCCGACGCCCCCGACCCGCTGCGCGACGGCGGCGTCTACCTGATCACCGGCGGCCTGGGCGGCATCGCCCTCGGCCTGGCCGGTCACCTGGCCCGCGAACGCGCCGCCAAGCTCGTCCTGCTCGCCAGGACCGGCCTGCCGCCCCGCGCCGAATGGCCCGCCGTCCTCTCGGGCGAGCGGCACGCCGGGGAGACCACCAGGCGGCGCGTCGCCGAGGTCACCGCCCTCATCGAGGCGGGCGCCGAGGTCGAGCTCGTCACCGGCGACGCGGCTTCCGCCGCCGACGTGCGCCGCGCCGTCGACGCCGCCCTCGACAAGTTCGGCGCGCTGCACGGCGTCCTGCACGCCGCCGGGGTCCCCGCGATGGGGCTCATGCAGTTCAAGCGGCCCGAGGAGCTCGACGACGTGCTCGCCCCCAAGGTCGGCGGCGTCCACGCCGTCGCCGAGGCGCTGCGCATCGGCGAACCCGGCGAGATCCCGCTCGACTTCCTCGCCCTGTTCTCCTCCATCACCTCCGCCACCGGCGGCGGCCCCGGCCAGGTCGACTACTGCGCCGCCAACGCCTACCTGGACGCCTACGCCTGCCGGCTGGCCGCCACCGGCCGCCGCGTCGTCGCCATCGGCTGGGGCGAATGGACGTGGAACGCCTGGGAGGCCGGGCTCGACGGCTACGAGGAGGCGCTGCGCGACTTCTTCCGCGACAACCGGGCCAGGATCGGCATCGGCTTCGACGACGGCTGGCGCTCCCTGCGGCGCGCCCTGGCCACCGGCGAGCCGCGCGTCGTCGTCTCCACCCAGGACTTCCCCACCCTCGTCGCCGGCAGCGCCCGCTTCACCCTGGAGGCGGTGACCTCGCCCGGCCTGGGCGGGACCGGCGGCGAACGGCACCCCCGCCCCGAACTGCTCACCCCCTACCAGGAGCCGTCCGGCCACGCCGAGGAGACCATCGCCGCGATCTGGGCGGAGTCGCTGCGGCTGGAACGCGTCGGCGTGCACGACAACTTCTTCGAACTCGGCGGCAACTCCCTGCTCGGCGTCTCGATCGTGGCGGCGGTCCGCCGCGCGTTCGAGCTGGCCGAGCTGCCGCCGCACATCCTCTACGAGTCGCCCACCGTGGCCGCGCTCGCCGGCACCGCCGAGGCCCTGGCCTCCGGCACGGCGCCCGCGGCCGCCGACCCAGGCGGCAGCCAGGTCCGCGCGCAGCTGCGCAGATCCGGGCTCGAAGCCTCCGCCGCCCGCAGACGCGGCCGGTGACACCCCAACCTGAAGGAGCGGACATGACCGTGATCGGCGTGATCGGCGCCGGCGTGATGGGCGTCGGCGTGGCCCAGAACCTCGCCCAGACCGGCCACGAGGTCGTCCTGGTCGACAAGGACGAGCGCATCCTCGCGGACGCGCTGGCCACCATCGGCCGCAACGCCCGGATGAGCCGCCTCATGGGCGGCCCCGCCCTGGACCCCGACGAGATCCTGTCGAGGATCACCACTGCCGTCGGCGCCGCCGGCGCGGCCAAGGCGAGCCTCGTCATCGAGAACGTGACGGAGAACTGGGACGTCAAGCGGGAGGTGTACGAGACGCTCGACGCCGAGTGCGGGCCCGACACCGTCTTCGTCGTCAACACCTCGGCCATCCCCATCACCAAGATGGCGGCCGTCACCGGCCGCCCCGACAAGGTCATCGGCGTGCACTTCATGAACCCGGTGCCCGCCAAGCCCGTCGTGGAGCTGATCCCCGGCTTCCACACCTCGCCGGAGACGATCCAGCGCACCAGGGACCTGCTGACGGCGATGGGCAAGAAGGCCGTCGACGTCAAGGACTCGTGCGGCTTCATCTCCAACCGGGTCCTCATGCTGACCGTCAACGAGGCCGCCTACCTGGTGCACGAGGGCGTCGCCGACGCCGAGTCGGTGGACGAGGTGTTCCGCGGCTGCTTCGGCCACCCGATGGGCCCGCTGGAGACCGCCGACCTGATCGGCGTCGACACCATCCTCTACAGCGTCGAGGTGCTCTACGAGCACTACGCCGACAGCAAGTACCGTCCCTGCCCGCTGCTCAAGCAGATGACCGACGCCGGCCTGCACGGACGCAAGTCAGGCCGCGGCTTCTACACCTACACCACCCAGAGCTGAAGGAGTCACCCATGTCCAGCAAGACCCAGATCCTCGACTTCATCCGCGGCCGTTACCCGCAGGCGGAGATCGACGAGTCGCAGGACATCTTCGCGCTCGGCTTCGTCAACTCCCTGTTCGCCATGGAGCTCGTCATGTTCGTCGAGAAGACGTTCGGCGTCACCATCCCCAACGAGGAGCTGCGCATCGACAACTTCCGCACCGCCGACGCCATGTCCGCGCTGGTGGCGCGGCTCACCTCCGACCTGGCCGTCGCGTGACCCTCACCAGCACGGCGCCCGCTCCGGCGGGCGCCGCCCCCGTCACCGGCCGCAGCTCGGCCCGCGCGTTCGTGGACACCCACGTCGTGCCGTACGCCGACGCCTACGACAGCAGCGGGCGCGTCCCCGAGGACCTGCTGCGACGGGCCGCCGAAGCCGGGCTGTGGGACCCGCTGTCGATGGACATGGTCACGCTCGGCGAGGTGCACGAGGAGGTGGGCCGGGGCTGCTCGTCGCTGCGCAGCCTGCTGACCGTGCACACGATGGTGTCGTGGACGCTGCGCCGCTGGGGCACCGACGCGCAGCGCGAGCGCTGGTCGGCGCCGCTCGCCGCCGGGGACGCGCTCGGCGCGTTCTGCCTGTCGGAGCCCGGCGCCGGCAGCGACGCCGCCGGCATCACCACCACCGCCACCCAGACGGGCGACGGCTGGGTGATCGACGGGGTGAAGACGTGGACGACCGGCGGCCAGCGGGCCGACGTGTTCCTCGTCTTCGCCCGCACCGCCACCAGCATCGGCGCCTTCCTGGTGCCGAGGGACACGCCGGGCGTGACGGTCACGCCGATCGACGACATGCTCGGCACCCGCGCGTCCATGCTGGCGACGATCACGTTCGACGGCGTCGCCCTCGGCCCCGACGCGCTGCTCGGCCCGAGCGGGTTCACCGCCGGCATGGTCCTCACCGGCACCCTCGACCTGGGCCGCTACAGCGTCGCCGCCGGGTCGCTCGGCATCGTCCAGGCGTGCCTGGAGGCGTCGGCCGACTACGCCGCCCGCCGCGAGGTCGGCGGCCGGCCTCTGGCCGAGCTGCCGCTCATCCAGGCCAAGCTCTCCGACATGGTCACCGACGCGCGGGCGGCCCGGCTGCTCGTCGCCGAGGCCGGCCGGCTCAAGGACGCCGGCGAGTCCGCCACGATCATGGCCACCTGGGTGGCGAAGTACTTCGCCTCCACCGCCGCGGCCAGGCACGCCTCCGAGGCCGTCCAGATCCACGGCGCCAGCGGCTGCGCCCCCGGCTCCCCGGTGGCGCGCTTCTACCGTGACGCCAAGGTCATGGAGATCATCGAAGGCAGCAACGAGGTCCAGCGGATCACCATCGCCGGCCAGGCAGAACGGGAGACGACCAGATGACCGTGACCACCGAGCGGCCAGGCGCGCTGCCCGCCAAGCCCGCCCGCGGCCGCATCAAGTGCATCGTGTGGGACCTCGACAACACGCTGTGGAACGGCGTTCTGCTGGAGGACGGCGACGTCACCGTGCGCGCCGCCGTGGTCGAGCGCATCCACGAGCTCGACCGCAAGGGCGTGCTGCACTCCGTCGCCAGTAAGAACGACCACGACGCGGCCATGGCCAAGCTGCGCGAGCTCGGGCTGGAGGACATGTTCCTGCACCCGCAGATCAACTGGAACGCCAAGTCGGAGTCCATCAAGGTCATCGCCAAGGCGCTCAACCTCGGCCTGGACGCGTTCGCCTTCGTCGACGACCAGGAGTTCGAACGCGCCGAGGTCGCCCACGAGGTGCCCGACGTCACCTGCGTCGACATCCTGGACCTGGAGGAGGCGCTGGCCAGGCCCGAGTTCCGGCCCCGGTTCGTCACCGACGAGTCGGCCCAGCGGCGCGCCATGTACCAGGGCCAGATCGCCAGGGACGAGCTGGAGCAGGAGTTCGTCGGCACCAGCGAGGAGTTCCTCGCCGGGCTCGGCATGACGTTCACCATCGCGCCCGCCCGCCGGGAGGACCTGCAGCGGGCCGAGGAACTGACCGTCCGCACCAACCAGCTCAACTCCACCGGCCGCACCTACTCCTACGACGAGCTCGACGCGCTGCGCGAGTCACCCGACCACCTGCTCCTCGTCGCCTCGCTCACCGACAGGTTCGGCAGCTACGGAAAGATCGGGCTGGCCCTGGTGGAGAAGGAGGAGAAGAGCTGGCGGCTGTGCATGATGCTCATGTCGTGCCGGGTCATGTCCCGCGGCGTGGGGATGGTGCTGCTCAACCACATCCTGCGGCTGGCGGCCGAGGCGGGCGTCGCCGTCCGCGCCGACTTCGTGGAGACCGGCCGCAACCGCATGATGCAGATCACGTACGCCTTCGCCGGATTCAGGGAGGTGAGCCGGGACGGCGCGCAGGTGGTGCTGGAGGCCGATCTGGACGCCGTGCAGCCGCCTCCCGCCTACGTGAAGCTGGAGATCGCCGAATGAGGGACCGACCATGACCGTCCATGATCTGACCAGCGACGACGTGCTCGTCCGCTGGCTGCCGTTCCGGACGCTCACCGGGGCCGAGCCGGGGGCGCTGCCGCTCTACTGCCTGCCCCACGCCGGCGGCGCCGCCTCGGCGTTCCGGCTGTGGCAGCGCAAGCTCCCGGGCGTCGCCGTCCAGCCGGTGCAGCCGCCCGGCCGGGAGGGGCGGCACAAGGAGCCGCCGTACCTGAGCATGCCGGAGCTCGTCTCCGACCTGGCCGACGTGGTGCTCGCCGACGTCGAGCTGTCGGCCGCCGGCCGCCGCTACGCCCTGTACGGGCACAGCCTCGGCGGGCTGGTGGCCTTCGAGCTCGTCCGGGAGGTCCGGCGGCGCGGCGGGCCGGAGCCGGTGCACCTGTTCGTGTCCGGCGCCGACGCCCCGCACGTCACCTACGAGCCCGGCCCGCCGGTGCGCGGGATGAGCGGGCCCGAGGTCGTCACCCTGCTGCGCCGGCTCGGCGGGACGCCCGAGTGGCTGCTGTCCGACCCGGAGGCGCTGGCGATGATCCTGCCGGCCGTCCAGGCGGACTTCACCGTCAAGGAGACGTACGTGTACCAGGAGGAGCCGCCGCTGGACGTGCCGATCTCGGCGCTGCCCAGCGCGTCGGACCCCCGGGTCGCGCCGGAGAAGGTGGCGCGCTGGCGCGACCAGACGGCCGCCCCGTTCGCGCTGCACCCGTTCGACGGCGGCCACTTCGCCGTCTTCGAGCAGGCGGCGCGCACGCACCGCCTCGTCGCCCAGGCGCTGCGCCCGTGGGTGTGACCAGCCGGCGGGTCTGGGGGGACCCGCCGGCCCCACCCCCCACGGCGTCCGCCGAACCCTCCGGCCCCCGCACGCCGCGCACCCTCCCGAGGTCGCGCGCCGCCGTGCGGGGGCCCGCTCCTTCCGGGAACGCCGGGAACGCCGGCGTGGCGGCCCAGGTGTCGCCTGTGGGAGTCCCCGGCGGCGGGGTGCGGGTGTGGCGGGTCGATCTGGACCGGCCGGACGCGGCCCGGGGGTGGCGGCTGCTGTCCCAGGACGAGCGCGAGCGCGCGCTGGCGTTCGCGGACGGCGGGGAGCGCCGCCGCTATGTGGTGGCGCACGCGGCGCTGCGCGCGATCCTGGGGCGGGCGCGCGGCGCCGACCCGGCGGGGCTCGGGTTCGGCCGGGACGAGGCCGGGCGGCCGTGCCTGGCGGACGGCGGCGGGCCGGACTTCAACCTGTCGCACTCCGGCGGCTGGGCGCTCGTCGCCGTCGCCCCGCCGGGCGGCCGCGTGGGCGTCGACGTGGAGCGCGTCCGCGCCGACGCCGACCACCTGGCCCTCGCCCGGCGCTTCTACCAGCCCGAGGAGGCCGACCGCGTGCGCGCCGAGGGCCCGGACGCGTTCTTCCGCCTGTGGACCGTCAAGGAGGCGTACGTGAAGGCGTCCGGCGCCGGCCTGGCCGCCCTGAGCGACGTCGTCGTACGCGAAAGGAGCGCGACGCACGCCACCGTGCTGTCACGCTCCTCGCGCTTCCCCGAGTGCCACGCCCACCGGCTGGACGTGGCCCCCGGCTACAGTGCCGCCGTGGTGGTCACGACCGCTTGGACACCGGCACCACGTACCGGCTGAACACCAGCTCGCGCAGCACGTCGTCGCCGCCCTCGACGATCGACACGTACCGCATGTCCCGCAGCAGCTTGCCGATGACGGACTCGTGCGTGTAGCCGAGCCCGCCGAACATCTCCGACGCGGTCGAGGCGATCTGCCACCCCGTCTGCCCGCAGAACATCTTCGCCGTCAGCGCCTGCTTGAGCGTGCCGAGCCGCAGGAACTCCTCGCCCGCGTCCGGCCGGGCGGCGATGGCGTCGTAGGCGCGCGCCGCCGCCAGGCACTGGTTGGCCATGACCTCGATCTGCATCTCCATCTGCCCGAGCCGGCCGGCGAACACGGCGTTGCCGGTCAGCGGCGCCCCCTTGACGGTCTTGGCGGCGCCGTACTCCATGCACACGTCACGCACCCGACGGGCGATGCCGAGGGCGGTGGCCGCGATGAGGATGCGGCTGGCGTTCAGCCCCACCTCCAGCAGCCGCAGCCCGTTGCCGCGCAGCACGTTCGCGGCCGGGACGCGGACGCCCGACAGCGACACCTGGTAGGTCGCGGACGAGCGCAGCCCGATCACGTCCCAGCGCTTGTCCACGGTGATGCCGGGCGTGTCGCGCGGCACCAGCACGGCCAGGTAGCCGGCCGGGTCGTCCTGGGCGCGCGCCACGACGACGAGGAAGCGGGCGAAGTCGGTGTTGGTGGAGAACGCCTTGGTCCCGTCGAGGACGACGTCGCCGCCCTCGGTGCGCGCGGTCGTGGTGATCCTGGCCAGCTCGCTGCCCGCGGCGTGCTCGCTGCCGAGGGTGGCGGCGAAGCCGTTGGTCGCCACGAGGTCGCCGAGGTGGCGCTTGGCGAGCTCCTCGCTGCCGTACCACGTCACCATGCTCGTGGTCAGGATCGGGATGAACAGGGTGAAGGCCACCCCGGCGTCGGCGTAGGCGAGCTCGGCGGTGATGCGCACGCTCTCCTCCAGCCCGAGGCCGGGCCCGCCTGCCTCCTTGGGCAGCCACCAGTTGGCCAGGCCGGTGGCGCCGAACCGCTCGTACAGCGGCAACGGCGCCTCGGCCAGCGAGTCCAGGTACGCGTCCTTGCCCGCCAGCTCGCGGCGGGCGAACCCCTGCACGGTCCTCAGGTACGCGGGCTGCTTCATGGGTCGCTCACTCCTGTTCGTCGCGGGCGTCGAGCAGCTCGGCGAGCTGGCGCACCGTCGGGCACTCCAGCAGGCCGGTGACCGGCACCGACGCGTTCAGCGCCTTGCGGACGCGGGTGGTGAGCTCGATGGCCAGCAGCGAATGCCCGCCGAGCTCGAAGAAGTTGTCCAGGGCGCCGATCGGGTCGATGCCGAGCACGCGGGACCAGATCGCGGCCAGCGTGGCCTCGGTGCCCTCGCGCGGCTCCACGTAGGCGTTGTTCAGCTCGGGGCGCGGGTGCCGCTCCTGGTCGTCATCGTCGTCGCCGGCCTCGTGGATGTCGCCGGTGACCCACTGGGCGATGCGGGCGTCCAGGGAGCCGGTCGAGATGACGAAGTGGCCGGCGTGCCCGGCGGCCGACAGCGCCCGCTCGAACACGTCCACGCCCTCGGCGGGCGTCATCGCGTAGTCGACGACGGCGCCGCTGTGGCCGGCCACCCGGTCGGGGTCGATGTTCCAGGTGTCCCAGTCGACCGTGACCCACCGCCCGCCGCCGCTGGTGCGGGCCACCCGCACGTACGCGTCGAGCGCGGCGTTGGCGGCGGCGTACGGGCCGAGCGTCATGCCGCCGAGCACGGCCGCGATGGACGACAGCGTGATGCGCCGGTCCGGGCAGTGGTCGCCGAGCACCTTCTGCAGCACGTGGAATCCGGTCACCTTGGCCGCCAGGTGGGCGTCGCACTGCTGGCGGTCCATCAGGTGGGCGAAGTTGAAGTAGGCGCCGTCCTGCACGCCGGCGCCGTGCACGACGACGTCGATGCCGCCGAACCGCTCGACCGCCTCGGCCACGACGGCGCGCATGCGCTCCTCGTCGGCCACGTCGGCCGACAGGGCCAGCACCGTCGCGCCCCGGCTCTCCAGGTCGCGGATGTTGCGGATGTGGCGGGCGGTCCGCTCGCCGCCGGGCGGCACGTCCGCCAGGTAGGCGTCCCACTCCTGCCGGGGCGGCAGCGGGGAGCGGCCGGTGAGCACCAGCCGGCAGCCGTACGCGTCGGCCAGGTGGCGCGACAGGACGAGCCCGACGTCGCCGAGGCCGCCGGTGATCAGCACGGTGTCGCCGTCGCGGAACGGCCGCCGCGCCGGGTCCGGCTCGGCGATGGGGAACGGCTCGTAGTGGCGCAGCCACGTCTCGCCCGCGCGCACGGCCATCGGGCCCTCGTGCTCGCAGACGGCCGCGGCCAGCGCGGCCTCCACCCCGCCGGCCAGGTCGCCCAGGTCGGCCAGGTCGTCGAGGTCGTCGAGATCGACGTGGCGGCAGCGCAGGCGCGGGTTCTCCTGCTGGAGGCTGGGGGCGAGCGCCGCCAGCGTGGCGTGCTCGGGGTGGCGCAGCTCGGCCCCGGCGACGTTCACCGCGTGGGAGGTGAGCAGGACCAGCTCCGCCCGGGGCGCGGACCCGGTGTTGTCGACGAGCTCGCGGGCCAGCTCCAGCGCCGAGTAGAAGCCGCGGTCCTGTTCGGCGGCGAAGTGCGCCACCGGATCGGCGCCGGGTCCGGGCTCGGCGGCGGCCAGGCTGAAGCCGTGCACGATCGCGCGCGGGCTGACGACCAGCGAGTACAGCAGTTCGGCGAGGTCGCCGGCCTTGCCGGAGCGGATGGTGAAGCTGCCGTCGTCGTGCTGCTCGAACCGGTCGCCGTCACGCACGGCGGTCACCTCGGCCCCGGCCCGCGTCAGCCGCTCGACCAGGGCCTCGCCGCGCCCGTCGGCGGTGAGCACCAGCCACGGCCCGGCCTCGCGCAGCCGCTCGTCGAGCCCTTCGGCGGGCAGCGGGCGCTGCTTCCACGACGGCAGGTGGGTCCACCGCGACCGGTCGAACGTCTTGCCCTCGCCCGCCGGCTGGCGCTGCTGCCCGGTGGGCGGCTTGACCCAGAACCTGCGCCGCTGGAACGGGTAGGTCGGCAGCTCGACGCGCCGCCCCTCGCCGCCGTGCAGCTTGGCCCAGTCGACGACGCTGCCGGCCAGCCAGAACCGCGCCAGCGCCGACAGCAGCCACGAGGCGGCGTCCACGCCCTCCTCGGGGGTCACCGTCAGCTCCACGGCCTGCGCGTCGCCGTCGACGACCTGGACGCCGATCCCCGTGAGCCCGTCGGCCAGCGCGCTGAGCGCCTCGTCCCGTCCCGCCGTCCCGGCGGGGGCGGGCTGGCCGAGCACCGAGGACGCCGCCGCGCGCAGCTCCGCCCACCAGGAGTCCGGGGTCCCGTCCTCCGGCGCGGCCAGCCGTACCTTGGGGTTGCGCCGCTGGGTCTTGCCGTCGATCCAGCGGGACGGGTCGGCCAGCGCGGCGAGCGCGTCGTCGCGGTCGCGGCAGACGACGGCGCGGCGCAGCGCGAACGCGCCCCGCGACACCTGGAGCGTGAACGCCACGTCCGCCAGGTCGGAGCGGTCGCCGGTCAGGTGCCGGCGCAGCCGCTCGGTCAGGTCCGTCAGCGCCTGGTCGTCGGCGGCGGAGAACACCAGCAGGTGCGGGCCGGGCCTGGCGGGCCGCTCCGGCCGGGGCGGCGCCTGCTCCATCACCACGTGCGCGTTGGTGCCGCCGAGCCCGAACGAGCTCACCCCGGCCCGGCGCGGGTGCGGGCCCTCCGGCCAGGGCCGGTTCTCGGTCAGCACGGTGAAGCGGTCGCGCGCCGACGCCAGCGCCGGGTTCGGCGTCTCGTAGCCGGGCGTGCCCGGCAGCAGCTCGTGCTTGAGAACGAGCGCGGCCCGCATCAGCCCGGTCACGCCGGAGGCGCGGTCGAGGTGGCCGAGGCTCGGCTTGACCGACCCCAGCACCGTCGGCGTCTGCCCGGCCTGCGTGAACACCCGGCTCATCGCCGCCAGCTCGATCGAGTCGCCCAGCATGGTGCCGGTCGCGTGGCACTCGACGTAGCCGACGGTCTCCGGCTTGACCCCGGCCACGCCGAGCGCCGACTCGATCACCTCGGCCTGGCCGTCCACGCCCGGCGCCGTGTAACCGGCACGCAGCCGGCCGTCGTTGTTGGACGCCGACCCGAGGATCACCGCGTGGATCACGTCGCCGTCGGCCAGCGCGTCGGACATGCGCTTGAGCGCCACCGCGCCCGCGCCGCTGCCCATGACCGTGCCGCCCGCCTCGGCGTCGAAGCTGCGCACCCGCCCGTCGGGCGACATGATGCCGCCCTGCTCGTACAGGTAGCCGGCGGGCTGGGGGAGCGGCGTGAACGCGCCGCCCGCCACGGCCACGTCGCACTCGTAGGTGAGCAGGCTCTGGCACGCCAGGTGCACGGCCACCAGCGACGTCGAGCAGAACGTCTGCACCGACACCGACGGCCCGCGCAGCCCCAGCTTGTAGGAGACCAGCGAGGCCAGCGAGTCGCGCTCGTTGCCGACGGCCATGAGCAGCGCGCCGCCCGGCTGCGAGGTGAGGTGCTGGATGTTCTGCACGACGTAGTCGGGGAAGCCGCAGCCGCCGAACACGGCGACCTGGCCGGGCACGTCCGTCGGGCAGTAGCCGGCGCCCTCCAGCGCCTCCCACGAGCACTCCAGGAACAGCCGGTGCTGCGGGTCCATCGTCTCGGCCTCGCGCGGGTTGATGCCGAACACCCCGGCGTCGAACCGGTCGAGCCCGTCCAGCGGGCCGCCGACGCGCACGTAGCGCGGGTCGGCCAGCGTGCCCGGGTCCACCCCGGCCTCGCGCAGCTCCTCGTCGGTGATCGTCCGCAGGCCCTTGACGCCCGCCAGCAGGTTGTCCCACAGCTCGGCGACGCCCGAGGCGCCCGGGAAGCGCCCGGACATGCCGATCAGCGCGACCGCGGAGTCGTAGTCGGTTCCGGTCATGATGTCCTTCCGCTCCTGAGCATGTTGCGCCGCTGCGCGATCCTGGACCGCTGCTGCTCGCGGGCCTCGGCCGGCTGCTCGCCCGCCTCCTCGCCCGCCCTGGCCGCCTCGGCCAGCGAACTGATCGTCGGGGCCTGGTAGAGGATGTGCGGCGGCAGGTAGGACAGCTCCAGCGCCTTGCGCACCTCGGCGATGATCTCCATGCCGAGCAGCGAGTTGCCGCCGAGCTCGAAGAAGTTGTCGTGCACGCCGACCTGCTCCAGGCCCAGCGCCTCGATCCACACCTGGGCGATGGCCTCCTCGGCGGGCGACTGCGGCTCGACGTAGGCGGTCGACAGGTCGGGTCTCGGGTGGCGGCCGAAGGCGTCGCGGATCTTCTTCACCGTCGCCTGGTGGCTCTCGATCGACGAGCGGCGGCTCATCGCCACCATCGGCGCGAAGTCCTGCGTGGACGCGACCACGTGCCGCTCGCCGCTGGCCAGCGCCCGCAGCAGCGTCTGCCAGCCCTGGTCGAAGGTGAGGCCGAAGTTCTCCCGGTACCACTCGAAGTACTGCCGGGAGCCCTCGTCGTAGTTGTCGAGCCCGTCGGTCCAGCCGTTCCACGTCCACTCGCACCAGTCGATGGAGGTGACGGTCACGCCGGGCAGCGGGTCGCTGAGCGCGAAGGAGTCCAGGAACGCGTTCGCCGCGCAGTAGTCCACCTGGCCCGCGCCGCCGCCGGTCGCCGACGTCGTGGACGAGAACAGCGCCAGGAAGTCCACCGGCCGCTCGCGCAGCACCTCGGCCAGCGCCAGCGTGCCGGCCACCTTCGGCGCCAGCACCCTGTCCATGTCGGCGACGGTCTTGAACTGCATGAGGCCGACCGCAGGCACGCCCGCGCAGTGCAGGACGCCGTTGAGCTCGCCGAACCGCTCCACCGCCGCCTCGACGGCGCGGCGTACGTCCTCCACGCGGGAGACGTCGCCCGCCACGGTGAGCACGGCCGAGCCGGCCGCCTCCAGGCGGCGCAGGCCCTCGAGCCGCCTGCGGACCTCGCCCGCGGCGTTCCCGGCGGCCAGGATCGACTCCCACTCCTCGCGGGGCGGCACGGGGGTGCGGCCGAGCAGCACCAGCCGCGCCCGGTACTGCTCGGCCAGCCTCTCGGCCATCGCCAGGCCGATGCCGCCGAGCCCGCCGGTGACCAGGTACACGCCTCCTTCACGGACGCGCGCCGCGGGCTCGGCCGCGTCGATGACGGCGGCGTCGAGCACCTCGTAGTCGGGGATCCAGCGGCGGCCGCCGCGCAGCGCGACCACCTGGTCGGCCGGGTCGGCGCGCAGCTCGGCGAGCAGCGCGGCCGTGACCGAGCCGGGGTCGAGGTCGATCAGCCGGGTGCGCGCCTTGGGGTACTCGACGGGGATCAGCCGGGTCGGGCCGAGCAGCGTGCCGCTCGCGGCGTCGACGCGGTCGCCCGGGTGCACGCGGTGCGCGCCGGTCGTGACGATGTCCAGGCTCCAGCCGGGCAGCCCCAGGTCGCCGGAGGCACGGGCGAAGGCGACCAGCGTGTGCAGGCCGCGCCGCAGGCTCTCGCCGATGGGCCGCTCGCCGCCGGCGTTCCACAGGTGCACGACCCGTTCGGGCGTCCAGTCGCGGCCGGTCAGCTCGCGCAGCGCCGAGACGGCGTCCTCGGGCGAGCCGGGCCGCACCCGCAGCCCGTCCGGGCCGCTGGAGAACTCCTCGCCCGGCCGCACCAGCACCACCTCGCGGCCGGTCGCCGCCAGGTGCGCCAGCAGCGGCGCGGCCAGCGCGTCCGCGGCGCCGTCGTCGGTGTAGACGAGCCAGCGGGACGCCTCCTCGGCCACCGGCGGGCGGGTCGTGGTCTCGCGCCAGACGGGCGCGTGGATCCACCGCGTGTCCGGCAGCCGGGGGTAGGCCTTGGCGATGCTCTTCGGGTCGCTCTCGTCGAACGCCGCCGCGCCACCGCCGCCGCCCAGCGCCGACTCGTCGATCTCCAGCCAGTAGTCCTGGTGCTCGAACGGGTAGGACGGCAGCGGGACGCGGCCGGGCGTCCAGCCCTCGTGCAGCGCCGCCCAGTCGACCGGCACGCCGGTCAGCCACAGCTTGGCCACCGCCGTGGCCAGCGCCGCGCCCGCGTCCTGCGTGTCGCCGGCGGCGGGCAGCGTGGTGACGATGAGCGGCCAGCGGCCGCGCTCGCAGGCCGGGTGGCCGCGCGTCAGCGCGCCCAGCGACTGGCCGGGCCCGATCTCGGCCAGCGCCAGCTCCGGGATGCCCAGCACGTGGTCCAGGCCCGCCCCGAACTCGACGGTCTCGCACATGTGGCGCGCCCAGTAGCCGGGGTCGGTCACGTCCTGTGCCGTCGCGGGCGCGCCCGTCACGTTGCTCAGGTACGGCAGCGCGGGCGGGCGCAGCGTGATGTTGTCGGCGATCCACGCGGTCAGCTCGGCGGCGACCGGCGCGAGCATCCGCGAGTGGAAGGCGTGCGTGGTCTCCAGCCGCCGGTGGCCGATCTTGGCCTCCAGCAGCCGGGCCGCGGCCGCCTCGACCGCGTCCACCGGCCCGGCCAGCACGAGCTGGGAGCCCGCCCGCACGGCCACGTCCAGCTCGCGCATGCCGTCGTCGCCGAGCAGCGCGGCCAGGCGCCGCTCGTTCGCCGAGACGGCCAGCATCGCGCCCTCGGGCTGGGAGGTGATGAGCTTGGCCCGGTAGGCGACCAGCCGCAGCGCGTCGGGCAGCGACAGCACGCCCGCCAGGCAGGCGGCGACGTACTCGCCCAGGCTGTAGCCGATCATGATCTCGGGGGTCAGCCCCCACCGCATGAGCCGGCGCGCCAGCGCGTACTCGGCGACGAACACGGCGGGCTGCACCAGGTGCGCGTCCGTCGTGGAGCGCGGCGCGCCGCCCGTGGCCCGGCCCAGCAGCCTGGCCAGGTCGCTCTCCTGCTCCGCGGCGGGCCCGGCGGGCGCGAACACGTCCGAGAGCTGCTCGGGGCCGGTGAGCCCGAGCACGGCCAGGCACTCGTCCACGTCCGCGCGGAAGCCCGCGTCCTCGGCGTAGAGGGAGGCCACCATGCCCGGGTACTGCTCGCCGACGCCGGCGATGAGGAAGCCGACCTTACGGCCGACCGTCGCGTCCGTACGGCCCAGCGGCCCGGCCGGGTCGGCCAGCAGCTCCGCCGCCTGGCCCGCCGAGTCGGCGACCACGACCTTGCGGTGGTTGAACACCTTGCGCCCGGCCTGCAGCGTGTACGCAACGTCGGCCAGGTCGTCGGCCGTGGCGGCCAGGTGCTCGGCCAGGCGGGCGCAGGAGCGTTCGGCGGCGGCGGCCGAGCGGGCCGACACCGGCAGGATCTGCCAGCGGTGCGGGCGGGCCGGCCGCTCGGCGGGCAGCGGCGCCTCGGTGACGATCGCGTGCGCGTTCGTGCCGCCCATGCCCAGCGAGCTGATGCCCGCGATGCGCGGCCGCTCGTCGCTGCGCGGCCACGGCGTCGGCTCGGCGGTGACGCGGAACGGGCTGGCGGCGAAGTCGATCTCGGGGTTGGGGGAGCGGTAGTGCAGCGTGCCGGGGATCAGCTCGTTGCGCAGCGACTGGACGACCTTGATGAGCCCGGTCACGCCGGAGGCCCGGTCCAGGTGGCCGACGTTCGGCTTGATCGAGCCGAGCACGCAGTACTGCTTGCGCTCGGTCTCGCCGAACGCCCGGGTCAGCGCCGCCACCTCCATCGGGTCGCCGACCTCGGTCGCGGTCCCGTGCGCCTCCACGTAGGAGATGTCGGCCGGGTCGACGCCCGCGCGCGCCAGCGCCGACGACACGCAGCGACGCTGGCCGTCGATGCTGGGCGCCAGGTAGCTGAACTTCATCGCGCCGTCGTTGTTGATCGCCGAGGCGCGCAGCACGGCGAAGACCGTGTCGCGGTCGGCGACCGCGTCCGAGAGGCGCTTGAGCGTCACCACCGCGGCGCCGTCGCCGAACATGCTGCCCCGGCCCTCGGCGTCGAACGTGCGTACGTGCCCGTCGGGCGACTCCTGGCCGCCCTCCTCCCACAGGTAGCCGATCCGGTCCGGGATGCGCACCGACACGCCGCCGGCCAGCGCCATGTCGCACTCGCCCCGGCGCAGGCTCTCGCTCGCCAGGTGCACCGCGACCAGCGACGTCGAGCAGAACGTCTGCACCGAGATGCTGGGCCCGTTCAGGTCGAGGCGGAAGGAGACGTTCGTGGCCAGCGAGTCCTTGTCGTTGCCGATCATCAGGGCGGAGGTGTCGATGCCCATCTCGAACGCCCTGAGCCGGGTCAGCAGGTAGCCGCTGATGTTCATGCCGGCGAACACGCCGACGCTGCCGCGGTTCTCGGGGGCGGCGTACCCGGCCGTCTCCAGCGCCTCCCACACGCACTCCAGGAAGATGCGCTGCTGCGGGTCGGCGAGCGTGGCCTCGCGCGGGTTGTAGCCGAAGAACCCCGCGTCGAAGCCGCGGATGTCGTCCAGGATCGGCCGCGACCTGACGTAGTTCGGCTGCTGGAACGTGGCCGGGTCGACGCCCGCGCTGATCAGGTCCTCGTCGGAGAAGCGCGTGAACGACTCCACGCCGGTGCTGATGTTGCGCCAGAACGTCCCGATGTCGGTCGCACCGGGGAAGCGCCCGGCCATGCCGATGATCGCGATGTCGCCCGGTGAATGTCCGTGATCCATCAACCTGCCTCTATTCACTGGAGTTGCGGTACTCACAACAGCCCGCCACGGCCCCAGCCGCGGGCGAGCCTGCGGGCGGCGAACACGCCCGACAGCAGGCCGATCGCCAGCACGACGCCCGCCGGGCGCAGCGTCCCCGCCACGTCCCCGGCGACCGCGGACTGCATCATCACCAGCGCCCAGTAGCCGGGCGACGCGTGCGCGGCCAGCTGCGCCCATTCGGGCATGAGGCTCAGCGGGACCAGCGCCCCGCCCAGCGAGCTGAGCGTGAGCGCCCCCACGTCGGAGATGACGCTGAGCTCGCCGTGGCTGCGCACCAGCGTGGCCAGCGCCGCCCCGATCGCCAGCAGCGCGAACGCCCAGATCAGGATCGCCAGGAACACCAGGTGCGGCATCGACGGCACCGGCAGCCCGATCGCCAGGCAGCCGTAGACGAGCAGGATCGCCTGCTGGGCGACCATCACCACGAACAGCGGCAGCGTCTTGCCGACGAGCAGCTCGGCGGCCGGGGCGCGGGTCACCCGCAGCCGGTCCCAGGTGCGCCAGGTGCGCTCGGACAGGATGGCGTTGCCCGCCAGCGAGATCGCGAAGACGGAGAACATGACCATCAGGCCGGTGGCCACCTGGGTGGCGCCGCCGTCCAGCGCCCGGACGTACAGGGGCTTGAGCACCAGCATGAGGACCATCGGCATGGCCACGTAGCTGATCATCTGGCCCGGGTCGCGCAGCCGCAGCGTCATGTTGTGCCTGGCCAGGGCGCCGATGCGGTGCGCGGACGCGAGCAGGGAGCCGAGCCGGCCCGGGCCGGGACGTGAGACGTCAAGGAGCATCGTGGACCGCCAGGGATCGGTAGAGGTCGTCCAGGGAGGCGTTGCGCACGTCGACCGAGCTGATCGGCCGGTCGGTGCGGTGCAGCAGGTCGATGAGCGTCGCCGCCGGGTCGGAGGTGGAGATCCTGATCTCCTCCTCGTCCTCCAGCGTCACCCGCACCTCGCCCGGCAGGTCCCTGGCCAGCTCCTCGTAGGTGCCGCGGGCGATGACCCGGCCGTCGCGCGCCACCGCGATCGTGGCCTGCAGCTCGGTCAGCTCCGGCAGGTAGTGGGTGGTGTAGACGACGGCCGCGCCCTCGCCGGCCCGCTGCTTGACGACGTCGAGCATCGCCTGCCGGGTCTCCAGGTCGGCGCCCGCGGTGGGCTCGTCCAGGAGCAGCAGGGCGGGCCGGTGCACGAGCGCGGTCGCGGCCTGCGTGCGCCGCTGCTGGCCGCCCGAGAGCTTGCCGGCCCGGCGGTCCATCAGGTCGGTGAGCCGCAGCATCACCGCGAGGTCGTCGATGGCCGAGCTCAGCGCGGCCCGGCGCAGGCCGGACAGCCTGCCGTACAGTTCCAGGTGCTCGCGGACGGTCGCCGACGGATAGAGCGCGAGATGCTGGGGCGCCACGCCGACCTGGCCGCGTACGGCGGAGGGCGGCTTGCCGTCGATGGTCACCGTGCCGCCGTCCTGGCGGATCAGGTGCGACACGATCTCGACGAAGGTCGTCTTGCCCGCGCCGTTGTGTCCCAGAAGCCCGACGATCTCTCCGGCGGCCACGCTCAGCGTGAATCCGTCGAGTGCCTGGATTTCGCCATACCGTTTGACGAGGCCGGTTGCCACCAGCAACGTGTCACCTCCCCATATTCAATGGAATAAGCAGGTGAGTGGGGGTTGAATCCATGTTCGTCTCACGGTAGCGACAAATATCGGGCCGCCCGGTGGCAGCTAGTTGCCGGAAAAACCGGTCACCGCGCTGAGGTACAGATTTATTGGCTTTACCGGCTAATCTGACTTATATGCAGGTTGGTTCGTTGATCGCCGCCGGATACGACTGCGAGATTTTCGACGCCGGCCCCGGCCGCGTCGTCCGCCGCTCGCGCGACGGCCGCAGCCTCGAACGCGAGGCCGCCGTCATGCGCCACGCCAGGCGGCACGGCTTCCCCGCCCCCGAGGTCTACGACGCCGACGGGGGCGACATCCTCATGGAGCACGTCGCCGGGCCGAGCCTGCTCGAGGAGACGGCCCGCGACCCCGGCCGCGCCGCCGAGCACGGCGCGCTGCTCGCCGGGCTGCTGCGGCAGCTCTCGGCCGTGCGGGCGCCCGGCTGGCTGCGCGCCGCCTCCGGCCGCCCCGGCAACCGGCTGCTCCACCTCGACCTGCACCCCGGCAACGTGCTCGTCACGGCCGACGGCCCCCGGGTGGTCGACTGGGCCAACGCCGCCCGGGGCGCGCCCGGCGTCGACGCCGCCTGCACCTGGCTCATCCTCGCCACCGCCCCCGTCGCCACGCCGGAGCTCGCCGGCGCGCGGGCCGGGCTGCTCGCCGCCTTCCTCGACGGCGTCGACCCCGACGCCGCCCGCCCGCACCTCGGCTCCGAGGCCGCCCGCCGCCTGGCCGAACGCGACCTGCCCGCCGGCGAGCAGGCCGCCATCGCCCGCTTCCTGGCCGACGCCGGAGCCCCGTGACCCGCACCCTCCGCCCACGTCCGCATCAGCCCCCCACGGAGGTCGACATGGCAGAGCACCGCGACGTGCGGGCCTCGGACGCCGACCGCGAGGCCGCCGCCCGCCGCCTGCGCACGGCGGTCGAGGAAGGCTGCCTCGACCTTCCCGAGTTCGACGACCGCGTCGGCCGGGCGCTCGGCGCCACCACCCGCGGCGAGCTGGCCGTGCTCCTCGCCGACCTGCCCGCCGAACCCCGCCCGGCCCCGCCGCCCGCCCGCCCCGCCGGGACGCCGCGGTGGCTGAGGACGCTCTGGGCCGTGTGGGGCGCGATCCTCACCGTCAACGTCGTGGCCTGGGGCGTGGTCAGCGTCGCCGAGGCGTGCCCCGCCGAGTTCTGGCCCAAGGACCTGCTCGGCCCCGCCCTCGTGCTCGCCGTCGTCACCGCCGTCAACGCCGCGCGCCGGCGCGGCACGCCCCCGGGCGGGCTCTCAGGGGGCGGGGCGTGAGCGCACCGGCCCCTCCCGGGGGTGAGCGGCGCGGCGAGGTCGACCTGCTGCGGGTCCTCGTCGTCGCCGGGCTGGTGCTGTTCCACTCCGCGCTCGTCTTCGACGCCCGCGACGACTTCTACGTCAAGAACGCCGAGACCACCGGCCTCACCCTGGTCGTCTCCGTCCTCGGCGTCCTCTGGGCGATGCCGCTGCTCTTCTACGTCGCCGGGCTCGCCGCCCGCCACTCGCTGAGCCGCCGCGGCCCCGCCCGCTACGCCGCCGAACGGTTACGCCGGATCGGCGTGCCCCTCGTGTTCGCCACCGTGGCCGTCGTCCCGGTGCCGCAGTGGCTGCGCCTGCGCGCCGACCCCGCCTACCACGAGTCCTACCTGGAGTTCCTGCCCCGGTTCTTCCGGATCGAGCTGGACCCGGCCCAGTTCCCGTTCGTGCTCCAGGGCGAGCATTTCGAGACCGGGCACCTGTGGTTCCTGGTGCTGCTGCTGACGTTCTCGCTGCTGCTGGCCGCCGTCGCCCGATGGGGACCCGCCTGGCGGCCGGGGGAGCGGATCGCCGCCCTCGCCGACCGGCGCGGCGCCGTGCTGCTCGCCGCGCTGCCCCTCGCCCTGATCAGCGCGCTCCTCGGCCTGGAGGAGGAGTACGCGGGCTGGAGCCGGTGGGCGTACCTGGTCTTCTTCGCCTACGGGTTCGCCTTCGCCGCCGACCACCGCTTCCGCCGGGCGCTCCGCCGCGACCTGCGCCTGGTCGCCGCCTGCGGGCTCGTGCTGTTCGCGGCCGGGGTGCCGGTGCTGCTCGGCGCGGGCGACGACGCCTTCACCGCCGCCACGCCTCTCGCCCTCGCCGGCCGCGCCCTCTACGGGGCCGCCGGGTGGTGCTGGCTGCTCACCATCCTCGGCGCCCTCGACCGCCCCGCCGCCACCGCCGCCCCCGCCGTTCCCGGCACGGCGAGCGCGGGCCGGGCTCCCGTCGGGCCGGGCGTGCGGCGCTACCTGGCCGAGGCGGTGCTGCCCCTGTACGTGCTGCACCAGCCGGTGGTGGTCGCGGTCGCGTTCTGGGTGGTGCGGATGGAGGCGCCCATCGCGGTCAAGTACGTGATCATCGCGGTCGTGTCGTCGGCCCTGACGCTGCTCGCCTACGACCTGCTGGTGCGGCGGACCCGGGTGACGCGGTTCCTGTTCGGCATGCGTACCCGGGAGAAGGCCGCGGCGGCCGAGCGCGCGTGACTCAGGCCAGCCAGGCGCGCACCCGCTCGGCGAACCAGGCCGGGCGCTGGAGCGGGATGCCGTGCCCGGCCCCTTCGACGATCTCCAGCCCGCTGCCCGGCAGCGCCTCGTGCAGCAGCCGGGCCGACGCCAGCATGACGCGCCGCTCCCGCCCGCCCGCGAGGACCAGCGCCGCCCGGGGGAAGCGCGCCCACCCCGGCGGGACGGTGAAGCGGATGTTCTCGCCCACGGCCGCCAGCAGGGTCTGCTTCGACACGGCCGCGGACGTGCGGACGTAGTCGCCGAGCAGCTCGTCCGGCACGAACAGCGCCTTGGCCTGCGCCCTGGCGAACCACTCCCGGCCGGCCAGCCCCGCCGTCGCGCCGAGCAGGCCGAGCGTGAGGCCGGGTGCCGCGCTGGGCCGGGCCTGCGCGCTCACCACCATGACCCGCTCCACCAGCTCCGGCGCCTCGGCGGCCAGCAGGACGGCGAGCTGAGCGCCCAGCGAGAACCCCGCCACGCGGACGCGCCCGCCCTGCTCGCCGAGGACCCGGATCAGCGCCTCGACCGTGCGGCCGTGGGAGTGGTACGGCTCGCCGGCGCTGCGGTCATGGCCTGGTAGGTCCGGGACGATCAGCCGGTGATCGCGCGACAGCCGCTCGCGGACCGGCTCCCACATCCAGCCGGCGACCCCGCCCCCGTGCAGCAGGAGCACCGGCGGCGCGCCGGCCGGACCGTACGTCTCGACATGCATCCGAACAGCTCCCCGTATCACCTGCGGCGGACCGCCAACCTATCGCGCCGGGCCGGGGCGCCTCGGGGGCGCCTCGGGGGCGCGGTGCCGGTCACAGGTCGTGGCCGTACTCGTCGACGTCGAGCTCGGCGCGGGTGGCGCGCAGGAAGTCCAGGACGTGCCGGTCCAGATGCCATCCCAGCGGCCGGTCCGGGGTGCCGGCGGCGGGGGCCTCGTCGGTGAAGAAGCGGACCACCTGGAGGGTCGCCGAGTTCCCCGGCTCGCGCCGGTCCAGCTCGCCGGCCAGGTCGCCGATCGCCTCCGCGTACGGGTACAGGCGCTCCACCAGGGTCAGGATCATGTCGTCCAGCGGCAGGCTCGACCGGGGCGGGCCGTCGACCCGCCACAGGTGCACGGCCGGGTGGGGCGGGTCGGACAGTTTGCTGCCCATGACCGTGATCCTGTCCGGTTCGAGGGCGAGGCGGGCCGTCATCTCCGCCGCTGGCATGCGTTCACTCTTCAGTGCGAAATACACGTACTGCTCGACCTGCACGGCCCTCCGTTCCCGAACGTGTCCCCGGCCGCCCGGACGTGCCCGGTCCAGGGCGTGATCCGTCGGCCGAGGGTGCCGCCCGACAGCATGTCATGATCGGCCTCGCACCCCCACAGCAGGAGCGACGTGCCGGTCCACCCGGCTGCCGCGTCGCCGCACCGGCCGGCGGCCCGGACACCGGCAGCGGGCTGACCTGCCGGGGACGGAACTCTCCGGCCCGGACAGGACCCGCGCCGCGACGGATCCGGTGATCAGCAGCAGTACGGCACACGACACGATGGCCCAGCCCCGTCGGCGCACGGCCGTAGAAGGTAGCAGAGCGGTGGAAACGGCTGGCCGCCCCTGTTCCGGTAGGGCCCGCCCTACCGGAACAGACGCGCCCGCATGACTGATCTTGACCCCGGAACGCCCAAAGATGAGGACATCACCACCTAACGCAGGAGATGTCCTCTGATGCACAAGCACCTCGCCGTCGCTGCCGCCGCTGTCACGCTGCTGGGAGCCGTCGCCGCGCCCGCCGCGGCCGCCCCCCGCCTGAGCGTGCAGCAGCAGGCCGACCGGTTGACCCGGCAGGACGGCCTGGCCGGCGCGATGGTCTCGGTGCGGGAGCGCGACGGCCGGACGGCCACGTGGACCTCCGGCACCGCCGAGCGGGGCACGGGCAGGCCGATGGTCGGCGGCCACGGCCGCTTCCGCGCCGCCAGCGTGACCAAGCCGGTGATCGCGGCGACGGTGATGCGCCTGGTCGCGGCGGGCAAGGTGAGCCTGGACGAGCAGGCGGAGCACTACCTGCCCGGCTCGCTGGGCGGCGCCCGCGTCACCGTGCGCCAGCTGCTCCAGCACACCAGCGGCCTGCCCGAGTACTTCGACCTGGTCGACTGGACCAAGCCGGCTTCCCCCGCCGAGCACCTGGCCCTCGCCCTGACCCGCCCGCTGGGCAAGCCGGGCGCGCAGTGGTCCTACTCCAACACCAACTACCTGGTCATCGGCATGATCATCGAGAAGGTGACCGGCAAGGACTTCCGGCGCGTGTCCGAGCAGGGCGTGCTCAAGGGCCTGCCCGGCACGTACTGGCCCAAGCCGGGCGAACTCGGCATCCGCGGCCGGCACGCCCACACGTACGGGCTCAACCCCGCCGCGCCGGAGGACGGCGAGACGGACACGACGCGGCTTCCCGCCCACGCCTTCGGCGCCGGCGGCGGCCTCGTCTCCACGCCGGACGACCTCAACCGCTTCTGGCAGAGCGTCCCCGAGCGCACCCTGCGCACCATGCTCGCCGGGGCCGTCCCCGCCTCCGACCCCCGGGGCAGCCGGTACGGGCTCGGCGTCTACACCTATCCGCTGAGCTGTGGGCGGGTCTGGATGCACGACGGCGGGCTGCCGGGCACGCGCGTGCTCAGCGGGCGCACCCGCGAGGGCCGGGCCGCCACCGTCTACGCCACGGGCACCCCGAAGAGCGACCGGCACCTGTTCGCCACCCTCGACGCCGCCCTGTGCTGACTTCGGTGAATCCGGGAGTCCGCCCCCGCCGTGCCCCCGCCGTGCCCCCGCCGCACCCCCGTGCGGGGCCCTTGCTAAGATCACTTTTCGTACCATACGAGATGGTATGTTGATCACGCTGGGGGTAAGACGGTGACTTCCTCGTCCGCGCTCGTCGTCGGCGGCGGCATCGGCGGTCTGGCGACCGCGATCGGGCTTCGCCGTAACGGCTGGCAGGTGACGCTGCTGGAACGCGCGCCCGCGTTCCGGCCGCTGGGCTCCGGCATCACCCTGGCGCCCAACGCCGTGCGCGCGCTGGACGCGCTCGGACTGGGCGCCGAGCTCCGCGCCAGGGGCATGGCGCAGGGCTCGGCCGGGCTGCGCAGGCCGTCAGGGCGCTGGATCATGCGCGGAAGGGTTCAGGACCTGGAGCGCCGCATGGGCGTGCCGGCCTTCGCGCTGCACCGGGCCGACCTCCACGACCTGCTGATCGGCGCACTCCAGGACGCCGACATCCGGCTCGGCCACACGCTCACCGGCCTGCCGGGACCGGGCACGGTGGCCTTCGACGGGCCCGACGGCCCGGGGGAGCTGACCGCCGACCTGATCGTGGGGGCGGACGGCATCCGTAGCAAGCTGCGCCGGATCCTGTTCCCCGCCCATCCGGGCCCCGTCTACGCCGGCTACATCACCTGGCGCGGCATCGTCGCCGCCGATAGCACTCCCGCCGGGATGTCCAGGTCCATCACCGAGAGCTGGGGACGCGGACGGCGCTTCGGCGTGATCCCCCTGGCCGACGGGCGCGTCTACTGGTACGCCACCCAGTCCTGCCCCGAGGGCGCCGGGGCGGGCGACACCCTGGCCCAGCTCGGGGCCCGGTTCGCGAGCTGGCACCGGCCCATCCCCCAGCTCCTCGCCGCCACCTCGCCCGACGCCCTGATCAGGCACGACATCCACTCCCTCGTCACCCCCTTGGAGACCTACGTCTCGGGCCGGGTGGCCCTGCTGGGCGACGCGGCGCACGCGCTGACCCCCGACCTCGGCCAGGGCGCGGCCCAGGCGCTGGAGGACGCGGTCACCCTGACGGCGTTCGCGAGCTCCCGGAGCGGCGTCGAGGAGGCGCTCGTGCGCTACGACCGGGCGAGGCGGCCCAGGGCGCAGCAGGTGGTGCGGACGTCGGCCCAGGTCGGCCGCATCATCCAGCTCCGCAACCCCGTGGGCGCGGCCGTGCGCGACACGCTCGCCTCCCTGGTCCCGGCCGACACCTACCTGAACGCGACCGCCCGGACCCTCGACTGGCACCCGCCCCGCCCGGCCTGAGCCGGCCGCGGATCGGCAATGGCCGGACTTTCGCCCGGGGCGCCGTTGTTCCGGACCCATGAATTCATTCCGTGAATTATGCCTTTTCTGCCTTCATGCTATTTTGGCATTTCGCGATAAAAGAAAAGGCATCAATTCATGCTGTGGGAGTCGTCGATGGATTCGCTGGTCGTCGAGCGGGTGGAGACCTTCGTCGTGGAATTGCCGGCGATCCGGTCGTTCAGCATCTCGCGCGGGAGCGTCACCAGCCCCGACCGGCCCGCCGTCCGCGTGCTGGTGAAGGTGACCGCCGGTGGGCTCACCGGCTGGGGCGAGGCGACGCCGACGCCCGCGTGGACGTACGAGACCACCGAGTCGATCTCGACGACGATCCACCACTACCTCGCCCCGGCCCTGATCGGCCGGCCCGCCTGGGACTTCGACGGGGCCGGCGCGGCCTTCGAGAAGGTGATCAACCGGGGGCTGACGATCGGCTCCCCGATCGCCAAGTCGGCGCTCGACCTGGCGCTGCACGACCTGATCGGGCGGGCGCTCGGCGTGCCCGTCGGCGTGCTGTGGGGGCAGCGCAGGCTCGACCGGATCAAACTGGGCTGGATCGTCGCCGGTCAGACCGCCGACGAGGTGCGGCGGGCGGTCGAGGAAGGCCGCGAGCACGGCTACGGGGCATACAAGGTCAAGGTGGGGCTGCACGACGAGGCGACGGACTACGCCGTCGTGGCGGCGGTCCGGCGGGCCGCGCCGGACGCGCCCGTCTGGGTGGACGCCAACCAGGCCTACACCGTCGACGGCGCGCTGCGGATGGCCCGCAGGCTGGCCGACCTGGACGTGTCGGCGTTCGAGCAGCCGCTGCCCGCCAACGACCTCACCGGCCTGCGGCGGCTGCGCGACCACAGCCCGCTGCCGGTGGCCCTGGACGAGAGCCTGCGGCACCCGTCGGACCTGGCCACGTTCGTGAAGCTCGACGCGGTGGACATCGCCATCGCCAAGGTGCAGCGGTCGGGCGGCCTCACGCTGTCGCGCCGCCTGTGCCAGCTCGCCGAGGACGCCGGGCTCCGCATCATGGGGTCGGGGCTGACCGACACCGACCTCGGGTTCGCCGCGTCGCTGCACCTGTTCGCGGCGTTCGGCGTGGACACGCCGGTGGACCTGAACGGCCGGCAGTTCGTCCGGTCGGCGTACGTCGGGGGGAGCACGGTGGAGGTCGTGGACGGCGCCGCACTGGTGCCGTCCGGTCCGGGGCTCGGGGTCGAGGTGGACGAGCAGGCCGTCCGCTCGCTGGCCACCGCCCACTGGACCGCCTGACCCCTCGAACGGCCGGAAGGACCGGGGCGGTCCTCCCGCCCCGGCCCTTCCGGCCCGCGCGCCGGGTCAGCGGAGCCAGTCGTCCAGGTGGGCGGCCACGAAGTCGTCGTCCACCAGCCACGGGTACGCCGCTCGCACCCGGGCGATCTCCTCCGCCTGCCCCGGCGACAGGGTCTCCTCCGGGTCCAGGCACCACGTCCCGGCCAGCAGCCCCTGCCCGCGCAGCACCTCGTGCACGCCGGCGACGCAGCCGCGGAAGCCGCCCGCCACGTCGAAGACGGCGCCGTTGGCGTCGGTGAGGTCGGCGGCGCGGGCCAGCAGCGAGCGCAGGGCCGCGTCGTCCCCGGCCCGCGCCCGCCGCACCTCCTCGAACATGAGCACGGCCGCCCGGGTCCACACCGCCCACTGGCCGAGCAGCCCGCCGGCGACGCGGTGGCCGGCGAACGAGGTGAGCAGGTCGCCCAGGATGTTGTCGTCGTTGCCCGTGTAGAGGGCGACGTCGCCGCCGCGGCCCGACTCGGCGACCGCCCTGGCCACGTCCACCGTGCGGTAGCGGTCGAACGGCGCCGTCTTGATCGCCACCACGGACTCCTGCCGGCTCAGCCCCCGCCAGAAGGCCGGGCTCAGCCGCTGTCCCCCGACCGCCTCCTGCAGGTAGAAGCCGATGACGGGCAGCACCTCGCCGACGGCCCTGGCCCGCTCCAGCAGCTCCGGCTCGCTCGCGCCGGGCACGGAGGGCGACAGCAGCACCGCGTGGTAGCCGAGCGAGGCGGCCAGCTCCGCCTCGGCGACGGCCTGGGCGGTGCCGCCGCAGGCCCCGGCGACCAGCACGAACGGCCGTCCGGACTCCTTGGCCACCACCTCCGCGGCGAGCTCCAGGACCGGCCGGAGCAGCCCGGCCTCGCGGATGGCGAACTGCGTGGTGTGCACGCCGACGGCCACCCCGCCGGCCCCGGCGGCCAGGTAGTAGCGGGTGAGCGCGCGCTGGCGGCGCTCGTCCAGGGTGCGGGCGGCGGTGAGCGCCAGCGGGTGGGCGGGGATGACGCTCCCCTCCCTGAGCAGGTCGATCGACACGTCAGAACCTCCCGTCGCGTACGGAGAACTTGGTCGGCTTGCCCGCCAGCGGCAGGCCGCGCGTCAGCCAGGCGGCCTGCCAGGCGACGAGGGTGTCCAGGGGGACGTCCGGGTAGCCGAACAGGCCGTGGCAGCGGGAGGCGTCGCTGAGCAGCGCCGTGCCGGACTCCTCCCCGGCGAAGCGGGGCCCGGCGCCGAGGAGTGCGGCCAGCCGGGTGGCGGCGCGCCGCACGGAGGCGGTCTCCGGCCCGGTCAGGTTGAGCACGAACGGCTCCGGGGCGCGCGCGTGCAGCAGCGACCGCAGCGCGACCTCGTTGGCGTAGCCCTGCCAGACGACGTTGACGTGGCCGGTCGTGACGTCCACGGGCCGGCCGTCCCGCACGGCCGAGGCGAGGTCGGCCAGCACGCCGTAACGCAGGTCCACGGCGTAGGACAGCCGCAGGATCGCCACCCGCGCGCCGAGGACGGCGGCGGCGTGCTCGAAGACGCGTTCGCGGCCCAGGCAGCTCATGGCGTACTCGCCGACCGGGCCGGGCTCGTCGTCCTCGGCGCTGCCGCCCCGGGTCACGTCCACGAGCGGGTACACGTTGCCGGTGGAGAACGCGGCGATGGCGGCGTCGCGGTAGCGGCGCCCGACCGCGGCAGGCAGCGCGGCGTTGACCGCCCACGCCCGGTACGGCTCGGCCGAGGTGCCGAACTTGGCCCCGGCCAGGAACACGACGCCGCCGGCGTCGGGCAGCCCGGCCAGGTCGTCGCCGCCCATGAGGTCGTGGCGGACGACGTCCACCCCGTCCTCGCGCAGCGCCCGCGCCGCCGCCTCGTCCGACCAGCGCGAGACCGCGTGCACGCGGGTCCCGGAGCGCCCGGCGGCGTCCAGGGCGCGGCGGGCCAGCCGGGCCAGGCTGGGGCCCATCTTGCCGCCAGCGCCGAGGAGGACGAGGTCGCCGTCGAGCCGGGCGGCGTCGGCGACCAGCGCGGCCGACGGGGTGGCCAGCCGCTCCTCGAGCTCCTTCTCAGACCCGAACATGCCGCGCTCCTTCCGCGAGGCCGGAGGCCCTGGCGTGGCCGGGCCGCCGGTAACGCACGCCGAGCTCGTCGAGCAGCGGCAGGTGGGCCGACAGGCGGCGGGTGAAGCCGCCCAGGTCCCGGCCCCGTGACCAGGCGGCCTCGGCGACCGCGCACAGCCGGGGGAAGGCGTTGTAGTCGAACCGCTCGCGCGTGGGCAGGTACTCGCCCCACAGCTGGGCCTGCAGGCCGAGGACGGCGTCACCGGCGTCGAACCCGTAGACGGTCTCCAGCGGCAGCGGCCCGGAGATGCTGACGGGCTCGCCCGGCCCGTCGGACTCGGCGTAGTCGAGGTAGGTGTGCGTGTGCGGGGCGGCGACCACGTCGTGCCCGGCGCGCAGCGCGGCCTCCACCCGGTCCACGCCCCGCCACGCCATGATCACCATGTCCTCGGGCGGGTCGTGGTCGAGCATGTCGTCCCAGGCGACCGCGCGGCGGCCGAGCCCGCGCAGGTGACCGGCCAGCAGGCGGCCCCACCAGCCGAGCAGGGCGGCGGGACCGGGCAGCCCCTCGTCCGCCACGCGCCGCGCGGCCTCGGGGCTGCGCGCCCACTCCTCGCCGCGGACCTCGTCCCCGCCGATGTGCACGTACGGGGACGGGAACACCTCGCACAGCTCGTCGAGCACGTCGCGGGCGAACGCGACGGCGCGGTCGCCGACGTTCAGCACGTGCGGCGAGATGCCCCAGGTGGTGCGCACCTCGACGGGCTCGTCACCGGGGTGGCCGAGCCACGGGCAGGCGGCGACGGCGGCCTGGGAGTGGCCGGGGAACTCGATCTCGGGGACCACGGTGACGCCGCGCGCCGCCGCGTACGCGGCCAGCTCCCGCAGCTCGCGCTGGGTGTAGAAGCCGCCGTGCGGGGTGTCGTCGGACACGCCGTCGCGGGCGTGCCCGGCCGGGGACCGCCTCCGGTACGCGCCGGCCTCGGTGAGGCGGGGATGGGCGCGGACCTCGAAGCGCCAGCCCTGGTCGTCGGTGAGGTGCAGGTGCAGGACGTTGAACTTGTGCAACGCCAGCAGATCCACGTACGCGTACAGGAAGGACAAGGGCCGCCACCAGCGGGCGACGTCGATCATGACGCCGCGCCAGGCGTGCCGGGGGACGTCCCGCACGGTGCCGCACGGCAGGCCGGCGGGGGTGCGGAGCTGGCGCATGGTCTGCACGCCCCACCGCAGCCCGGCCTCGGCGGCGGCGGCCACGTCGGCGCGCTCGGGCGTGACGGTGAGGACGTAGCCCTCCGGGCCCAGGGCGGCGTCGTCCACGAGCCGCAGCGTGATCTCGGCCGGGCCGTCGCCGTCCGGGGGCAGGCCGAGCAGGTCGCGGGCGAGCCCGGCCTGCGGCCCGCGCACCCGCGCGCCGGCGCCGAGCGGGAACAGCCCTTCGCCCGGCCGCCACGAGGTGACCTGGGGGATCATCGGCCGAGCACCTCCCGGAAGGCGGTCAGGGCTGCGCCGACGGGCGGCGCGTCGGGGTACCAGACGCGCTCCCACTCCAGGGCCAGGTAGCCGGCGTAGCCGATGCGGTCCAGCTCGGCCAGCACGGCGGGCACGCCGACGGCGCCGTGGCCGGGCAGCACCGGCGCCAGGTCGGCGGGCGAGGCGGCGTCCTTGATCTGCACGTGCCGCAGGTGCGGCGCGAGCAGGTCGGCGGTGCGCGCGGGCGGCTCGCCGGCCCGCCACGGGTTCACGACGTCCCACAGGGCGCCGACGCGCTCCGAGCCGACCCCGGACAGCACCGCCGCCACGGCCTGGCCGGTGAGGAACACGTCGTGGGTCTCCAGCAGGACGTCCACGCCGTTGCCCGGCAGCCGGGCGGCGACCTCGGCCAGCCGCTCGGTGGCGGCCGGGGCGGGGTCGGCCTGGCCTTCGACGCCGCCGAAGACGCGGACGTAGCGGGCGCCGAGCGCCTCGGCGATCTCGACGTGGCGCAGCACCTCGGCGACGGGGTCGCCGTCGGGGCGGGCCACGCGGGTGTAGGAGCAGACGGCGACGATCTCGACGCCGGCCTCGGCGAAGGCGCGCTCGACCGCGCGCAGCTCGGCGGCCGTGCTGTCAGGCGCGATGAGGTCGCCGTCGGCGCACCGCAGCTCGACGCCGGCGCAGCCGTGTTCGGCGGCGATCCGGACGACCTCGTCGACAGGGGCTCCGGGGGTGCCGAGCGTGCTGAAGGCGAGCGGGTTCACGGGTGTCCTTTCACGGTGACGGTGGAGCCGAGACGGGCCGACTCGTAGACGGCCAGGGCGACGTCCAGGACGGACAGCGCGTACTCGGGGGTGACCTGGGGCGGGGTGCGCCCGGCGCAGGCGCGGGCGAAGTCGTCGAGCTGGGCGGCGAAGGCCGCGGCCATCTCGCCGGGCTCGGGGGCGGCCACCTGGGTGGCGGCGCCGGCGCGGAAGGACCACACGCCGTCGCCGCGGCTGATCCGCACCGCCCCCTCGCCGCAGACGATCTCGGTCTCGTCGGTGAACGGCAGGCCGGTGCCGGTGACGTTGATCGTCGAGCGGGTGCCGTCCGCGTGCCGGGCCAGCGCGACCGCCTCGGTCTCCACGGCCTTGCCGCCGGGCACGGCCACGTGCGCGGTCACCTCGGTGATCGGGGAGCCGACGAGCATCTGGAGCTTGTCGATGCTGTGGGTGCCGACGTTGAGCACGATCCCCCCGCCCGCCATGCCGGCGTCGAGGAACCAGCGCGGCCGGGCCGGGTCGGCGTAGTCGGCGGTGCGCCGCTCGGAGGCCACCACGACGCCGCCCAGCTCGCCGGAGGACAGGTAGGCCGCCGCGGCGCGCAGCGTCGGCACGAAGCGCAGCACGTGGCCGGCGGCGAGCACGACGCCGGCGGCGCGGCACGCCTCGATCATGGCGAGGGCGTCCTCGCGCGTGGTGGCGATGGGCTTCTCCACGAGCACGTGCAACCCGGCCGCGGCGGCGTCGAGCGTGATGGGGGCGTGCAGGGCGTGCGGGACCGTGACGACGACCGCGTCGAGGCCGCCCGCGTCGAGCATCGCCCGATGGTCGGTGTGGACGCGGGCGCCGGCCTCGGCGGCCAGCTTCTCCGCCGCCTCGGCGCGCACGTCGCACACCGCGACGACGTTCACCCGCCCGGCGCTCCGGCGGGCGGCCGCCAGGTGGAACTCGGCGATGGTGCCCGCGCCGATGACGCCCAGGCGCAGCCCGGATGTAATGGTCACGATGTCCTTTCTGAGGTGGACGGGGCTGAGAGGGGCTCAGCCCTTGAGTCCCGCGGACATGGTTCCGCGGACGAAGTAGCGCTGGGCCAGCACGAACACCACGAGCATCGGCAGGAGGCTCATCATGGCCGCGGCCGTGACGAGCTGGTCGTTGCCCACCCACTGCCCCTTGAGGCTCAGCACGCCGACGGGCAGCGTGTAGTTCTCCGGCGAGGTGAGGTAGACGACCGGCTCCAGCACGGCCTTCCACGAGGTGGTGAACGTGAAGACGGCCAGCGTGGCCAGGGCGGGCTTGGCCAGCGGGAGGTGCACCCGCCAGAACACCTGCCACGGGTTGGCGCCGTCCAGGCCGGCGGCCTCCTCGAAGTCCCTGGGGATGGCCAGGAACGTCTGCCGCATCAGGAAGATCCCGATGGGCGTGGCGAGCCAGTACGGCACGATGAGCGGCAGCAGCGTGTCCAGCCAGCCCAGCGACCGGAACAGCAGGAAGTTCGGCACGATCGTGATGACGGTGGGCAGCATCATCGTGCCGAGCGCCATCGTGAGCAGGGCCTGCTTGCCGGGCAGGCGCATCCTGGCCAGGGCGTGGCCGACGGTCGCGCTGGTGACGACGTTGCCGATCACCGCCAGCACGGCGATCACGAGGCTGTTGACCAGGTAGATCCCGAACGGGGCGCGTTCCCACACCTCGGCGTAGTTGCTCCACTGGACGGGGTCGGGGACCCACACCGGCGGCACCTGGATGTACTGGGCGAAGCTCTTGAGCGAGTTGCCCAGCGCCGCCAGGAACGGCACCAGCATGACCGCCGCCCCCGACAGGACCAGCAGGTACGACAGCGTCTTACGCATAGTGCACCCACCTGCGCTGGAGCCGGAACTGCACCAGGGTGAGCACGAGCACCAGCACGAACAGCACCCACGCCACGGCCGAGGCGTAGCCCATCTGGAAGAACTGGAAGCCCTGCCGGTACAGGTAGAGGACGGTCAGCTCGCTGGCGCCGTGCGGGCCGCCGTCGGTCATCACGTACACCTGCTCGAACGACTGCAGCGTCTCGATGGAGGTGAGCACCAGCACCAGGAACGTCGTGCCGGAGATCCCGGGCAGCGTGATGTAGCGGAAGCGGTTCCACGCCGAGGCGCCGTCGATCTTGGCCGCCTCGTACCGCTCCTCGGGGATGGCCTGCAGCCCGGCCAGGAACAGCACCATCATGTAGCCGACGCCCTTCCACACCGCGACGGCGGCCAGGGTGGGGATGACCAGGGCCGGGTCCTGCAGCCAGTTCTCGGCCGGCAGCCCGACCAGGGCGAGCACCTGGTTGGCGATGCCGGTCTGCGGGTTGAACACCGAGTCGGCGACGTAGGCGACCACCACCCACGAGGAGACCACCGGCACGAAGTAGGCGGCCCGGAACAGCGCCATGCCGCGCAGCCGCTGGTTGAGCGCCATCGCCAGCAGCAGCGCCAGCGCCGTCTGGGTGGGCACGAACAACACCGCGAAGTAGGCGGTGTTGCCGAGCGTGCGCCAGAACACCTCGTCGCCGAGCAGCCGGGAGAAGTTGCCGAACCCGACGAACGTGGGCGGGGACATCAGGTCGTAGTCGGTCATGCTGAAGAACAGCGAGGCCAGCACCGGCCAGGCGGTCAGCGCCACCAGGTGGAGCAGGTAGGGGGAGGCGAAGGCCAGGGCCCAGGCGCGTTCCCTGGCCCTGCGCGTGCGCGCCGTCGCGGGAGGCCCGGCGGCGACCGGCCGCGCCTTGCGGGTGAGGACCGTCACTGCGTCTGCCCCGCGTAGAAGCGGTCGATGACCTGCTGGGCCTCCTTCTGCCCGGTCGCCAGCGCCTCGGCCACCGGGGTGGCGCCCGACAGCGCCTCGTTGACGCGCTTGGCCAGGGCCTCGGTGTACTCCGACCAGACGGCGTTGGTGCCGAGCGTGTCCGAGGCGTCCAGCGCCTCCAGGAACACCGGGCCCCGGTCGGCGGGCAGCGCCGTGGCGGCGGCCTTCTTGTTGATCGGGATGGCCTCGCCGAGCTCGGCCCAGCGGCTCTGCGGCTTCTCGCCGGAGAAGTACGTGATCCACTTCCAGGCGGCGTCGGCCTGCTCGGGCGTGGCGGCCTTGCTGACCACCCACGAGTTGACGATGGCGACGTTCCCCCGGCCGCCGGGCCCCTTGGGCAGCGGGGCGACGCCGAAGTCGACCTTCGCGCTCATGGCGGGCAGGGTCCGGGCGTAGATGCCGTACGACATGGCCACGCGGCCGGTGGCGAACAGGGTGTGCACGGCGCCCTTGCCGAAGGACTCGGTGGTGACGTAGTCGGGGGCGAACCCGTCCTTGCCCATCGCGGCCAGCATCCAGTCGAGCGCGGCCCTGGACTCGGAGGTGTCGATGGCGACCTTGCGGTTGCCGTCGGTGACGACGTCGCCGCCGAACGCCTTGACGATGGGCCACCAGCTCTCGGTGAAGCCGGGGGAGTAGGCGCGGAAGCCGTAGGTGTCGGGCCTGCCGTCGCCGTTGGTGTCCTTGGTGAGCTTCCTGGCGGCGGCGGCCAGGTCGTCGTAGGTCCAGTCGGCGGTCGGCTCGGCCACGCCGGCCTCGGCGAACAGCTTCTTGTTGTAGAACAGCACGGGCGTCTGGGCGCCCTGGGGGAAGCCGTGGACGCGGCCCTTCCCGTCGCGGTTCAGCTCCAGGCCGGAGTAGGCGGCGGCGTCAACGGTCCTGACGCGGTCGGTGAGGTCGGCCAGCGCGCCGCGGGCGGCGAACTCCTGCACGAGCACGCCGTCCGACAGCCACACCTGCGGCGCCTGGCCGCCGGCGATCTGCGTGCGCAGCCGCTCGAAGAACTTGACGTACGGTGCGACCTCCAGCTGCACCTTGATCGACGGGTTGGCGGCGGTGAACTCCTTGACCAGTTCCCGCATGAGCGTGTCGGCGGGGTCTCCGGCGCCGGCGTAGAAGCCGAGGCGCAGGGTGACGGCGCCCGGCTCCCCGGCCGGGCCGCCTCCGCACGACGCCGTCCCGGCCAGGGCGAGCACGGCCAGCGTGCCGGCGGCGAGCATGCGAACTTTCATGGGTCCTCCACGGGCGAAGGGGGGATCAGGGGGGTGAAGGGGACGAGCGCGTGCCTGGGACCGCGCGCGCCTCTCGGGGGGCGTGCGCGGTTGCCGGACCGTGCGCGTTCTGGGGGTGTGCGTTCTGAGGGTGTGCGTTCTAGGTGGGGACGCGTACTTCCACGAGGCTGCCGGAGGCGGCGCCGCAGGAGGCGCGCACGGCCAGGCGGGGCTGGAGCACCACGCGGCAGACCGGGGCGGCCGGGCCGAGCTCGATGCGGCGCAGCAGCAGCTCGGTCGCCATGCGGCCTACCTCGGCCTTGGGCGGCGACACGGCCGTCAGCGGCACCTCAGACAGGTCGGCGACCTCGTCGTCGTAGGCGACCACGGCGATGTCGTCGGGGACGGTGAGCCCGACCCGGCGCAGGTAGGGCAGCAGGGCGGTGGCCTCGCGGTCGCCCAGGCACACGACGGCGCGCACCTTCTCGGCGACCAGGGCGTTGGCGTAGGCGAGCAGGTCGGGGCCGGTCCAGACGGCCTGCCGGGCCGTGGCCGCCGGGATCTCCGGCAGGCCGAGGTCGGCGACGGCGCTGCGGAATCCGGCGAACACCTGCTCGGAGGTCGCGGTGCCGACGCGGCCGAGGTAGCCGATCCGGCTGCGGCCGAGCCCGCTCAGGTGCTGCACGGCCGCGTAGCCGCCGCCGGGCACGTCGGTGCAGACGTAGGAGGTCGGGTCGGCCGGCCTGGGGTCGGCCGGCCGGCGCTCGACCAGCACGTACGGCACCGGCAGCGTGCGCAGCCTGGCCAGGTGCGCGGCGGGGTCGGCGGCCAGGTGCAGGTTGGGCACCAGCAGCAGGCCGGCGACGCCGACGTCCACGAGCTGCTGGAGCTGGGCCGACTCGGTGGCGGGGTCGTAGTTGGAGCACGCGAGCACGAGCCGGACGCCGGCCGCGGTGGCGGCCCGCTCGATGCCCTCGACGATCCGGGGGAAGTAGTAGGTGGTGGACGGGACGAGCGCACCGATGAGCCGCGGCCCGGCGCCCGGGGTGGCCGTGACGGAGTTCGCCACGAACGTGCCCGACCCCTGCCGCCGGCGGACGAGCCCCTCCTCGACCAGGAGGTCCACGGCGCGGCGCACGGTGTTGACGCCGACCGCGTAGGTCCGGGCGAGCTCGGCCTCCGTCGGGAGTCTCGCGCCGACCGGCCAGCGGCCCTGGGCGATCTCCTGCCGCAGGCGGGCGGCGAGGGTGCGGAAGCGCCGACCCCTGGGGAGGGAATTCATTCCATCGGATGGCTCCATGACCGGATTCTTCGCCATATTCCGTCCATAAGTCAATCCTGAATTCATGCTTTATCCATTCGATAAATAGCATGAATTCATTCCTTTATTGCGGGCGTGCGTGCAGGGGTCACCAGGACGCGGTGACGTCCCGGTCGCGGTCATAGGCGCCGGCCCAGTAGCGGTCCGGGGCCGTCAGACGGTGCACGGCGAAGCCGGTCTCGCCCGTCGCCTGCTTCAGCGTCTCCGACGTGGCCGTGGCCCATCCGCCGGCGTCGGCGGTCACCGTCACGTACCGGCCGGCGGAGAAGGTGAACCGGCCCCGCACGGTGGCGGCCACCGGCTCCCCGGTCTCCTGGTCCACCACGCGCAGCCGCACCCGCGCCACGCCGTTCTCCAGCGTGACCGCCATCGACTCCACCACCGCCGGGCGCAGGCCGGTGCCGCCCGTCGTCACCGTCACCGGCGCGGAGGCGGGGCCGCGGTTCCCGGCCACGTCCACCGGGACGACCCGGTAGTGGTAGGCGGTGCCCGGCAGCAGCCCCGTGTCGGTGTGCGTCAGGCCGCGCGCCCGCCCGGCGAGCGTGTCCGCCCCCGGCGTGAAGCCCGCCCGCGCCGACCGGTGCACCTCGTAGAAGGCCACCTCCGTGTCGTCGCCGGCCCGGCCGTAGGCCAGGTCGACCGTGGCGTGCTCGAACGCCGTGGCAGTCGGCGGGGAGGCCACGCCGGTCGGCGGGCCCGCGTCGGCCGGCGGGTCCGGCCACCGGGCCGACGGCCCCCAGACCGTGGGCAGCTCGCGGTAGGAGTCGTAGTGGTGCAGCGCCACCCCGGCGAAGGCCGGGCTCGCCGAGAACGCCGTGTAGACCTTGGCCAGCTCGGCCTCCAGGGCGTCCCTGCCCTCCTCGCGGAAGGTGATGCTGGAAGGGTCGCCGCTGGTGGCGATGTCGAGCGTCTCGACCCCGACCACGACCGACAGCGGCTTGCCGATGCGCTCGGCGTAGGCCAGCTCGCCGGCGGCCTGCGCGATGATGCCCGCGCTCCCGTCGGCCGTGTCGCGGTAGTCCATGATCGCGATGTAGTCGGACAGGTCCTGCACGTGCTCCGACAGCGGCCGGGTGACGCCGCCGTACGGGACGGCCGTGCAGCACGCCGACACGTCCAGCCAGCGGGGCACCGCCGGCCCGAACAGCAGCGGCTGGCCGGAGGCGTCCCGTCGGGCGATCATCGCCCGCAGCGTGTCCAGCCACTGGATCTGCGGCTCCGGCTTGGCGCTGGCGAACCACGGCAGGATGTACGGCTCGATGTCCACGTTGATCCCGTCGAAGCGCTGCTCGGGCGCGGAGGACAGGTTGTAGTTCAGCACCCGCTCCATCTCCCGCACCGCGCGGTCGCGGTAGCGGGGCAGCGCCCCCAGGTACGGCGGCCGGGTGCCGCCGGCGACAGTGGCGTGCACCCGCATGCCGCGGCGGTGCGCCCAGGCCACGAAGTCGCGCAGCCGGGGCCGGGCGTCCTCGATCACGTCGCGCCCGGCGTGGACGTCCACGCCCAGGTAGATCGTCGAGCCGGGGTCGAGGACGGTCTCCAGCAGGCGGCGCGAGCCCGGGTTGAGCACCAGGTTGTAGGAGGCCTTCTCCCAGATCCACATCGCCCGGTCCTGCCGGTGCGGCACCGGCCGTTCCTTCTCGGCCGTGCCCAGCAGCACGTACCTGGTCGCGGACCGGGACACGTGGCCGCGCGCGTCCACCGCCTCGGCCTCCAGGCTCGCCGCCACGTCACCGTGGTGGGAGGGGGTCAGCAGCGCCGTGTAGCGCCCGGCCGCGCCGGTGGCGCGCGTCCACGGCCCGCCGTTGACCCGCACCCGCACCGTGCGCACGTCGTGGTCCCGCACGTCCACGCGGATCGGGGTGGGTTTGGAGAGCCGGGCGCCGTCGGCGGGCGCGGTGATCGCCACCTCGGGCGCGCGGGCCGCCGGGTTGTCCAGCCGCAGCGTCGTCGGCCGCGACCACACGCCGTAGCGGGTGCGGGCGTCGCTCGCCCTGGCGTAGACCTCGACGTCCCCGTGCAGGTCGCGGGTGTCCAGGTCGTAGGACCAGGTGCCGGTGTCGTCGGCGTCGGGGTCGCTGACGCGGGCCCGTTCGATCCGCTCGCCGCCGACGACGAGGGTCACGTCGTACGCGCCGGTGAATCGCCCGGCCAGGCGGACGACGCCGGGAGCCGTCTCGGCGGAGTCGATCACCACCGAGGGGGGTTCGACGGCGCCGGCGGCGGGCGGCGGCAGGGCCGCGACCCCGGTCAGGGCGAGCAGCAGCCCGCCGGAGATCCGCGAGAACCGTAAAGGCATGAGAGGCCACCTCTATAGGAATGAATCAGGGCCGGAGGAAGGAATGTCCGGGCAGAGCGCCCAGGAATGGCGCAACAATAACGGGAGGTTTCCGGAATAAAAATGGCGTGAATTCCCTCCTGCACGGCAGGCGACATAAGAGCGGCCGCCGGCAGAAATGTTTCGATAGCCTGACATGCGGCTTGTATGCTGCTGCGAACCCATCCCCCCGAAAAGTTTCGAGGTGCCGGCTTGCCGGACGAGCCCCGCTGGGTGACCACCTGGGCCTCGGCCCCCCAGCTCACCGAACCGGGCGACCTGCCGCCCGCCCCCTACACGCGCGACGGCCTCACCCTGGCGGGCAGCACGCTGCGGCAGACCGTGCGCGTCTCCGCCGGTGGGCCGAGGATCCGGCTGCGGCTGTCCAACGCGTTCGGCGGCGCCCCGCTGCGGCTCACCCGCGTCCTGCTGGCGCTGCCCCGCGACGGCCGGTCGGGGGAGCGCGCCGTCCGGCCGGGCACGTCCCGGCCGGTGACCTTCCACGGCCGGACCCCGGCCGTCGTGCCGCCCGGCGCGCACGTCGTCTCCGACCCGCTCGACCTGGACGTGCCGCCGCGCGCCGCGCTCACCGTCACCCTCCACCTCGCCGGCGGGCACCCGGCGGCGGGCCTCACCTCCCACCCCGGCTCCCGCACCACCTCCCACCTCGCTCCCGGCGACCAGGCAGGCGCCGCCGACCTGGCCGGCGCCACGCCCGTCGACCACTGGTACCTGCTCAGCGGCGTCGAGACGTGGTCCACGGCCTCCGCGCTCGCCCTGCTCGGCGACTCGCTCACCGACGGCCGGGGCTCCACCACCAACGGCGACGACCGCTGGCCCGACCGGCTCCTCGACCGGCTGCCGCCCGGCGCGGCCGCCGCCGTCGTCAACCAGGCGGCGGGCGGCAACCGGGTGCTCGCCGACGGCCTCGGCCCCGCCGCGCTGTCCCGCCTCGACCGCGACGTGCTCGCGCAGAGCGGCGTCGACCGGCTGCTCGTCTTCGAAGGCGTCAACGACCTCGGCACCGCCCCGCCCGCCCCGGACGCGCAGAAGGACGTCGGCGGCGAGCTGATCGCCGCCTACCACCAGATCGTCGTGCGCGCCCAGGCGCGCGGCATGCTCGTGTACGGCGCCACGCTCACGCCGTTCGGCGGCCACGTCCCGTACGACGATCCGGACGGCCACCGCGAGGCCGCCCGGCAGGAGGTCAACGCCTGGATACGCGGCGGCGGCGCGTTCGACGCGGTGGTGGACTTCGACCGGGCGGCCCGCGACCCGGCGGACCCCCGGAGGCTGCGCCCGGCCTACGACGAGGGCGATCACCTGCACCTCAACCCGGCCGGCTACCGGGCGCTCGCCGCCGCCTTCCCGCTGGATCTGCTCACGGCGACGCGGTGACGGGCCACGTCTCTTTTGGTGATTTTTCAGTCGTAAACACGTGATGACGCGCAGTCACGGATCGCCCGCGTCCAGTCGGCCAGCGCGGGATCGCCCGCCGTGGCCTCGCACATCCGCTGCCACAGACCGGCCCTGGTCCAGCGGGTGAACCAGCGGTGCGCCGTGGGCACGGTGACGCCGAACGCCGCCGGCAGGTGCTGCCACGCGCAGCCGCTCGTGACCACGTACACGACCGCCGTCATGACCGTGCGCGCGTCGGCGGCGGCCCGGCCGCCGCCCTGGCGGCGGGGCGGCGGCTCCGGCACCAGCGGACGGGCCGCCTCCCACAGCTCATCAGGGACCAGACGCCGGGCGAGTGCCTCCATGACGCAGATCCTCCTCCATGATCCGCGCGCACGCGCGCTGAGCTGCCAAATGAGACGTGAGCCGAGGTGCGCGACGGCGATCGGCGCGGCTAGCCTCGGCGCTCGATCGGCGGCCCCCGGCCGTCCGCCGAAGGGACTCTCGGCGCCATCGACGAACGGAGCACAGCTATGACGATCCTCGTGACCGGCGCGACGGGCACGGTCGGGCGCATCGTGGTCGACCGCCTGCTGCGAGCTGGGCAGCGCGTCCGGGCCCTGACGCGCAACCCGGCGGGCGCCGCGCTGCCCGACGGCGTGGAGCTGGTGGCCGGGGACCTCGCCGGCGCGGCGGCGGCGCTCGACGGCGTGGACCGGGTCTACTACCTGGCCGGCATGCTCGCCCCCGAGACCGCGGCCGAGCAGTCCCGCGCGTTCGCCCGGCGGGCGGCCGAGGCCGGGGTGACCCGCGTGGTGACGATGACCGGCGTGGCGGTCACGGTCCGGCGGCCCGGCAGCTACGAGATGCTGCTCGAGGTGGAGGAGGCCGTCGAGGCGTCCGGCCTGGAATGGACGCACGTGCGGCCGGGCGAGTTCGCCGCCAACAAGCTGGACCTGTGGGCGCCGTCGATCCGGGCCGAGGGCGTGGTGCGCAGCGCCTTCCCCGACGCGCTGGGCGTGCCGATCCACGAGGCCGACATCGCCGAGGTCGCGGTCGCCGCCCTGCTGGAGGACGGGCACGCCGGTCGCGCGTACTCGCTGAGCGGCCCGCAGGCGCTCAGCCACCGCGAGCAGGCCGCCGCCATCGGCGACGGGCTCGGCCGGACCCTGCGCTTCGAGCCGCTCACGTACGGGCAGGCGCGCGCCGCCTGCATCACCGCGGGCATCCCGGCCGAGATCGCCGAGTATCTGCTCGGCTACCAGGCCGAGTACGCCGAGGAGCCGCCCGCGGTGCTGCCCGACGTCGAGCGGGTGCTCGGGCGGCCGGCGCGCACGCTCGCCGAGTGGGCCGCCGACCACCGGGCCGACTTCACCCCGGCCGCGTAGCGCCGGTCAGCGGGCCGCCTGCTGCGCCATGGGAGGACGGGCGCGCTGCGGGCGGGGGAGGAGCTGGACGAGCCCGGCGACGGCCAGCGCCACGGCGATCACGTAGATCAGCCCGTGCTGGAACGCCTGGCTCACCCCGCCCGCCAGGCCGCCGTAGAAGACGATTCCGACGATCCCGACGCCGAGCGCGGCCCCGACCTGCTGGACCGTCGTCAGCACCCCGGCCGCGGACCCGGCGTGGCGGGGCGCGACCCCGGCCAGCACCGTGCCCATGATCGGCGCGAGCGCCAGCCCCATGCCGAACCCGTCCACGGCCAGGATCGGCACCAGCCACCCGAGCGGCGCCTGCGCCGCCACGGCGGCGAGCAGCACGGTGAGGGCGACCGCCCTGGTCAGCCCGCCCGCCGCGATCGCCTGACGGCCGAGCCGCGCGACGAACCTGGGCGCGAGCCGCGAGGCCGCCAGGTAGCCGAGCCCGATCGGCGTGAAGACCAGCCCGGCCTCCAGCGCGTCCAGCCCGGCCGCGCCCTGCACGTACAGGGCGAAGATCAGGAAGTACGCGGCCATGCCCATGGTGAAGGCGAGCTGGGTCAGCAGGCCGGCGGTGAACGCCCGCTCGCGGAACAGGGCCAGGTCGATCAGCGGCGAGGCGTGCCGGCGACGGCCGTAGGCGGTGAAGAGCGCGAGCGCGACGAACGGCGACAGCCACGTCCACAGCGGCCAGCCCTGCTCGCGGCCCTCGATCAGCGGCAGCAGGGTCGCCACCAGCGCGCCGGTGACCAGGGCGGCCCCGCCCAGGTCGAGCCGCGCGGCCGTGCCGGCGCGGCTCTCGGGCACCACGGCGCGGGTCAGCGCGAGCGCCGCCACGCCGATCGGCACGTTGATCAGGAAGCAGGCCCGCCAGCCGAGCCCGAACAGGTCGGCCTGGATCAGCACGCCGCCGATGAGCTGCCCGAACACCGCGGCCAGCCCCATGGTCAGCGCGTAGGCGTTGAGGGCCCTGGCCTGGGCGGCGCCGCTGTAGGCGGTGCGCAGGATGGCGAGCACCTGCGGGGTGAGTGCCGCCGCGGCCAGTCCCTGGGCGACACGGGCGGCGATGAGCGTGGCCGCGTCGGGGGCAAGGCCGCACGCCAGCGAGGCGAGCGTGAACAGGGCCAGCCCGATGGCGAACACGCGGCGGCGGCCGAACAGGTCGCCGAGCCGTCCGCCGAGGATCAGGCCGGACCCGTAGGCCAGGCCGTAGCCGGCGACGATCCACTCGACCTCGGCGGCTCCGGCGTGCAGGTCACGCTGGATGGCGGGGATGGCGACGTTGACGATGAAGAAGTCGAGGATCGTGACGAACACACCGGTCAGCACGATGGGAAGGGTGCCCGCGCGGGGCATGGCAGCTCCAATAGATAGAACGGTCGGTATACGCCGCCATTAGATAGAATGGTTGGTCTAAGTGTCAATCCGCCGTTCTTCGATCGGATGCGTGTGATGAGCAGACCGGGCCCGCGCGAGCGGCTTCTCGAAGCCGCCAGCGACCTCACCTACGAGCACGGCGTCCACGTGGGCGTGGACGCGATCCTCAAGCGGGCCGACGTCGCCCGCCGCTCGCTCTACCAGCACTTCGGCGGCAAGGACGGGCTGATCGCCGAGACGCTCGCGACCGCCGGGCTTGACGCCCGCTACCGGCAGGTGATGGACGGCGCCGGCGACGACCCCCGGGACCGGGTGCTGGCCGTCTTCGACGCGCTGGACGAGATCACCACGCGGCCGACGTTCCGCGGCTGCCGCTACACGGCGGCCGACCTGGCCCTCACCGACCGGGACCACCCCGCCCACGCCGAGGTCCGCGCGTACAAGGAGAGGCTGCGGGGGCTGTTCGAGGACGAGCTGCGCCGCCACGGGCACCCCGAGCCCGGCTTCGGCGCCGACCAGATCCTCGTGCTGATCGACGGGGTGCTCGCGCACGCCGTCACCCGCCCCGGCGCCCACCCCGCCCGCGCCGCCCGGGCGATGGCCGAGGCGGTGCTCGACCGGCGCGCCTAACCGGCCAGCGTCTTGCGGAGCAGCTCGGCGAACGCGGCGGGGTGGGTGCTGAGCCCGGTGTGCCCGCCGGGGAAGTGCACGAGCTCGGTGCCGAACCGCACGGCCAGGCAGGCGGCGGGGCGGTAGGGCAGCTCGCCGCGCGATTCGTCGCCGGCCGCGAGCACCAGCCGGCCGGCCAGGGCCGCCAGCCGGTCCACGTCGGGGGCGTAGGCCATGAAGGCGGGCACGATCCGGCCGAGGAAGTAGGGCAGGTTGGCCATCGTCCGCTCCGCCCGGGCCGCCGCGCCGGGCGGCAGCTCGGCCGGGGCGGCGGATTCGGCGGGCCCGGCGGGTTCCGCGCCGCCGGGCCGCCGCAGGGCCGCCGCGAACTCGGCGACCGCCGGCATCAGGCCCTCGCGGCGGAAGGTGTCCTGGACGCGGGCGAGCATCGCGCGGTGCTCGGCGGCGTCGGGCAGCACCTCCACCACGGGCGGCTCGTGCGCCACCACGCGCTCGACCCGGTCCGGGTGGGTGGCGAGCAGGTGCAGCGCGACGATCGCCCCCGAGCTGCACCCGGCCACGCGGGCGGGCGCACCGGGCGACAGCAGCTCGATCAGCCGGTACGCGTCGTCGGCGTGCGAGGCGACATGCTGCTCGGCGCCGGGGTCGTCGAGCGGGCTGCGCGACATGCCGCGCGCGTCGTACGAGACCACTGTCCAGCCGGCGGCCAGCACGTCGGCGACGCCGTCGTAGGAGGCGGCGTCGCCCGCGCCGCCGGGGATCAGCAGCAGGAGCGGGCCCTGCCCGCGCACCTCGTAGTGCAGGGTCGCGCCTGCCACGCGCAGGCGGCCGGTGGCGGGGACGGTCATGACGGATCTCCTTCACGTGCGGGCCAGCGCTCCAGGAGCGCGTGCAGGGCGTCGAGGCAGCGGACCCAGGAGTCCGCGGCGGGCCGCGCGTGCGCGAACCCGCCGGCCGCCTCCAGGCTGACGAAGCCGTGCAGCGTGCTGCGCACCAGCCGGACCGCGTCGGTCAGGTCGGGCTCGGCCAGCGCGTAGGCGCGCAGCATGCTGTAGGTGAGCTCGATCGCGCGCCGCGGCCCGGGGGCCCGGGCGGCCAGCTCGGGATCGATCCGCGCCGGGACCTGCGTCGCGGTGTAGCGGCCCGGGTGGTCGTGGGCGTAGGACCGCCACGCGTCCGCGAACGCCACCAGCGCGTCCTTCCCGGCCCGCCCGGCGGTCGCCTCGGCGATGCGGATCGTCTTCTCGTCCGCCGCCAGCAGCGCGATCCGGCCGCGCAGGTCCTCCAGCCCGCGTACGTGCACGTACAGGCTCGCGTCCTTGACGCCGAGCCGCCGCGCCACCGCCGACATGGTCACGTGCTCCAGCCCGACCTCGTCCGCCAGCTCGGCGCCCGCGGCCGTCACCCGGTCCGCCGTCAACCCCGCCCGCGCCATCCGCACTCCTAGAGTCGCTAAACAAAACCTAATGGTCCTAGGCTATTCCTTGCTGTTCCAGGATGGCAAACTGGTTCGATGACGTACGAACAGGACGCGGCGACCGCTCACGCCTGGGCCGCGCTCGGCGGGCCGCCCGAACTGGCGGCGACGGTCGCGTACGAGGGGGCGGGCGACGTCCTGGCCGCGCGGCTGCCGGTGCGGGAGCTGGCCCGGGCGAGCGTGGGCGTGTGCTCGCTGGCGGCGGCCGAGCTGCTGGCGCGGCGCAACGCGGCGCCGCTGCCCCCGGTGCGGGTCCGGGAGGCGGCGGTGGCCACGGCCTTCGTCAGCGAGCGGCACCTGCGCGTCGGCGGCAAGTCCCCGCGGGCGTTCGCGCCGCTGTCGCGCTTCTGGCGCGCGGCCGACGGCTGGGTCCGCACCCACGCCAACTACCCGCACCACCGCGCCCGGCTGCTCGGCGCCCTCGGCGTGGCCGACACGGGGGACGACCCGGACCTGGCCGAGACCCTGGCCGCCGAGCTGGCCGCCCGCCCCGCCCGGTGGATCCAGGAGACCGTCTACGCGGCCGGCGGCCTGGCCGTCGCCGTCGCCCCGCCCGGCGGCGCCGCCCACCCGCTCGTCGAGACCGCCCCCTCGGACGTGAGCTGCCGGGCCCCGCTGCCCCCGGCGCCGCTGCCCGCCGCCGGGGTGCGCGTCCTGGACCTGACCCGGGTCATCGCCGGCCCCGTCGCCACGCGCACCCTGGCCCTGCTGGGCGCCGACGTGCTGCGCGTCGACCCGCCGAACCTGCCGGAGAGCGCCGACAGCCACGCCGACACCGGGATGGGCAAGCGCTCGGCGCTGCTGGACCTGACCGCCGCCGACGGCCGGGCCGCCTTCGCCGAGCTCGTCGCCACTGCCGACGTCGTCGTCCACGGCTACCGCCCCGGCACGCTGGAGGCGCTCGGCCTCGGCGACGTGCTCGCGCGGCGTCCCGGCCTGATCGTCGCCCGGCTGTGCGCCTGGGGCTGGTCGGGGCCGTGGGCCGCGCGGCGCGGCTTCGACAGCCTGGTGCAGGCGGCGAGCGGCATCGCCGTGATCGAGGCGGGCCCCGACGGCAGCCCCGGCGCGCTCCCCGCCCAGGCGCTGGACCACGGCACCGGCTACCTGCTGGCCGCCGCCGTCCTGCGCGCGCTGACCGACCGGCAGCGCACCGGGCTCGGGCGCTCGGCCCGGCTCTCCCTCGCGGGCACCGCGTCCTGGCTGATGAACGACCTCCGTCCCGTCCCGGTCGAGGGCGACGGCTACGACGCGGGCCCGTGGCTGGCCGAGACCGGCTCCCCGTACGGGCTGCTCCGCCACGCGCTGCCGCCGGTCCACTACGAGGGCGCGCCCCGCACCTGGCGCACCCCGCCGTCCCTGTGGGGCGGCGACGCTCCCGCCTGGACGCCCGCCTAGCCGCGCCGCATTCCGGGCGCTATCCCCGCCGGGCCTCGAGCGCGTCCAGGATGAGGTCGAGGCCGTAGCCGAACTCCTCCGCGTAGTCGTAGCCCGGCCGCAGCGCGTGGTCGGTGATCATCTCCCGCAGGTACGGCAGGCCGTCCGGGAGGTGCTCCAGGATGTCGCCGGCCACGTCCTCCATCTCGGCGGGCGTGGACAGCGGCAGGTTCGCCTCCTGCAGCACGAAGCCGCCGACGTAGCTGTCGACGAGCGAGACGGCGTGGGCGGCCATCGGCAGCGAGAACCCCGCCTCCCGCAGCACGCCGAGGACGGCGTCGTGGTGGCGCAGCGTCGCCGGGCCCGGCGAGCGGCGGGAGTCGATCAGGCCGAGGGCCCAGCTGTGCCGCGAGAGCACCGCGCGGGCGGAGCGGGCGCGGGCCCGGATCGCCGCGCGCCAGTCGCCGTCGCCGGGCCGGGGCAGCTCGATCGCCGCGAACACCGCGTCGACCACGCCGTCGAGGATCGCGTCCTTGTTCGGCACGTGGTGGTAGAGCGACATCGCCTCCACGCCCAGCTCCTGTGCCACCCGCCGCATCGTGATCGCCTCGGCGCCGCCGCGGTCGGCGACCCGGATCGCGGCCTCCAGCACGAGCTGCCTGCTGAGCGGCTGGCGAGGTGGTGACACGACGGCTCCCGGGACGGCGGCAGGGGTTGACAGCCTTACGAGTGTAAGTCAGCCTTACGGGCGTAAGCCCGAGATGAGGAGATCCCGATGCCGATGCCGCTGTGGTGGGGGCGCCTGAACAAGCGCGTGTTCAACCCCCGGGCGGTCGCCCGGGGGTCGTGGCCGGTCCTGACGCACGTCGGCCGCGTCTCCGGCGCCACCTACCGCACGCCGCTCGACGCGCACCCGGTCGACGGCGGCTACCTGTTCGTCCTGGTGTACGGGTCGGGCGCCGACTGGGTGCGCAACATCCTGGCCGCCGGGGAGGCGCGGCTGCGGGTCGGCGGCAAGGAGGTGGCGCTCACCGCCCCGCGCGTCGTCGGGCGGGAGGAGGCGTTCCGGGCGCTCCCCGCCGGGGTCAGGCGCCCGCCGAGGCTGCTGCGCATCACCGAGTTCCTCCGCATGGACACGGGAATGGACACGACCCCGGAGGGCTGAGGAGCCCTCAGGACGCGCCGCCGTCAGTGCGCACCGGCAGCGCGGTCAGGGCCCGCTGCATGCCCGGCCGCCAGCCGATCTCGGCCGCCGGCACGGCCAGCTCCAGGCCGGGGAAGCGGTCGATCAGCGTGCGCAGCGCGATCTGCGTCTCGGCCCTGGCCAGCGCCGCGCCCAGGCAGTAGTGGATGCCGTGGCCGAACCCCAGGTGGGCGTTGTCCCCGCGGCCCACGTCGAGCAGCTCCGGCCGGTCGAAGCGGCGCGGGTCCCGGTTCGCCGCCGCGTACACCACCTGCACCGCCTCGCCCGCCGGGATGCGCGTGCCGCCGAGCTCCACCGGCTCCAGCGTGTAGCGCATCACCGCGATCTCGGCCGGTCCGGTGACGCGCAGGAACTCCTCCACGGCCGCCGGGACGGCGTCCCGGTCGTCGCGCAGGCGCGCGAGCAGCTCCGGGCGGGTGAGCAGCAGCCGCACGCTCTGGCTGATGAGCGAGACCGTGGTCTCGTGCCCGGCGATCAGCATGCTGATCCCCAGCGCCACCAGCTCCTCGTCGGCCAGCCGGTCGCCGTCGTCCTCCTGGACGCGGACCAGCGCCGACAGCAGGTCCTCCGCGCCGTCGACGCCGTCCGTGCCGGCGGCGCGCTTGGCCGCGACCAGCTCGCTCATGTACGCGACCAGGCCCCGCGCCCCGGCGGCGATGCGGGCGGGGTCGGGCGCGGTCAGGTCGCCGGCCCACGCCCGCCAGATGTCGCGGTCGGCCGAGGGCACGCCGAGCAGTTCGCAGATGACCTGGATGGGCAGCGGGTACGCGAACCGCTCGATCAGGTCGAACTCCGCCGGCAGCCCGTCGAGCAGCGCGTCGGTGATCTCCTGGATGCGCGGGCGCAGCCGCTCCACGCGCCGGGCGGTGAACCCGCGCGACACCAGCCGCCGCAGCCGCGTGTGGTCCGGCGGGTCGTAGGCGCCGAGGGTGCGCAGCAGGTAGGGGGCCACGTCGTCGGGCAGCCCGGCGGCGGCGGCCACGTCCAGCTTGGACTGCCGGGAGATGTCGCTGCTGAAGCGCGGGTCGGTCAGCGCGGTCACGCACTCGTCGTAGCCGGTGACCAGCCAGATCAGGGTGCCGTCCAGGTAGCGGCCCCGGCTGACCGGTCCGTTGCCGGCCAGCCCGGTCAGGAAGGCGTCGCGGTCGGCCGCGGTCATCAGGTCGAGGATCTGCGGCTCGGTGGTGCTCATGCTCATGACTCCAGAAGGTCGGGGGGAAGGGGAGGGGGAGACGCCGTCATGGGGACCGCCGCTCCTCGCGGACCGCGTCCCAGGCGTCCAGGACGCGGTCGTCGGTGAACAGGCCGCGGGTGAAGATCTCGATCCCGGCGCGGGAGGTGCGCAGCGTCCGGTCCGTCTCGGACCCGCCGCCCGGCAGCGCCCGCGCGAGGTGCTCGCCGAACGTCAGCGGCGCCAGCAGCCACGTCACGTAGACGGCGGCGCGGGCGCGCGGGTCGTCGCTGGGACGCACCCGGCCGGTGCGGACGCCCTCCTCCAGCCAGCGTTCGGCCGCCGCGACGATGTCGTCGAACAGCGCCGCCGCCGCCGGGCTGCCGTCGAGGAACGCGCGCCCCAGGTAGAGCCGCATCGCCGAGCTCGCCTCCAGCATGGCCGCCAGGCCGCTGACGTCGTCGAGGTCCGCGCCGGGGCCGCCGCGCACCATCTCGACCACGTACGCGTCGCACGCCTTGCGCAGCCCTTCCTTGGAGCCGAAGTGGTGCAGGACCAGCGCGGCGGACACGCCCGCGCGGGCGGCGATGGCGCGCACGCTCACCCGGTTGACCCCTTCGGCGCCGAACAACTCCAGTGCCGCGTCCCGGATCCGGGCCCGCCCGGTCAGGTCACTGTCTGAACGCATGAACAGGATGCTAAACGATTGTTCAGCTCGATGGGAAACTACTAACTGGCTTAGTAGCTGGTCGGCATGTCGCTGCTGGGTTATGAGTTTCTTACTATGGCGCGTAGTAGCCTGCCGTTCTGGTCGTCACAGGAGGAGCGGTGGGAGTTCGGCAGCGGCGTCTCGCGATGCGTGTCGCGCGTGCCGTCCTGCTGGTCGCCGTCGCCCTCGGGGTCTACGGCATGCACACGCTCGGCCACCACAGCGGCCACCAGGCTGGCGGGCATCACGCGCACGAGCCCGGGTTCGCCCAGGGGCAGGAGCTGCCCGATCTCGACCCGGCCGCCGTGTGCCTGGCGGTGCTGACCTCGTTCCTGATCGTCGCCACGGCGGCGGCGTGGATCGTGCGACGGCGGGGGAGCGCGACCCCTGGGCGGGCCCCCTCGGCGCGGCGGGTCGCCAGGCCGCCGCCCGACCCCGTCTCCGTGCGCCTGGCACGACTCTCGGTGCTGCGCATATAGGCCGGCGTCCGCCTCCGCGACGGATGCCCGTACCCACGAACCGAGAGAACGACAACCATGCGCACCAACCGTACGATCACGATCACCGTCACCGCCGGCGCGCTCGCGCTCCTGACCGCGTGCGGCGCCACGGCCTCGAACGACGCCGCTCCGGCCGCGAGCGCCACCGCCACCGCCGCTACGGCGGCGACGCCGTCGCAGGCCGGGTTCAACGACGCCGACGTCATGTTCGCGCAGATGATGATCCCGCACCACGAGCAGGCGGTCGAGATGGCCGAGCTCGCCCCGGACCGCGCGGGCGACCCGCAGATCAAGGAGCTGGCGGCCCGGATCAAGGCGGCGCAGGACCCCGAGATCGCGACCATGCAGGGCTGGCTGACCACGTGGGGCAGGCCCGCCCCCGAGGGAGGCATGGGTCATGAGATGCCCGGCATGATGTCCGAGGCGGACCTGGCCAAGCTGAAGTCCGCCAAGGGCGCGGAGTTCGACAGGCTCTTCGCCGAGCAGATGATCGCCCACCACGAGGGCGCGATCGAGATGGCCCGCACCGAGCAGGCCGGCGGCGCCGACCCGGCCGCCAAGGAGCTCGCCAAGACGATCGAGACCGCCCAGCGGGCGGAGGTGGCCGAGCTGCGGAAGATCCTCGACCGGCTCTGAGCCGGGCTAGAAGGGCAGCACCGCGTGACAGTGGTGCACCAGCAGGGCGCTCAGCCCGGGCGCCGCGGCCAGCGTCGCGGGCCCGGCGAGCAGCAGCGTGACCGTCAGCCCCCCGGTGAGCCGCTCACGGCGGCCGAGCGGGGGCTGCGGGCTCAGCATGCGGCGGATCCGCAGCAGGGCCGTCTCGCCGCCCGCCCCCAGGGCGGCGGCGGGCGCCCGCCCGGTGGCGAGGCGGACCAGGGCGGCGGCCAGGTGGGCGCGCGGATGGCGGCGGGCGGCCACGTCGTCGGCCAGCAGCTCGACCAGCCGCGCTACTTCCGCCCGCGCCTCGGCGAACAGCGGCACCCGGGGGCAGGCCCGCGCGAACGTCTCGGCGGCGGCCAGCAGCAGATGGTGGCGGCCGCGCAGGTGCGCCCGCTCGTGCGCGAGCACGGCGGCGACCTGCTCGGGAGCCAGCGACCGCAGCGCGCCGGTGGTGATGACCGCCTGCCCCCTGCGGCCGGGCACGCAGTAGGCCAGGCGCTCGTCGTGGTCGACGACGAGCGCGCCGAGCCGGTTGTCGTGCCGCCCGAGCAGCGACAGCGCCTCGGCGTGCCGCGCCCGCTCCCGGCGCGCGCCCGCCAGGACGGCCCCGCCCGCGCACGAGCCCCACACCACCACGGACGTGGCGACGGCGAGCGCGGCCAGGACCCGCGCGAGGTCCGGGCGCGCGTCACCGGCGAACATGGCCGCGCAGATCTCCAGCCACCCGGCGAGCCCGTGACCCACCACCGGCCCCGGCACGGCGGCCGCGAACACCGCGAGCAGCGCGGACACGGGCACCGACCCGCAGGCGGCCAGCCACATCGCGATCGCTCGCCGGGGCGCCCGGTCGGCCCAGCCCGCCCGCCGCAGCAGCCGGGGCAGCGCCAGCGCCCCGGCGACGCAGTGGAGCGCGAGGATCACCGCGACGATCACGTGTCGCGTCCCCCCGGGGGGTATACCTGCAGGGCCGCCTCCAGGGCCTTGGCCTCCTCGGGCGTGAGCCGTTCGAGGAAGTGCACCAGCGTGGCGGTCCGGTTGCCGCTCCCGGCCAGCGACGCGCGCATGACCTCGGCGGTGTAGGCCTCCTTGGAGGAGACCACCTCGTAGACGTAGGCCCGGCCGACCGGCTCGCGGCGCAGCAGCCCCTTGGTGTGGAGCTTGTCCATCACGGTCATCACCGTCGTGTAGGCGATGGCGCGCTCCCGGCGCAGGTGGGCGAGCACGTCGCGGACCGTGGCGGGCTCGTTGGTGGCCCACAGATGATCCATGATCGTGGATTCGAGCTCTCCCAGACCCCGCGCCATCACCCCATGCTAGCGGCGAGCACCGACTCCAGCGGGTCACCGGCCGCGACGGCCCGCTTGATCCGGACGAAGTCCCTCGGCGCGTCGACCCCGACCACGCCGACCAGCGTCCCGGCCCTGGCGAACGCGACGGCGAACCGGCCCTCCTCCGGGTCGCCGGCGGCCACGCGTGCCTCGTCCGCCAGGTGCGGCAGCCCGGCCGTCTGGACGCGGACGCCGTGCACGTGCGTCGCGAACGCGGGCAGCCCGGCGTAGGGCGTGGCGTCCTCCCTGCCGGCGAGCAGGTTCAGCGCGGCGGCGGCGCCCTGCTCGTTGGCGTTCGCCCAGTGCTCGACGCGGACGGACGCGCCCCCGTACCGGGCGTGCGGCCAGCGGGCGACGTCGCCCGCCGCCACCACGCCGTCGGCGCCGGCCGCGAACAGCGCCGCGTCGCACACCACCCCGTCGTCGAGCGTCAGCCCGCTGCCGCGCAGCCAGCCGGTCTCGGGGACCACGCCCGTCGCCGCGATCACCAGGTCGGCGGGGAGCGTGCGCCCGTCGTCCAGCCGCACCCCGCTCACCCGGCCGGCCCCCTCCAGGCCCGTCACGCGGCGGCCGGGGACGAGGTCCACGCCGTTGCTCCGGTGGTGACCGGCCAGCCAGCGCGAGGCCAGGTCGCCCAGCACGCCGCTCATCGGGTACGGCGCCGCGTCGACGAGGGTGACCGCCAGGCCGAGCGAGCGGGCGGTGGAGGCGACCTCGCCGCCGATGAAGCCGCCGCCGACGACCACGACGCGGCGGTGCCCGGCGGCGAGCTCGGCGCGCAGGGCGAGGGCGTCCTCGACGGTGCGCAGCGTGTGGACGCCCTCGAGGGCGTCGGGCAGCGGGCGCGGCCGGGCGCCGGTGGCGATGACGAGCCCGTCGTAGCGGACCTGCGTGCCGTCGTCCAGGGTGACGAGCCGGCCGGCCGTGTCCAGCCGCACCGCGTTGCGGCCCCGCAGCCAGCGGTCGCCCAGCTCCTCGGCGCCGGGCAGGGTGATCTCGTCGTCGCCCCTGAGCATGCTCTTGGACAGCGGCGGCCGGTTGTAGGGCAGGTGGCGCTCCGCGCCGACGACGACGATCTCGCCCGCGAAGCCGGCGCCGCGAAGGGTCTGCACGGCACGGAGCCCGGCCAGTGACGCGCCCACGACCGTGATGGTGTTCAACGTTGTCATGCCGGGGACTATATACCGGGAGGGGGTATGAGCCATACCCCTGCGGGGTTGGGGTTGCGCCGACGCGCATCGTGCCGTAGGTTCAACCCGGCGATACCCGATGGGGGTATCCGGGACCGAAGGGGAGTCGGCATGAGCAGCAGCATCTACACCGTGAGCGGGATGACGTGCGGCGGCTGCGCGGGCACGGTGAAGACCGAACTGGGCAAGATCTCCGGCGTCACCGCCGTGGACATCGAGCTGGCGACCGGCCGGGTGACCGTGACGGGCGACGGGCCCGTGGACGAGGCCCTGGTGCGCGACGCCGTCGAAGGGGCGGGCTACGAGCTCACCGCCGTCTGACCTGCGGGGCGAGCGCGGGCGGCCACCGGTTGGGTGTGGCCGCCCGCGCCCCTTTCCCGGGCGCCGGCCTCTGGGGCGTCAGCGCGTCTGGACGCGGAGGGAGATGATCGTGCCGGGCGGGATGGTGGCGGACGAGACGGCCCCGGGGGAGACCCACGGGCCGACGTTGTAGACGTAGCCGACGGCGGGGTTGACGTGCAGGACGGTGATCGCCACCTGGTGCTGGCCGTCCCCCGGCCGGGTCAGGGCAGCTTGGCGACGGTCAGCAGGACCGCGGAGTCCTCCAGCGCCTCCAGGTCGTGGCGGGCGTCCGGCACGATGAGCAGGTCGCCCGTGCGCCCCTCCCACGACTGCGCCCCGGCCGACATGCGGACCCGGCCGTGCAGCACGTGCACCGTCGCCTCGCCGGGATTCTCGTGCTCCGCGAGCCGCGCGCCCTGCCGCAGGGCGATGACCGTCTGGCGCAGCACCTTCTCGTGCCCGCCGTAGACCGTGCCGGCCGCGTGACCGGCGGTGGTGCCGGCCGCCCGGTCGGCTTGCTGACGGGCCAGGGCGACGAGCGAGATCTTCTGCATGCCGCCATTATCGCAACCCGCCCCGCCGCCGCCCGGGCGCGGCTCAGCGCTCGGCGTCCTGCGGGTACCAGCGCAGCTCGACGGTGTTGCCGTCGGGGTCGAGCACGTACACCGACTGCGCGGTGCCGCGCGCGCCGAACCGGGGGACCGGCCCCTCCAGCACGGTGAAGACACCGGAGTCGATCACCTCCTGCCAGTCCAGCGGCTCCACCACGAGGCAGAGGTGGTCCACGTTGGACTCGCCGCGCGGCTTGGCCACCAGGTCGATGATGGTGGACTCGCTGACCCGCACCGACGGGAACGGCGCCCTGCCCGCCCGCCACTCCTCGACCCGCACCTGTGCCAGGCCGAGCGTCCCCGCGTAGAACTCCAGGGACCGCTCGACGTCGGCGACGTTGAGCACCAGGTGGTCGAAGTCCTTCACGCGCATCTCGTTCTCCCGTTCTCTCAGGTGGATCACTCGCCGGCGGTCAGCACGTCCTCGCGGGCGGCGGGCGCCTTCCCGCGGCCGGTGCCGAGTGTGAGGAGCAGCGAGGCCGCTGTCAACGCGACCCCGAACCACACCACGCTGGCGACGCCCAGCCGGTCGGCGAACAGCCCGCCGAACAGCGCGCCGAGCGCGATGGAGGTGTTGTACGACATCGTGTTGAGCGACATCGCCGCCTCGAAGGTGTCCGGCGCGGCGGCCTGCGTCATGTTGACCTGGCACAGCTGCACCACGCCGAACGAGACGCCCCACAGGACCAGCGCGACGACCGCGCCGACCGGTCCGTCCCCGATCGCGAGCAGCAGGAGCAGCGACCCGACGAGCCCCGCGCAGCCCGCGACGAAGCTGCCGCGCAGGCTCCTGGTCACCGTGTAGCCGGCGATGAAGTTGCCCGCCGCGCCGCCCGCGCCGTAGACCATGAGCACCGCGGTGACGAAGAACGGCGTCGCCGACGCCGCCTCCTCCAGGTAGGGGCGCACGAACGTGTACGCGCCGAAGTGGCCCAGCACGAACAGCATCACGGTCACCAGCACCAGCCGCAGCGGCACGTTCCTGAGCGGCAGCCCGAAGACCTCCCGCACCGAGACGGCGTTCGCCGACGGCAGCGACGGGATCAGGGTGACGACCGCGACGAGCACCAGCGCGCTCAGCCCCGCCCAGATGAGGAACGTGGTCCGCCAGTCCGTGAGGCTCTCCAGCACCGTCCCCAGCGGGATGCCGACGACCGCGGCGATCGAGATGCCGGACATGACGATCGCCGCCGCCCGGCTCGCCTGCCGCTCCGGGACCAGCCGCATCGCCATGCTCACCCCGATGGCCCAGAACACGCCGCTGGCGAAGCCCATGACCAGCCGCGTCACCAGCACCAGCGGGTAGTTCGGCGAGATCGACGTGACCAGGTTGCCCGCCACCAGGATCACCAGCAGCACCGACAGCAGCACCCGCCGGTTGACCCGCCTGGTCCACGCCACGATGAACGGCACGCCCAGCCCGGCCGAGACGCCGTACAACGTGACCATCAGCCCCGCGACGCCCACGGAGATGGCCAGGCTCGCGCTCACCGGGGTGAGCAGCCCGACGGGCATCAGCTCCGTGGTGAGGAAGACGAACAGGCTCGCGGTGATCGCGGCCACCCCCAGCCAGCCTCGCAGGGCCGAAGGGGACGGCGTTTGCGCAAAAGTCATGATTCTTCCTTGTCATCGATCCAACGTCGTGCGGAAAGGCGTTCCAGCGCCCACACCGCGAAGGTCGCGGCCGACAGGGCGCCGCCCAGCAGGCTCACGCCGGTCCAGCCGGCCGCGGTCCAGGCCGCGGAGCCGAGCGCCGACCCGGCCGCGCCGCCGAGGAAGAACGCGGTCATGAAGGCGGAGTTGAGCCGGTTGCGGCTCTCGGGGCGGAGCGCGTAGACGACGTGCTGGCCGGCGTTCAGCACCGCCTGCTGGGCCATCGTCAGCAGGAGCACCCCGGCGACCAGCCACCCCGCCGACACCGGGCCGCGGCCGATCAGCGCCCACGACAGCGCCAGCACCGCCGCGCCGATCCCGCTGACCCGCTGCACCCACCCCCGGTCGGCCAGCCGGCCCGCGATCGGCGTGACGATCACCCCGGCGACCCCGGCCAGCCCGAACAGGCCGATCCCCGCCTCGCTCCAGCCGTACGGCGGGCCGGACAGCAGGAACGTGACCGCCGTCCACAGCGCGCTGAACGCGGCGAACGACAGCGCGCCCATCGCCGCCCGCAGGCGCAGCGCCGGCTCGTCGCGGAACAGCGCGACCGTCGAGCGCAGCAGCGCCGGGTACGACAGCCCGATCGGGGTGTGCAGACGCGGCAGGAAACGCCACAGCAGCACGGCCACGACCGCCACCAGCACGGCGTTCACCCAGTAGATCGTCCGCCAGCCGCCCAGCTCGGACAGCGTGCCGGAGACCGTACGGGCCAGCAGGCCGCCGAGCAGCAGCCCCGCCATCACCGTGCCCACGACCCGGCCCCGCTCGGCCGGCGCCGCCAGCGTGGCCGCGTACGGGACCACGACCTGCGCGGCCACGGACGCGAGCGCCGTCAACGCGGTGCCCGCCAGCAGCACCGGGGCGCTCGTCGCGAGCGCCGACACCACCAGGAACACCGCCGTGGCCGCGAACAGCACCACCGCCAGCCGGCGGCGCTCCACCAGGTCGCCCAGCGGCACCAGCAGGATCAGCCCCAGCGCGTAGCCGCCCTGCGCGGCCGTCACGACCAGCGCCGCCGTCGTGGCGTCCAGCCCCAGCTCCCGCCCGATCACGTCGAGCAGCGGCTGGGCGAAGTAGTTGCCGGCGACCGACAGCCCGGTGGCGACCGACATCAGCAGCAGCAGCCCGCGGCCCAGCCGGGCGGGAGCCTCCCCCGGGGGCGCGTGCCGCGCGGTTTCCGTCATGCCTCAAGGGTGGGGGAGCACCGATCAATGAGTCCAACACATAGTTTTCATGGAGATCGATCGTGATGCATCATGGATCGGTGGAACTGCAGCAGCTGAGATACGTCGTCGCCGTCGCCGAGACGAACAACTTCACCCGCGCCGCCGAGCGCTGCCGCGTCGTGCAGTCGGCGCTCAGCCACCAGATCGCCGCCCTCGAACGCGAGCTCGGCGCCCGGCTGTTCGAGCGGACCAGCCGCCGCGTCCGGCTGACGGCCGCCGGGGAGGCGTTCCTGCCCGAGGCCCGCCAGTGCCTGGAGGCCGCCGACCGCGCGCGGGCCGAGGTCGCCGCCGCCGGCGGCGAGATCCGCGGGCGGCTCGCCGTCGGCGCCATCCCCACCGTCGCCGCCGTCGACCTGCCCGTCGCCCTGCGCGACTACCGCCGCCGCCACCCCCGCGTGCACATCACGCTCATCTCCGCCGGCAGCGAGGACCTCATCGAACGCGTCCGCCGCGGCGGCGTCGACGTCGCCTTCCTCGGCCTGCCGCCCACCACCGAACCCAAGGGCGTGCGCAGCCGCCCGCTCGGCGGCGGCGAGCTCGTCGCCGTCGTCGCCCCCGGCCACCCCCTGGCCGGCGGCGAGGCCGACCTGCGCGCCCTGGCGGGCGAGCCGTTCATCGACTTCCGCGCCGGCCACGCCGGCCGCCAGCAGTCCGACGACGCCTTCGCCGCCGCCGGCGTACGGCGTGAGGTGCCGTTCGAGGTCTCGTCCGGCGACTTCATGGCCGACCTCGTACGGCAGGGCCTCGGCGTCGGCATGCTGCCCGCCGCCTACGCGCCCCGGTTCGCCGATCTGGGCGTCATCCGGCTGCGTGACGCGCCCACGCGGGTCGAGCACCTGATCTGGGACACCCGGCCGTCACCCGCCGCCGCGGCCTTCCTCGACCTCGTCCGCGAGACCCGGCCCGAGCGGGAGGAGACCGGGGCGGGCTGAGATCATCGACCGCATGACCCGGATCCTCACCCGCCGCGACCTGACCGCCCTGCTCGACCCCGCGGCCTGCCTCGAAGCCCTGCGCGACGGCTTCACCCGCGGCGACGCGGCCGTTCCCGGGCAGCGGATCCGCACCGACCTGCCGTTCCCCGGCACCGCCACCGCGCTCGTTCCCGGGCTGCTGCCGGGGATCGACGCCTACACGGTGAAGGTCAACGCCAAGTTCCCCATGCTGGGACTTCGCGACCTGCACATACGTTCGATAGCGTCCGTCTGACCTGCGGAAACGAGGCGTGGTTTAGTGGGGTGTTGAGGGTTGGTGAGTGATGCCGGACGGCCCGCAAACGGCCCAGGACCGGAACCCGCCTCAAGGCAGACCGTATCCAACGCCAACGCGTGAACCCGCCGGCGGCGGGACGCGTCCAACATGCCGGGCAACGAAAGGGCCGGCATGCGCGTGACCGTGATCCTCGCCGTGGCGCTGGCGCTCGCGTCCGGATGCGGCGGCCAGCCGCCCGCGCCGCCGCCCTCCGCCACGCCCGCCCCGATCGACACTGGCCCGCGCACTGTCGTCTACCGGATCGGCGGCACGGCACACGTGGGCGACATCACCGTGCAGACGGCGAGCGGCGTCGAGCAGACCGCCGACGCGCTGCTGCCGGCCGAGGTGAGCTACGAGATGCCGCCCGGCAGTTTCGCGTCGGTGTTCGTGCAGAACGCGGCGGCCGAGGGCAGCGTGTCGTGCGAGATCGTGGTGGACGGGACGACGGTCAGCCGCAACAGCTCAGAGGGCGAGTACGTGATCGCGTCCTGCGACGGCACCGTCCCGTGACTTGCGCCGCCGCGCGGCTACGCGAGGTGGGTGTCGAGGTACTCCTGCACCGGCCCGTAGAACGGCCACGGCACCAGCTCGGCGACCCGGGCGCGCGAGCACCATTCGACGTCGGCGAGCTCGTCGGCGTCGGCCACGTGGGCGGTACCGGACAGCACCTCGCACACGACGTAGATCATGCGGCGGCCGGTCGCGGGGTGGATCCTCTCTCCCAGGTCCTTGACGGCGGCCACTTCGAGGCCGGTCTCTTCGCGCGTCTCCCGCACGGCCGCCTGCTCCCCCGACTCCCCGGGCTCGACCTTGCCTGCTGGGAACTGCCAGGAGAGCCCGCCCTCGCTGACGCGCCGGCGCACGAGCAGGACGCGCTCACGGTCGACGATGATGGCGGCGGCGATCGGTGCCTGCATGCCCTCTCCTCAGGGTGTCGGCCTCGCGCTGCGGGTGATGCCGAGTTCTTCGAGCGGGCCGAACGTCTTGCTGACCCATCCGAGCGATCCTCTGGCGTCGCCGTTCAGCAGCTCCACGACCGGCTCTTTGGACTCCTGGTGGACGTGGCCGGTGTCGAGCCACACCCTGCCCTCTCGGTCTACCCATGCGGAAATCGTGGCGCCCATGCGCTGACCATACGTACTGCACGTCTAACTCGTACAGCCTGTGCTATACGGCCCGCCCGCATTGCCCGTGACGGTCGTCCGTAACGTGTTGGTGTGACTGTTGACCAGTTGGATCCGACGCCGCTGTGGGAGCAGCTCGCCGCCATCCTGCGGGGCCGCATCCAGGCGGGCGACTACGCGCCCCGCCAGGTGCTGCCGTCGGAGGCGCACCTGCAGCAGGAGCACGGCGTGAGCCGGGGCACGGTGCGACGGGCGATGGCAGCGCTCGGCGAGCAGGGCTGGACGGTGACCGTGCAGGGGCGCGGCACTTTCGTCGCGCCGCAGGAGTCGTGGCCGGAGACCACATAGAGCAGGGCCGGCGTTTCCGCCGGCCCTGCTTGACGTCGCCCGGTGCCGCTTCAGTCGGGGATCGGGAACGTGTACGACCAGGCGAAGCGCGACGCCGCGTGGACGCCGCGGGCGTACTCCACCGGCCGCCCGTCGGCTGTGCGAGTGACACGGTGCAGCTCGACGACCGGCTCCCCCGCGGGCATCTCCAGGAGCTCGACCTCGTCGGCGGTGGGCATGCGCGCGTGCAGGTTCTCTGTAATCTCCGCCGGCTCCAGGCCGCGTGAGGCCAGAACAGCGAATCCACCGCCTTGCCCGGCGATGCCTGGCCGCGGGTCCGTGATCGGCGTGCCCTCGACATCCTCTCGCCGGTAGTACGAGGTCATGGTGTGGGTGGGCTGCCCGTCGCGCGTCATCACGCGGGCCCGCTCGTACACGGGAGTGCCAGGCTCAACCCCCAGCGCCGCGGCGGTCCGCTCGTCCGCTTCGACGAGCTCAACCTCTTGCGTCTGGTGTCCCTGCTGCGAAACGGGAGTCCCGTCGGGACGCTCGTCTGGGTACGTCTTCACGGTGACGTTTGCCCAGCGTGAACGGGCGTAGCGGTCCGGGCCGAGACGGCGCACCGGATACTCCTCGCGCACGTATGCACCGGACCCGTAGCGGGTGGTGATCAGGCCCTCGTTGCGGAGCTGGGCGACAGCTTTGCTGGCCGTGTTGCGGCTGACGTTGTAGGTCTCGGCGAGGTCGCGCACCGGGGGGAGCTTCTGCCCCTGCTTGAGCTCGCCCTCTGCAATGGCTCGGCGCAGGTCATCGGCTATGCGAGTGGCCGGCCCGGAGTGTGCTTCAGGAGACATAGCTCAAACGATACCGGAAGTGTCGTAGGCCAATTCGTTGAGCGTCGTACGACGATTCCCTTGACATCCTGCAAGCGTCGTACGATGCTTTGTCGTACGACGCTTTCCGTGGTCTTCCCGGGGGTCGTCGTGTCCTTGCTAGCCCTATGCCCGATTTGGAGGTGTCGTGATTACCGAGCCGGCCGAGCGTCAGCCGAAGCCGCTGATGAAGGTCCCCGAGGTGGCCGCCCTGTTCGAGGTCGACCCCGAGACCGTCAGGGTTTGGGCTCGGACCGGCAAGCTGCGGTCGCGCCGCAACCCTGGCGGGCGCGTCCTGGTCTTCCTCCGCGCCGACGTCGAGGCGCTGCTGGCCGAGGTCGTGGACCCCGAGCCGGTCAGCCTCACGGTCAACGAGGTGGACGTCTGATGGCCGCCACCCGCTGGAGCGCCGACAGCCGCCGCGCGTCTTCCGCACAGAAGATCGGGCTCGCCGGGGTGAGCCAACACCCCGCGCGAGCCCTCGATCAGCCCGTCTACAGCCAGGAGGAGCGATCTGTGTCCCAGGTTACGCCCGTCCTCATCCCCCTGCCTCGCGCCGCGTGCAAGCCGTGGTGTGCCCGCCACGACCACAGCGGCGGCTACTGCTACAGCCGCGACATCCCGACCCCCGGCGGCCAGTGGAACGCACCCGGCCGCATCGCCATGAGCTCCGGGCCGGGCGGCACCCTCATCGAGATCCACCACGACCCCGACGCGGAGCTGACGCCGGCCGAGGCCGAGCAGTTCGCTCACGCCATCCTCGCCCAGGTCCGCCTGGCCTGACCCTCCTACTCACCGTTCGCGAAAGGACCCGATCATGCACGGCTGGAGGAAGCGGCTCGTCTACGTCGCCGCCGCGTTCGCTCTCTTCTACCTGTTCACCCGTCCGGCCAACGCCGCCGACGCCGTCAACGGTGCTCTCGACGGCATCATGCACGGCGCCGACCAGCTCTCGGTGTTCTTCAGCAAGGTCCTCACCTGATGAGGCCCACGCTGTTCAACCTGATCATGTTCGCGCTGGTCTTCCTGCTCGCGAACGTCGGCCTCATCGCCATCGGCTACGCCCTCTTCGCGTAGCCCCCGGAAAGCGGTCAGGCCAGGCGACTCCACCGCCTGGCCCGACCTGAACCTCATCCGCCTGCCTCACAGGAAAGAGAGATCTTCATGGAGTCTACGACCCTGCTCCGTCCGGTCGAGCGGCCCTGCCCGCGCGGCTGCCGCGCCGACCACCACGGCGAGCTGCCCGGCGAGCGGGACCACTGCGTCGAGGTGGCCACGATCCGGCTGGACGACGGCAGCGCGATGCGCATCGACATGCTGGTGCGGGACGGCGAGGCGCCGGTGCTGGTGGTGCGCGACCCGGACGACAACGAGGTGCGGATCCCCGACTACGTGGCGGCGGCGTTCAGCGGCGCGATCGCGGAGGCCGCCATGCTGTCGTGGGCGGTGGCGTCGTGACCACTCAGCAGATCGCATGGCCTGAGGGCGTCATCGCCCGCTACCTCACCGTCGGCGGCGCGACCGTCGATGTGATCGACGACACGACGGAGCACGGCAGGTACTCGAAGTCGGTCACGCACCGGCTGCACGGTGCGTGCACCGGCGAGCGGTGCGGCGAGACGTACTACGGCTACAGCTTCTCGTTCTGGAAGACCGATGACCTGGACAGCAACGAGGACTTCCAGTCGCGCATCGCACAGATCCAGGCGTGGGCTCAGCGGCACGCCGAGAAGTGCCGGGCGATGCCCAGGCCGGAGGTGGCCCGGTGAGCCCCTCCGAGATGAAGGACACGCTCAAGCAGCTCGACAAGACGCTGAAGGCCAACGCCAAGCGCCCCGCCGGAACCCGCCCGCTGATGGACGCCAGCCGGTGCACGCACCCCGGCTGCACCAAGTGCGGCAAGGGCAAGCGGTGAAGCGGGACAAGCTCGCCGAGGACTTGGCCAGGCTCAACCGCTGGCAGTCCGCCCGCCCCACCGCCGCCACCAAGCCCGGCAAGAAGGACACGCCGGAGACGCGAGGCGAGAAGTGACTCGCCCGGAGGTCCGCCGCCGCCTGGCCGACGCGAGAGCCAAGCGCATCCGCATCGACCTCGCCTACCGCAAGAACCACGACGAGCCCGGCGTGTACGAGAACAGCGTCGAGCGCTACCGGGCCGACGGCTACGGCGTGGACGGCTACCCGCTCGACTACCCCGACGACCTGAAGACCCTCGACTGACCAGCACGACAGCCCGACCGGAGCCGTCAGGCAGCCGGCATCCCCCAGGAGCAAGCCGGGGGCGGGCGCCAAGCCTCACCTACTCCACAAACCAGGAGCACAGACCATGACCACCATCCAGCCCGAGCGGGTCAACGGCCGCCACCCGGCCGCCACCCACCCGCCGCCCACGAGAGCCATCGACAGGCAGCCCAACCCGCCCGCCCCTCCGGTCGACGGCGAGACGAAGCGGGTCCGCGCCCTCCGCGCCGAGGTCGCCGAAGCGCACCTCCTCGCCGGGCTCCAAGACGACGGCACCCCGCTCAAGGTCGACACCGGCAAGGTGCGCAAGCACCGCAAGAAGGCCGCCGAAGCCGCCCGGCTGCACGAGCTCGCCCAAGACCCGATGATGCGCGCCTACCGCGCGCTGCGGACCCGCCGCCGCGTCGTCGCTGTCGCGATGGTGTCGCTCGCCCTCGCGCTCGGCTGGTCGACCGCCGGCGTGCAGGCGTTCGCCGCCGAGGGCGCCGACCCGTGGTCGCCGCGGTGGGTGTTCGCGTGGCTGGTCGAGCCGTTCATGTCGCTCGCCCTGATCGTCGTCGTGTACGCCCGCACCTACTTGGCCACGCTCGGCCAGCCGATCGAGTCCAAGACGTTGACCCGGGTGGAGCGTATCTTTCTCGGGTTGACGGTCGGGATGAACGCCTGGCCGTACCTGCCGTGGTCGCTGCCGGACGGGCGGGAGTTCTCGCTGTCGTCGCTGGTGCTGCACCTGCTGGGGCCGATCGTGGCGGTGGCCATCGTGGTCGCGCTGCCGATCATTTTGGCGGCGTTCACGAACCTCGACCTCGGGCTGTCCAGCCGGACGGTGGAGGGCGAAGTCGTCGTCGACCGTACGGAGCCGCGTACGGAAAGGGCGCTCCCGCCGGGCCGGGTCGAGCGTCAGATCGCGTTCGTCCGGAAGCCAGCGGTTCAGGTGGTGCGGCGCGCGTTCGCCTACCGGCCGGCTGCCGCCCGTACGCGGCCGGTTCGTACGGCCTACGTGTTCCGTACGCGGTCCGTAACTCCTGCTCCCGAGGCGATCGACCGGGACGTATTCGTACGGGAAATCACGGCCGAGATTCTGGCTGCGGCGGCCCGTGGCGAGAAGTGGGCGCCGGATTATGACGCCCTGATTGGGCGGTCGCACCGGTCGCGGTCGTGGTGCGAGAAGGCTGTACGGGACGCCCGCACCGCGGTGTTCGGTACGGACTCGCGTACGGGAGAGGCGGCGTCGTGACGCGCCGCATCCTGCTCGCTCTCGCATGGATCGTCCTCGACCTGATCGAGGCTGCCGCGTACTTCCTCGCGGTCGCTCTGCTCACCGCCCTGATCGGGTTGGTGCTGCCACTCGCCGCCGCGTTCGCGGTTGCCCTGCTGGGCGTCAGCGTCTGCTTCGGCTACCGCCAGGCACTGCGCATCGAGCGCGCCCGCGAAAGGGGTGAACACCGATGACCATGCCACTCATAGCCCTGCTCCTCCTGGCCGCGTTCACGATGTGCACCCCGAGCGGCGCGTCGGCGCGGGCCGAGATCCGGGCCACCGCCAGCGCCGCCGGATGGGTCGCGGTGTTCACCGCCAGCCGTCACCTGCTGCGCCACACCCTGCTGCTGCTGGTCGAGGCGCTGCACATGGTGGTGAGCGCGGTCGCGTTCATCGGCGGCGTCCTCGCCATCGCCGCCGGGCGCCTGGAGTCCGTTGGAGCCCCGAAGGAGGCGTCATGACCAGGCCATTCCGCATCGTCCCCAACCCGCCCGACGAGGAGCTTGAGGAGCCTATGCAGGTCATCGAGCACGACGCCGCGCCTGGTCGAGAAGTCGAGCTTCCCCAGGAGAAGGACGCGGAGGTCGCCGGCGAGGAAACCCTCACCGGCCCGCCCGTCGACCAGCCCGCCGAGCCCGAGCCGCCCAAGGTGTTCGCCACCATCACCGGGAACGCCGTCGCTGAACGGCACCCCATCGTCCCCGCGTGGGCGCGCTCCAAGCAGGACCTCAAGACGGCCGCCCGCTACGTTGCAGGCCAGGCCGGGTATCGGGTCGCCTTCCAGGCCAGTCGCACCCCCGTGTATGCGGGGCGTGCGCTGCGCTGGGCGCCCGTCGGCGGCGGGCGGCTGCTGGGCCGCCTGTGGCGGTGGGCGTGGGATCTGGAGGCGTCGCCGGCGCGTCAGAAGGCGCTCCAAGCGGGGGATCTGGCCGCGTACGAGCGGCTGGTGGACCGGCGGAACGCGCACGTGAAGAAGCGGCTGCCGCTCGCCGGATGCTGCCTGCTGGCCGCCCTCGGCGGGAGCGCGCTGGCGTGGCTGACCTTGCCTTGGTACGTGCAGGTGCCGCTGTGGGGCGGCGTCCTCGGCGGGCTGGCCAGGGCCGGTAGGCCCGTCGACAAGCCCATCACCAGCCCCGCCGTGACGGTGACCAGGTATGAGCGGCTGACGGCGGAGAAGGTGCGCGAGGCGTTGTGCTCGATCGGCGTGGCCGGGCTGAAGGACCCGAAGAAGATCACGTTCCCTGCGCAGATCCACCGCGACGGGCCAGGACAGCTCGCCCGCTGCAACCTGCCTATCGGTGTCGAGGCGGTGGACGTGTGCGAGAAGCGCGGCAAGCTGTCCTCCGCGCTGCGACTACCGATCGACCAGGTGTGGCCCACCGCAGGCCCCGACCACGCCGGGCAGCTCGACCTGTGGGTCGGCTACCAGCCGGCCTCGAAGATGAAGCCGCCGCGGTGGAGCATCGCGGAGGACGGCGCCCGCGTCAGCGTGTTCGACCCGGTCGAGTTCGGCGCTGACCAGCGGCAACGCGCCGTCAGTGCGCCACTGTTCGCCCGCAATTGGCTGATCGGAGGCATGCCAGGGTCGGGCAAGTCGTATGCGGCCCGCGCGCTGGCGCTGGCCGCCGCGCTGGACCCGAACACCGAGTTCAAGATTGCCGAGTACAAGGGGACGGGCGACTTCACCGACTTCTACGACGCCGGCCTGTGCTCCACGTACGTGTGTGGCGTCGACGACGAGGCGATCGAGGACGGCGAGCGCATCATCGACTGGGCTCTGAGGGAGGCGGAGAAACGCGGAAAGCTGATCAAAAAGTTCCGCGCCGAGGGCCGCGCTCCGGAGGGAAAGGTGACGCCCGAGCTGGCCGCGGCCGGGGTCGGCCTGCACCCGGTGGTTGTGCTGCTGGACGAGGTTCACGAGTTGTTCGGCGCTTCGCCTGAGGCTTCGGAGAAGGCGGAGCGGGTCATCAAGCGGGGGCGTGCTCTGGGGATCATCGTCATCCTGGCGACACAGATCCCAGACAAGGACAGCTTGCCGCCCGGCATCACGCGGAACGTCAACATGCGCTGGTGTCTGGCGGTGCAGGACCACATCGCGAACGACATGATCCTCGGCACCGGTTCGTACAAGCGCGGCATCACCGGCACCAGCTTCCGCCCGGAGATCGACGCCGGGTGGGGGATGGTGACCGGCCTCGCCTCGCCGACCGCCGTCCGCTCGCAGTACCCGGACGAGAAGACGACGAAGAAGATTCTCGGGCGGGCAATCCAGCTTCGCGGCGGTCGGCCGGCGTGGGCCGATGATAAAGAACTGCCGCGGGTGGACGTCCTGGTTGACGTTCAAAGGGTGTGGCCATCTGGCCCTTATGCACATTGGGGGCCGTTGGCCGAGGCTCTGGCTACGTTCCGGCCTGAGGCGTACAGCGATCTGACGGGCGAGTCCTTGAGCGCGCTGTTGCGCGGGTTGGATGTGCCGAGTGAGAACGTCCGCGTGAATGGCCAGGTTCTGAAGGGCTGCAAGAGAACCTTCGTAGAGGCCGCATTGGAGCGGCGGGAGATCGGTCGCGCGTAGCGGCGAGTTCGCCCCTCAGAGCGCCCCTGAGGGGCGGGAACAGCAGGTTCCGAGAGGTGGCGTAACGCCGCTACAAAAGCCGGAGCCGCAGGTAAACGGCGTTACGGCGGGTGTAGCGGAGCCGTAACAGATGTCGGGGACCGCTACACGCTGAGCGGGTGGTTGCGGCCGGCTCTCCAGACCTTCTGGAGGGCCGCCCGGAGCAGCCGCTCCCACATTCCCCACACACCCCACCGGGACAGGAGACAACCATGTTCGATCGGATGCCGCCCGCGAAGCTGGCCAAGGCCAAGGGGCAGGGCCAGACCACCAACCAGCGCAACCGGAAGGCGGACGTCGCGAACGGGTTCGGCGTCACCCGCGCCGCGAAGCTGGCCGCCGAGCGGGAGCTCATCGCCGAGGTCGGCCCCCGCCAGGCGAAGCGGCTCATGCGCGAGTCCGCGAACCGCGCCGCGAAGCGGGTGTGGTGATGGGCGTCTTCGCGAAGGTCGCCGTCATCGGCGTCGTGGTCTTCGTCGGCTCGCTGGCCACGCTCGGCCTCGCGTTCTCCGGCCGGGTGCCGCTTGCTGTGGCGGCGCTGGTCGCGACCGGCGTGCTGGCGGTCGGCGCGATCGTGATGTTGGCCCGCGGCCCGCAGGAGGCCGACCAGTGAGCGCGCTTGACCGGTATCGCGTGATCGTGCGTGGACACTCCGCCGCCAGCACCGCCACCCGGCGCCGCGCGGAATCGCTCGCCGAGCTCGCGCGCGGAGAGGGCTCGCCGGCGCATGTCGAGCCGACGCAGATCTGCAAGAGGTGCGAACTGCACCGATGCGGCGGCGAACAGGTTTGCCGGGACGCGGGAGAGCGCTGAGGTTGCGGATCCCCGCCCGCACGCCGGGCGGGGTGTCCGGAGCAGAGCGCTCCAGACCGAACCCGAACGAAGGAGAACGAGCATGTGCGACAACCAGCAGCCGCAGGGCCACCTCGTCGACTGCAAGGTCTGCTACGGCAAGGGGACGAAGGGGATTCTCGGCCTCGCGTGCACCAAGTGCAACGGCACCGGCAAGCAGGTCATCAAGTGACAGCCGCCCGCTGCCCGCGCTGCACTGCGGCGCTCGACGGAGGTCCGGTCGTCTACCGGTGCACGCCCTGCCGCCGCACCGTCTACGCGGCCGACCTCGACACCGAGTACCACGCCCCCGTACGCGTGCCCGCCCGGTCGCGCCTCTGACCGGCCGTTCGGGGTGCTCCGCCCGCCGCACCGGGCGGGCGGGGTGCCCGGGGCGACCGGCCCCGACCACGAAGGAGATCACCATGTGCGAGAAGTCAAAGTGCGAAGGCCACGTCGTCAAGTGCGCCACCTGTGGGGGCGATGGGCGGACACAAATCTATCCCGTGACCAAGAGGTGCGAAGTGTGCGGAGGCGTCGGCAGCGTGCTCTTGAAATAGGCGCGGCTGTTGCGGGTGCGCCCATCCGCTGCACGGCGGGTGGGCGGCCCGGAGCGTCCGCTCCACCATCACGAGGGAGACACCATGAACAAGTCCCAGCTCATCGACGCCGTCGCCGCCAGCACCGGCCGCAGCAAGACCGACGTGGCCGCCATCATCTCCGCGACGCTCGACACCGTACAGGAGGCGGTCGCGTCCGGCGACACCGTCCAGATCATCGGGTTCGGGTCGTTCGAGCGCCGGTTCCGCGAGGCGCGCACCGCGCCGAACCCGCGCGGCGGCGCCCCCGTGCCCGTCGCGGCCAAGCACGTGCCGGCGTTCAAGGCGGGCGCGGGCTTCAAGCAGGCCGTCTCCGCCTAACCCCTCTCGTTGGTGGTCCGGTGCTGGCGCGGCCGGGCCACCAACCCTCTCACCACGATCACGACAGCCAGGAGAACCGATGCGCACTACCGAGCCTCACGTCCAGCGGGCCACATGCAAGAAATGCAGGAACGAGGCGACGTACACATGGCCCGCCGGGCTCACGGAGGGTCAGCACACGGAAATCACCGTGTGCCCGTGCGACCAGATCCACCGCTGGACCTGCAACATCCGCTTCCGGTAACCCCGGCCCACGGAGAGGAGCCCCACGATGGGCCTGTTCAGCAGCAAGAAGACCGCGCAGCCCGCGCAGTCCGAAGGCCCGCCGCTGCGGCGGGGCCTGGTGCGCGACGCACTCAACCTCGGCATGAAGTGGTACGGCGGCGACCCCGACGGCGACGACTTCGTGGCGAACCGGAACCGGTACCACCGGGCGCTCGCGAAGTGCACCCCGGCGGAGGCCGACTACGTGGAGGCTGCGCTCTCGCGGAACGACTACAAGCCGTAGGCCACACAGGGCGGCCGAGAACATCACCCAGCACACCGCCACAGGGAGACCCCAACATGCGACCCATGACCGCCTATCCGACCGTCATTCAGCAAGCCGTCGACTACGGCCGCCGGCTGCCCGCCGTCCAGGTGTTGGTCGATGACCTGCGCGGAGTCCCCAACTCCGACACGATCGACCTCGACTTCCTTTTCAACGTCCCCGGCGACTCGATCGAGCTGGGCACCACCTGGGCCCCCTGCCCGGACGACTGGCGGCTCGTCTACGCCGGGTACCGCACCTTCTCCCGGCAGGACGACAGGCACCGGCTAGCGACCTGGGACGACGTACGAGCCTTCCTGGACAGCCACACCACCGCCCTCGATTCCTGAACGGAGACAACGATGTTCGACGACAACCCCCGGTTCCGTGAGTTGCAACGGATCCGCGAGGAGGGCTACGACGGTCCCCTCGACCAGGACCTGCGGAAGGTGGACCCGACCGACCCGCGCACCCAGGTGCTCGACGTGCTGCACAGGACGGGAGCGTGATGACCGACACCTCCGCCGGCGCCGACGAGCCGGCCTACGTTGAGGAATGCTCCCCCGAGTTGATCGACGGCCAGTACTACGGGTGCGGGGCCTGCGAACCGTGCAGAGACCAGGCCGACGGCGAGGAGGAGGACTAAGGCCGTAGGTTAGCTCCAGCCAGCGCGAGAGCCCCGGGATGCTTCCCCATACCCGGGGCTCTCGCACGCCCACTGTAAGACCTAATGTCCGAATTCGCTTATCCTGCGGTCGTGGCAGTGTGGCGCGGCCCCGACGGCATCCTCATCGAGCCGATCGTGCTCGAACAGCGGCCGTGCCTGCGCGTCACCCAGGACGTGAACGGCCGCCGCTACCTGCTCGGCTACTGCACCAGCGTCAAGCAGGTCGCCCGGCACGTGGATCTGGCCGACCTCGTCGAGGTCATCCCGCTACGCGCCCACCGCAGCGCTCTGTAGCGCCATCCACGCGGAGTGCCGGTTGTCCACCGTCGCCCACCAGGAGTGCCGGTGGATCTCCTCCGCCAGTCGGCGCGACTCGTCGAGTGCGGCGGCCCACTCCACCCGCTGCTCGTCGGTCAGCTCCGCCTCGCCGGCGGCGATCGCGGTGGGAGAGGGGTGCGCCTGTCGGAGGTTGGCGAGCTGGGCTTCGGTGGCGACGAACGCCTTGCGGAGGTCGAGCAGGTCGGCGGGCGGCTCGTAGGCGGTCACATTTCCCCCAGGTGGTGCGCGGTCGGCTGATTCTACGCCGGACGGCGGGGGTGACCTGCTGCGACATGCTGCGCGCGGCCGGGCGATCGGGCGACGATGAGTGCATGGACGATCACATGCTGCCGAGCGAAGATCCTGACCTCGCCGACGTCTGGCCGGAGATGACGCCCACAGAGCGTCTGCGCTACCAGATATGCGAGGGCGAGCCGACACCTAACCAGGTGAACGAACATGTGCGGCGCATGTACCGTGAGCGCCATGAATCAGGCTGATGACGATCACGAGGGCGATGACCTTCCTGACTCGACGCGTCCCGAGCAGCCCGACCTCCGCGCACTGGTGCAGAGCGAGGCGTTCCAGAGGCTGGCTCAGCCCCTCAACGACCAGATGAGGAAGAGCGTCCAGCCACACCTCGAAGGCATCAGTCGATCGCTCACGGCGGCATGGGCGGACGTTGCGCGCCAGCTCGCCCCGAGAGCTCAACTGTCGTCCATGTGGTCTCGCAGCATCTCGGAGGCCCTACAGCCGGCTCTCACCAGATGGGTTGGATCACTCCAGCCTGCGCTGGCCAGCTTGCGCGAGTGGGCCAAGGAGCGGCTGCCGCCGAACTGGGACGGGGCGGATGTGAAGTACGACAAGATCGAGGAGATCTTGTTCACCGACGGCATCCCTCTTGTGTGGGTGCCCCGTGCCGACATCTTGTCCAAGCTCATGGCGGGCGCGACTCGCGACGATCGGATCGCGGTTCTGTTCGAGCGTAGGGACGATGTACGCGCGGACTGCCTTGCCTGCTTGTCCCCCATCGACAGCCCCGATCTGGACGAGTGGGTGGCGCTTGCGCGCAAGGCGATCGCGGCATGGGAGGACGGCCACGACGAGGCCGCTCAGACCCTCGCCACCTGCGTGACGGAGGCCGTCATCACCAGCCGGATCGCCCCCTACAAGGCTGCCGTGAAGCAGGCGAAACTCGACTGGGAGCACCTGACGTTCAACCGGCTGAAGTTCGCCGCAGCACAAGCCCCGATCGTCGGCTTCTACACGGAGTGGTATCCCAACAGGGGCGTCGATCCGCTGGCGACGCTGAGCCGACACACGACGGTCCACCATCCGTCTCAGGTGCAGTGCAACCCCGAGAACTGCACGGTTGCGGTGATGCTGCTCTGCTCTCTCCTGCGGGCTGTTCACGAGGCGGAAGCTGAGCAGAATGGCATGGCCTCGTAGGTAGGGCCGAAGGCGCTTCTGCTGTTCAACATGCCGATAGCCCCGCCTGCCCCGTAAGGGCAAGCGGGGCTATCGGTGCCCACGGTTCGCCGGAAGGTTGGCGAGAGCACCCGGCTCCGTGGGGGTCTACAGGCCGGACACGTCCCGGTCGCGGTGCACGCCACGCTCCGGCTTCGGCTTCGACGTCTGCCGGATGAACGCGCCCGTCGCCATCGTCAGGAACATCATCAGCGCGGCCGTCTGCTTGCCGCTGGCGTTCCAGCCGAACACCATCGCCAGCGTGATCAGCGCCTGACCTGCGCCCAGAATCGCGCCCTTGATGCTGCCGCCGTTGTCGTTGGCCCGGGTGCTGAACGCCACCCAGACGCCGAACAGGGCGGCCAGGGCGGCGTTGACGACCGCGACCGTCTCGTCCGGCCAGGGCAGCCAGAACGCCGCGGCGAGCTGCACAGCGCCGGACGCGAGGCCCAGCCAGAGCGCCGGCTCGCCGGTCAGCTCGCTGGTGTCGGGCGCGGATACGTGGTTGGACATGGGGCGCTCCTAGCGGACGTAGTAGCCGTTGTCGAAGTCGAAGGAGAAGCGGGCCACCTGGTTGCCGTCCTCGTCGTCGAGGGCGAGCGTGTCGCCGCCGTTGTTGATGAAGTGGCCGCGATACCCGCGCTTGAAGTCCATGTAGTAGAGCTGCGTCGCGTTCGGGTCGGTCTTGTTCACCCCGGCCGCCGGCGACACCACGATCAGCCCGTTCGGCTTCACCACGGTGCCGGCCGGGAACGTGTAGGCGTTCGTGTGCTCGCCGCTCGCGCTGGTGTAGGAGTCGTGGACGGTCCAGCCGCCGACGTCGAGCGGCTCCGCCAGGTCGGCGCGGGCGCGCAGGTAGATGGCCTCCTGCCAGCGGTTGCCGGTGGTGTCGGCGCCGACGGCGTTGTAGTTGACGCGGGTGATGGCCACGTCTGGGTCGGCGGCGGCCGCCGCGTACACGACGCCGCCCGCGAGGACGACCGCCGCGGCGGCCAGCAGGACGAGGATCTTGCGCATGAGGGTGCTCCTCTTGGATGGGGACATGCGAAGGGCGGCCCGCATCTGGCAGGCCGCCCGGGCGCGGACAGGGGCTCCGCGCAGGGGTTCCGGTCGTCAGGACCGGTGCAGCAGCGCCTTGAAGGCGCTGGCCGTCTCCAGCGTCACCACGCCGGTCGAGGCGTGCCGGATGAACACGCGGGCGCGAGAGTCGCCGGACAGGCCGAACTGGGCGGCCAGGTTCGCCTCCACCCGTCCGTCGGCGTCGGCGCGCAGCAGGGCGGGCCGGTTGATCGGCCAGGCCACGTCCTGCATGGTGCCGTCGTCGTTGTGGCGGGTGAGCGCCACCTGTACCGGCTCGCCCGGCGCGAGGCCGCGCAGCGCCACGAACGCCACGGCGTCGGCCCACACCTTGACGTTGGGGGCGATCGACTGGCCGTCCGTGGGGTGCCAGCCCGCCGAGTCCTTCCACTCGGCGGTCCACCACGGCTGGTAGTCGGTGGACGGCGGGACGACGACCTCGTCCTCCAGGCCCAGGCTCACGATCTCGGGCATGCTCTCCTCCTCCGGTTCAGGCAGGGGCTCAGGGTCGGCGGAAGGCGCCGACGGGGTGGTGCTCGGCAGCGGGGCGCCCGCGCGCACCCACCGGTAGACGGGCTCGCCGGGGCAGCTCGTGGCGTAGCCGTCGCGGTGGCCAGCGATCTGGGCGCCCGCGGCGCCGCGCTCGCGCAGATACCTGCGGGCTCCGTGGAACGCCCGCTTCATGCCGTCGGTCGGCTCCGTCACGCCGGACGTTCCGACCAGCAGCAGGATCGCGTAGTGGCCGCTGTTCAGCCCGGGGCCGTTCGCGGCCGGGAGGACGCGCGGGCCGCGCCCGATCATCGCCCGGTCGTGGGCGCAGGCCACCATGCTGTAGCCGATGTCCGACCAGCCGTTGCCCAGCATGTGGCCGCGCTGGATGCCGCGCACCGCCGCCCGGCACGCCTCATGATCCGTGAGCGTCGCCGGATCCACCCGGCCGCCCGTGTAGTGCGCCTTCACGCCGCGCGCCGACCCCAGATACGAGGTGGATCGCGGACGCACGGCGCCCCACGACGCCCGGGACTCGATGATCGTCATTACGGTGTCTCCTGCTCGCATCGGTAGGTCGCCGCGCCGGGCGGGTCTTGGCGGCACGTCCACGTCGCCCCCAGCCACGTCCACGTCCACGACGTCGGTGGCGGTCCCTGCTCGCCGCGCGGTCCCTGCTCTCCTTGAGGCCCTCGCTCTCCTGCCGGGCCCGGTTCTCCTTGCTTGCCGGGCTCGCCCTGCTTGCCCGGCGGCGGCGGCTGCTCGGCCAGGTAGGCGGCCACGGCCGCCGCGATCTCCGCGTCGGTGGGCGGGCGCCCGCCGGGCGGCGGATTCTTCGCCAGGTGGGCCGACACCGCGGCGGCGACCTGCTGCTCCGACGGGCCCGCGCCGGCCTTCGGCGGGTGCTTCTCCAAGTAGTCGGCGACCGCGCGGCTGATCTCCTCCCACGTGGGCGGGCGCCCCGGCGGGCCAGGCTCGCCCTGCTCGCCGCGCGGACCCGGCGACGGCGACACCAGCGGCACGCCGCCCAGCCGCTCCACCTGGTCGCTGAGCACCTGCCGGTCGTCCTCCGACCTGCGCAACTGCTCGCCGAACGCGTGGATCTGCACCGACACCAGCGCGGCAAGAACCGCCAGTACCACGCCAGCGCCCAGCGACCACCACGGCACCCGCACCTTGCGGGTATGCCAGCCCATCAGGTGCCCCTCGCGGCAAGCCAGATCTGCACGGCGATCCCCAGCAGGATGAACACCGCCGGCAGGATGCCCGCGTACAGCGCCTGCCTCGCGTTCGTCTGCCGCTTCTCGACCGTCTTCTCCATCGCCTTCCGAATCTCGGCGACGTCCTGCTCCAGCTCCGTGAAACGCCGCTCCGACTCGGAGAACCGCCGCTCCGACAGGCGTTGATCGGAGGCGTACTCGCCGCGCTGCACGAGCTGGGCCAGCATCGCCATCACCCCGTCCAGGCGCCGGGACAACTCGCCGATCGTCGGCTCATCAGCCACATCGCCCCCTCGCCGAAGTGAGTGCCGCCCGCGCTCCCAGGGCGGAGCAGACCCGCGCGGACGGCACGATCATGTGCGGGGCACCTCCCCGCCGAGCAGCAGCACCTTCACTAGGAACTCGCCCGCCGCCTCATGCTCCGGCGTCTGCACGATCTCCGCACTGAGCGGCCGACCGTGGGCGCGGGCCGCCGCCAGCGCCTCATCCATCGCCTGCTCGTGCGGGGTGGCCGCCGGGAAGCCGTGCTTGTAGATGTGGCCGATCGTCGCGCCGGCGTCCTTGAGCGCCTCCGCCTCCGCCTCCACGTCCCGGCCCGCGAGAGGCCGGCCTGCGCGGTTCAGCATGCGCGCCCCGCTGCCGGCCCGACCACGCAGCCGGTGCAGGTTGGCGACGACCTCCTCCGGCGTGCCCGGCCGGTAGGTGAACTTCACAGCCCCTCCTAGGTGGTGAGCCGGCGGATGGTCAGCAGCGAGCCGGTCTTGACGATGGTGGGCGTGCCCGACGACGCCAGCTGGGCCCAGCGCAGCTTCAGGAACCCCGAGCTGGAGCCGACCCGCAGCACGCCCTTCGGGACGGCCACCACCAGGACGCCGGCCCCGACGGTGCCCGGCGAGCTGCTGCCCGACCCGACCTGCCGAGTGCGGGAGATGATGCCGGTCGATGCCGTCTCGCCCGTGCCGAGCGCGTCGCTGACCCACGTCCACGCCGCGCCGCTGGGATAGCTCCAGCCGAGCTGCAGGTCGCCGGACGGGTTGGCCGCGCCCTCGTAGATGAGATGGCCCTGCACCCAGTAGTCCGTGTTCGCCGCGACGCTGAGGAACAGGTGGTTGTCGTCCTGCAGTGTGATGCTCGACGTGACCGACTCGTCGGCCGTCTTCAGCCGGAACGCCTGCTGCAGCGGATACCGGTTCAGGTCAGCGGCGGAAGGACGCTCACCCGACGACCACGTCTTGATCGGCATGCCTACTCCGTCAGCCTGCGCAGGATCAGAATCGACTCCGGATACACCGTCGTCGCCGTCGCAGAGGAGGCGAACTGCGCCCACCGGAAACGGAACGTGCCCGCGATGCTGCCGGTGATCAGGATGCCGCGCGGGATGCACGCCAGTAGCACGCCGGTGCCGTTCCCGCCCGGCGACGGGGTCGAGCCGAGCTGCTGGTAGGAGCGGGACACCGCGTCCACACCGCCCGCCGTGCTGCTCGACGCGAAGGCGTCGCTGACCCACTCGAACGTCGTGCCGCCGCCCGGCGCGCTCCAGCCCATCAGCAGGTCACCCGCCGTCGCCGCCGAATAGTGGATGACCGCGGTCACCCAGTAGGTGGTCCCGGCGTCCACCGGCACCGCGAGATGGTCGTCATCCTGCAGCGTGGTGGACGACACCACCGACTCGCTCGCCGTCTTCAACGCGTGCACCTGCTGCATGAAGTGCAGGTTGAAGTCGGTGGCGGTCGGCCGGTCGCCGTCGGCGAAAACCTTGATCGGCATGCCTACTCCGTCAGCCTCTGCGCGATCAGCAACGAGTTCGTCTTGAGGGTTGTCCCCGTGGCCGACGAGGTGACCTGCGCCCACTGCAGCTGCAGGTTCCCCGGCGTGCCGCCCACATCCAGCCAACCCTCGCCCGGCACCACCGCGAGCGTGCCGCCGCCGGCGGCCGGGCCGCCGATCGTGCCGATGTCGCTCTGGCTGCGGAAGAAGCGGGACACCTCGCCCACCGTGCTGGTGGTGCTGGTGCCGAGCCCGCCGTGCGTCCACCGCAGGGTCGCCCCAGCTGGGACCGACCACTGAATCTTGAAATCACCGGCCTGCGCCGCGTCGTAGATGAGGAAGAACTCGATCCAATACTTCGTGCTGGCCAGCAACGGCACGAGCAGGTGGTCGTCGTTCTGCGCCGTGGTGCTCGACGTGACGGTCTCGTCAGCCAGCTTGCGGGCGTGCACCTGCTGCACGAAGTACTGCATGAGGTCGGCCGCGTACAGCACCTCGCCGTCGACGAACTGGCGGAACATCAGTAGGCCAGCCCGTTCTCACCGATCACGCCGAGCATCGGATGCCCCAGCGTCAGGAAGCTGCCCACCTTGGCCGCCGACTGGAGAACCCATCGGGTCTCCCATCGCGGATCGTTCTTCGCCAGCCCGCGGATGGTGTGCTCGATGCCGCGGATGAACACCTCGCGCACCACGTCCTCATCCGCGCCGACCGGCCGCCGCTCCACGATGATCCGGTCGCCGATGTCGCGGCCCAGCACCTGCGGGAACAGCGCCGCCGGATCCTTCTCCGGGCGGATGGTGAGCTCGTCGAAGCGCAACTCAGGCTCCCGCGACAGGTAGAGCAGCCACGACGCCCACGACAGCGCCTCCGCGTCCGTCTGCATCAGCAGCTCGGCGGGCGCCGGGAACGTCCTCCTCCGATATTCGAGGATGCTGGCCGCGTCGCTGGCCGTCTGCTCGATGCCGCCGACCCGGGTGGCGCGCACGATGTTCGCCATCTGCGTCCGGTCATAGGTGATCCCGACGTCGTGGTACGGCAGCCGCCCCTTCGCCGCGCCGCCCTCCCCGAACCGGGCCTGCGGCGTCGTCGACCGGTCGTCGGTGAGCAGCGCCTGCCGGTTGCGGAACACCACCTTGCCCGCCCCGTCCTGATACAGCTCGCCGATCTCCGTGTCGGCCACGAGCTGCAACTCCGCCAAGCCGTTACCTTCCAGCGTGGTCGCCTGCAGCGTGCTGTTGCCGACCGCGATGTCCCGGTCGGCGGCAGGCCAGCCGATAGAGTCCAGGATGCGGTCCACGCGCGCCCCCGAATCCTCGCCCGCCCCCACCGCGGCCACGGCGGAACGGTCGACGTCGGCGAGGCTGGCCAGCCCGTCCGTGCACGGCACCGTCACCTCGGAGTCGTAATCGCCCGTCCAGCTCACCAGCCAGTCGTCGGCGAACCCGTGGAACAGGTCGAATGTGACGCTGGCCGGCCGGGAGCTGGTCGAGTCGTGCGCGGCCCCCGCCCACGAGCAGGCCGGCTGCGAGCCGTCACAGAACGGCGACGCCGTCGCGGCGGCCTCCACCTGGACGGCGTCGACATAGCCGACCACCTGCCCGGTCGCGTGCGAGCCGTCCGTCCAGAACTGGAGCTGGAAGCGGGTCAACGTCTTGCCCGGCGCCACCGTCTGCGTGGTCGAAACGCGATGCCACACGTCCGGCGCCGCATCCGCGGGCAGCACGAACACGTTGGAGATCGCGCCGTCGAACGTCGCGTCCGCGATCGCCACCCCCGTCAACTGCCCGATCACCGCGGCCGGGATGAGCACGTACGCCGAGATGGTCACCTGCGTGCCCGCCGGCACCGACAACGCGTGCGGGGCGACCAGCTCGATGTTGCAGATCGTGGAGCCGGCCGTCTTCGACACCGACCCGGTGTAGCCGCCGAACCGGGACACCGTCGACTCGCGGCCGATCACGGACGTGCCGTTGCTCGACCACCCCGTCGTGCCGGTCTCGAACGACGGGTTCTTGACCAGGTTCGTCGTCGCGGTGAACGGCATCGACGCGCGCACCCGGATCGGTCGCATCGGCTTCACCCGCGTGCCGGTGCCGCCGCCCACGCCCGTGAGCTGCTTGGCCGCCAGGGTCGCCGTCGTGAACGCCTGCGACTGGATGTCGGCCCGCTCCACCCAGCCCTCCACCTGCGGGGGAGCCCACGTCGCGCCGAACGCGCCGCCCCACGAACCGGCCGCGACCCGCAACTCCAAGTCGTTGGAGGCGTGCGGCGTCGTCGCCGGCGTGCCCATGACGGGTGCGCCGCCGTTCGACTGCGACGCCACCACCTCGCTGGAGGAGGTGTCCCAGTTGCGCACCGCGACGAGGATGACCACGCCGTCGCTGCCGCTCGCCTGTGTGAAGCCATAGCTGGCGGGCTCGCTGCCGCCCGCCGTCTTCGCCCACACCTTCGCCTGCAGCGTGTCGTCGCCCTCGCTGCGGGTCGACAGCGGCGTCCCCCACGAGCCGCCGCCGGTCGGCGTGCCCATCGCGCCGAGCGTGCCCACGTCGCAGAAATGGAAGGCGATCAGCCGGTGGCCCGACAGGGTGCCGACCGGCTTGGCCACGGTAAACGAGCCGGTCGTGCCCGACGCCTTCGACGAGACGTTGACGATCTCCGCCTGCTGGCCGGGCGCCGACTTGACGTCGACCGTCCAGCCCTGCCCGAAGTCCTGCGAGATCTCGCACGTGAACTGCAGCACCCCGGACTCGCTGCTGGAGTTCTCCACGTACGGGCCGGAGAGGTTCGTCGGGTCGAAGCGCCGGTCCCGGTTGTCGAGCACGACCGTCGCCTCGCCCGGGTCGTAGCGGGTCAGCGGAGAGTCCGCGCGGCGGCTACCCCGCTGGATGCTGGCCGAGCGCAGCCACGGCGAGATGTCCGTCCACGTCGGATCGGTGAACATGCACTCGACCACGATCGACGGGTAGAGCGGCTCAGCCACGGCTGTCCTTCAGTCTCGCGCCGGACCGGGACTGGTACTCGTACAGCAGCTCGTGGATCTCCCGGGCGACCGCGCCCTTGTGGTAGGCCGTCGGAACCGCGATGTGGAAGTGGTTGTGCACCTCTGTCGGCCGACCGCCGGACTGCATCTGCTTGTGCGTGAAGACGTACTCCGGCTTGCCGGTGCCGTTGTATGCCGGTGTGAAGCCCGGCGGCAGAATGCCGCCCTGGTCGAACTTGGCCAAGCCATACCGCCTGCTGAACAGCCCGTTGTTGGTGCCCCGGGCCGCGCTGCCGACCACGACGCCCCTCGACCCCCGGGACTCGACGTTGACGCCGCCCAGCGTGCCCGCCATGTGGCCCACACCGGCGTCCGTGACACCCACCGTGAAGCCGGACTTGCGACCGCGGACGAATCCGCCCGGCCCGCTACGGGAACCGAAGCTGTGCGTCGTGAACAGGCGGCTGTAGGGACGCCGACCCTTGATGACGTTCGTGATCGCGGACATGAAACCGCTGCAGTCGTAGCCGCGCGGCCCAACGCCGCCCCAGATGTACGGCTTGCCGTGCTGCGACCGCGCCCACTTCAGCGCCTTCTGCACGCCCGGCCCGCCCATCAGCATCTTCGACAGCGCCTTGCTGATGCCGGTGCCGATGTTCTTCGCCCAGATGCCGTACAGCGCGTTGGCGCGGGTCGCCATCTTCTGCACCGACGACAGGCCCGACACCGAGCCCTGCGCGATGATGCCGCCGTCGGCGTAGAACGCGCCCTCGCCGCCCAGCCGCTGCGGGCCGACGCCCGTGGCCAGCATCCGCTTCACCGCGGGCACACCGCCCGCCCGCGCCGCGGCGTTCATCCGGTCGATCGCGGACGCGCCGACCGCCTTCGTCCACTCCGGCCGCATGACCGCCTCGCCGCCGGACAGGCCCAGGGTGCCGCCGGTCGGCGAGTGGAAGAAATGCACGTCCTTGCCCGGCGTGTAGCCGGGCAGGATGCCGCCGGAGGCCCTGAGCAGGGTGCCGCCCTGCACCTTGTAGCCGACCAGCTCGCCGCCCGCGCGCACCTCAATGCGGACCTTACGGTCCTTGATCTTGCCGGTGGCGGCGTTGATCTGGGCCGGCATCGTCACGTACCGGCGCACCAGCGCGTCGATCGCCTGCTTCGACAGGCCCGCCTTCGACAGCACGCCCGACAGCCGGTCGATGTGGCGTTTGAACGCGGCGTTTGCCACGTCGGTGCTCTTGCCCTGCTTGACCAGCTTGTCGGAGTGGTCGGTGGCGGCCCGGATCGCGTCGATCACCAGTCGCGTGTTCTCCCGGCCAGCCTTGCTGTTGATGCTGATCTTCCCGGTGCGCTCGTTCACCCGCAGCGAGTTCTTCTTCACCGCCTCCGACAGTGCGTCGAGCGCGTTGCGGGCGCCGATCGCCGCCATGTCGGCGTCGCCGGTCAACGACTTGAAGCGCACCAGCGAGTTGTTGAGGGCGCCCACCTTGGTGGACGTCTTGTCCGCCGCCGACCCCACCCCGGCGATACCCGAGGCCGCCGCCTTCGATGGGCCGACCGTGCCGGTCCCGGCCGCCGCCAGCAGCCGCGCGTTCCGGGTCGCCTCCGTCATCTCCGAGTTGGAGGTGTTCAGCGCGTCCGACACGAGCTTGGCGCCGCCGGTGAGCTGCTTCTGCGCGATCGCGCCGTGACCGGCACGGCCGCCGTACACCTGCACGTTCGTCGCGGCAGCCTGCAGCTCCGTGTTGACCAGCGCCATAGCGGTCCGGTTGCCGAGAGCCGCGTCCGTCACCAGAGACAGGTTGATGCCGAGCTTCTCGGCGGCGTCGTACACGCCGCGCGTCAGCAGCTCGTTCTTCACGTTCGCGATCGCGGTCTCGTCGAGCGCGCCCTTGTTCCGCACGAGCGCGTCCGTCAGGTCCTTGACCCGCTGCTCCGCCTGATTGTTGCGGGTGGCGAACAGGCCGAGGGCGGCCACGCCGCCCGCCAGCGCGAGCCCCCACGGGCCGGCCAGCACGCCCGCCGCCGCCCCCAGCATCGAGCGTGTCTTCGTGGCGGCGTTGCCGAGCGCCCCCATCGGGCCGCCCGCCGCCGCCACCGAATCCCGCATCCGCCGCACCCCGTCAGCCGCGTGCAGGCCCGCCGACGCGACGGCCCCGATCTTCCCTGCGAGCGGGCCGACGATCAGCGCCAGCGCCAGCCCCTGCGTCACCACGTCCCGGATCGGGCCCGGCAGCGACGTCAAGATGTTGGCGACCAGCCCGAGCGGGCCCGCCACCAGCGGCAGCACATTCCCCAGATCGGCGGCCACGTCGCGCAGCAGCGAGAACATCTCCGCCGTGTCGCGCTGGCCTTCCGCCGACTTCGCCCACGCCTCGAACCGGGCGGTCAGCCGTTCGATCGTGTCGAGCACGCCGTCGCCGGAGTTCTCAATCTTCCCGAACATGCTGATCAGCCCGCCGCCGACGTTCCCGCCGATCCGGCCGAGCTGCGCCAGCGTGTCGCCCGCGTTGTCGACCGCCTTGTCGAGCATGGCCGCGCCGCGCTCGCTGGTCAGGAAGGCGCTCGCCGCCTTCACGCCGTTGACCGCCCACGACGACATGCGCTCAGCCAGCGGCAGGCCCGCCACCGTCAGTGCGGTCACGCCGGCCAACGCAGGTTTCGTGGCGCCGCCGAGCTGATGCATGATGCGGGAACTGCTGGCGAACACCTTGTTGACGGCGCCCTTCGCCATCGGCGTCGAGGCGAACTTCAGCGCCTCCTTCGCGCCCACGTTGAAGCCCGCTGCCACGCCCAGCATGCCCGTCCGGATACCCGGCAGCAGATTGTCCGCGACCGGGCGCATCTCCCTGCCCAGCCCGGCAAACATCTTCTGCTGGACCGCCTGCTGCACCGGATCGAACTGGCCCTTCAGCCCGGAGATCTCGCGGACGAACTTGCGGGCGTTCGGCGACAGCTTCGTCAGCGCCTCATCCAGGGCGGCAGCGTCCCCAGAGGCGACCGCCGACATGGCGTCACCCATGCCGATCAAGCCGACCTTCAGTGTGGCCGTGGCCGTCTTCGCCACCGCCATCGCCGCCGGCAGCGCCAGGATCGCCGGCGCGGCAGGCAGCAGCGCGGCAGTCATCGCCTGCGCGCTCCCGGCGACGGCGGCCAGGCCGGCGCTCATCGCGGCGCGGCGGCCGATCGCGCCGAGCCGCTTGTCGATCTGATGCAGCGCCCTGTCCGCCTTCTTCAAGCCGGACTCGTTGAAATCCACGCCGAGGACAATCCGCAGGTTACGCAGCACGCCCGCCACCTACGCCTCCCCTCCGTCGCCTACCGGCCGCCGATCCCAGCGCGGCATGAAGTCGTCCAACTCGGACGGCTTCGTCTTCGGCCCCCGCAGCGAATCGGCCACCTGCTTCGCGATCACCGCGGCCGTACGGTCCAGCCGCCCCTCAACCCCGATCGGGCCGTACACCCGCTCATACGCCTGCCACTCGGCCAGCTCACGGCCGGACATACGCTGCAGCATCTCCGCGACCGGCATGCCCAAGGCGAGCGCTAGCCGGAAATACCGTCCTCGCTCGGGCCGTCGTCGAAACCCTCGACCAGCTCCTCGACGTCCTCCTCCGAGAGGCCGGACAGGCGCAGCGCCGGCTCGACGAGCTGGGTGAGGATGAAGCCCGGCATCTGGGAGACACGCAGCACCTCGCGTGGCTCGAAGTACGGCGTGCCATCCGGGTTTATCGCCGAGGCGACGATGAGCATCGCCATCGTGTGCTTGGACTGCTTGCGCTTCTTGCCGACCGTCTCCACGACGGCGTCCTGCCACTCGTTCACCTCGGCGCCCGTCAGGCCGCGCACCCGCATCCTGCCGAGCGGTCGCCCGTCCGGGTGGTGCAGCTCCACGTCCTCGACGGGACACTGCACCTGCAGCAGCTCGTCCTTGGAGATCAGGTCCACGGCGTGCTCCTTACGCGGGGATGACGACGTCGGTGGCCGGCTCGTCAGTGATGGCGAACTGGATGACCACCATCGGGGAGCCGTCCATCTCGAAGGTCTTGCTGTGCGATGCGACCGTGGAAGGGAACACGTCCATCAGCCGCCCGGCGACGTCCTGCGCGTCCATGCGCAGCATGAAGCCCTCCTCCAGCTCAGGCAGAAGCTGCCGAGCATCAATGCCCGCCTTGTTCAGGTAGGTGGTGAGGGAGGAGTCGGCCGCCTCGATACCGCCCGGGATCTTGGGGGTGAAGCGCCGGTTCGGGTTGGGGACGTCTACGAAACCGGTCGACACCGTCCAGCCGTCCCACTCGTTGACGATCTCCGTGATGTCGGTCCCCGCGTTGATCTCCGCGCGGGTGACAGCCGCCTTGTTCGCGATGGCCGTGACCCACACCCACTTGATGTTCTCTTTGGTGTAGTACGGGGTGAACGTCGTGATCGGCGTGGCAGCCATTACTCAGCACCCTCTTCCCTGCTGGCACGCCGACGCGGAGTCGGCTTCTCTCCGGACTGGTCTCCCAACGCAGAAGCGCCGGCGGTTGCCGGGGCTTCGCTGGCCTTCTCTCCGCCGGTCGGCGGCGGTTCCTCTCGCGGGTAGGCCGCCTCGGCGACCCGCTCCGCCTCCGCCGGGTCGACGCCCGCCTTGACGAGGATCAGCCGGGTGCGCTCCCTCTCGTCAGGGGTCGCCGCCAGCTCCCAGCCGGCGCGGATGTGATGGTGCTCGAACGCCGCCTTCGGCACGCTGCGCCGGACCCCAGGCAGGTCCGGGTGCGTGATCTCCACTGTCTCCATCTCGACTCCTTACGTCGCCGCGCCGACGATGACGACCTCGTACGTGACCGAACTCCCGGCGCCGCTGTTGACGAGGTCGAGCAGGTCGCCGGTGCCCGCCGTCACCGCCACCCCAGCCGCCGTCGGGTCGTACCACCAGAAGACGCCGCCCGGCTTGACCGGGAACCCGTCGCCCGCCGCCAGCGCCAACGGCAGGCCGTTGCTGGCCGGGCGGACCACGTTCACGTTGTTGGTGTTGGCCGCCGCGGCGCGCACCAGCAGCATCTTGATCCGGGCGAACGTCAGGTTGCCGCCGAACGGCCCGGCCAGCCCGCCCGCCAGGTCGAGCGTCGTGGTCAACGATGCGGCGATCGTGCCGCGGTCGTGCCAGATCATGTCGGCCTGGCCCGCGCCCGCGCCCTGCGCGAAATTCATCTGCTGCCGCACGGCCAGCGACGACGTGGGCGTCGACAGGTCCAGCGGCGACGTGAGCTCTGCGGCGAGCTCGAAGAACGATCTCAAACTGAACGCCATCACGATCCCTTCACTTGAAGCCGTGCTTGCGGGCCGCCGCCTCGACGGCCGCGCCGATGTCCGCGTCGATCTGCTGCATCGCCTGCTCGGCCGCCGGGAACAGGAACGGGCGCGCACGCTGCGACACCCACCGCCGCCGTTCGCCGCTCGCGGCAGCGCGCAGGCCCCGCCGCCGGGTGTTCGGCACCGGGTGCCGGAAGAAGCCCTGCCGGCCCAAATTCTCGAAGGCGCGAATCGGCGGCGCCTTACGCCGGTCACCTATCAGCGTCACGCCCGGCCGGCGTGCGGCGAACGACACCGACAGCCGGATCGCCGGCGGGATCTGCCGCGACCAGGAGGCGTTGGCTCGCGCCTGCACGAGCGCATGCTGGCCGGCCTTCCGCAGCGCGGGCCGCAGCTCGCGCCGCACGTCAGCGGGCAGGCCGCTCAGGTCACGGATCAGGCGGCGCAGCTCGTCGGTGTTCGTCGAAGTCCTGGCCACGTCACACCGCCGACCGGAAGGTGAGCACGTAGTCGAGCACGCTCACCGCGGCGTCGTCCTCGAACCCGCCGTCGAGCTCGCCGGACTCGACGGAGGCGAACATGACGCCGTCCACGCCCGGCATGCTCGGCGCCGCCGACAGCATGGCCTCCAGCACGCCGCCGATCTCGACCGCGCGCTCATCGGTCTCCTCCACCGCCGCGCCCGGATGCCGCACGTACACGTGCAGGTTGACCGACAGCGTCTCCTCGTCGGCGCCGAGCCCCATCCGGCGGCGGCTGAACCGGGACGACCCGAGATACACGCACTCCCGCTCGACATCGCCCGGGAACGCGTAGCTGACCTGCACTTCGGCCGTCTCCGGGATGGCGGCCAGGTCGGCGGCCACCCGGGCGTACACCGCCTGCTTGACGACGGCCGCGCGGGTCGGGCGAGACAGCATCAGCGCACCCCTCCGTGGAACAGCGAGTTCCGCTGCGGGTCGAAGTTGAGCGGCCGGGATGCCGGGGCCGGGCCGGGGCCGGCGCCGCCAGCACCGCCGCCACCTCCGCCCCCGCCGCGCCCGTAGCGGGCGTACGCGGCATCCACGTCCGGGATGCCGGTGGCGGACGCGCCCGCGGTGGCCAGCTCGTACACGCCGCCCTCCGTGGGCGTGAACGACGTGGCCCGGTCAGGCACGCCCGAGCGCGGCTTCGTGGCCAGCCAGCGGAAGCGCAGCAGCGCCGCGCTCCGCAGATCCGCGGGCGGCGCGTCGGAGCCGTACTCGTACTCCAGCACGACGTTGCCGAGCCCCTCCGTCCACGAGCGGCCGTCAGTACGGCGCAGCGTGCCGTCCCGCATCACCGCCAGCGCAGCCAGCTCACCCGCCGACAGGGCGACCGCCGTCTCGCCGGTGCGCGGCGCCACCGACGCCGACCGGATGGCGCGCACCCCGCGCAACCGGATCCCGGCCCGCCACTCGTCGCCGCCGTCCGGCAGCACCAGATCCGCCAGACCCGTCCCGTCCAGCACCACCCGGCGGTAGCGCGGCACCCACGCCCGCTGCGTGATGCTCTCGCACTCCACCTCAACCTCGTAGCGGACGGCGGCCAGCCGCTCCGTCGGATACTTGGCGGTGTCGGCCAGCGAGGCGTCGGAGGCTCGGGCGTCGGCCAGCGTGAAGTAGAAGCCGCCCACCACCTCGACCACGTCGTCTGCCTGCACGTCCGCGCCCGCGATCGTCGCCGACCATCTGGCGGTCAGCACGCCGAGCTGCGGCTGGCCGGGCAGCACGAACGTGTAGCGGCCCGTCCCGGCCCCGGCCGAGGTGGCGGCGCCGGACGCCACCACCGTGCCGGACGAGTCGGTCACCGACACGGTGACCGTGGTGGAGGAGTCGACCGGCTCCTCGTCCAGGTAGAAGGTCCGCTCCAGCGTGGCCGCGGCCGTCCGCAACACTCTGCTCACTGCGCCCCTCTCACCAGTCGCTTCCGGCGCGTACGCCGCCCGATCCGCCGCTCGTGTCCGTCACCCGCATCACGCCGTCTGTCCCGGCGCGGGTGCGCGCCGACGCGCCGAACAGGCCCGGCGGGCGCTCTCCTTCCGGCCCGGCCGCCTGCGCGGTGGCTGTCGCGGCGATCGGCAGCGTCGCCGCCAGCGGCTTCACCACCACCGCCGCACCCGACAGGGCGGCCGACACGGTCAGCCCGGCCGCGCCGTGGCGAGCCACCTGCGCGGCGCCCTCCAGAGCCGCCGTAGCGGCCAGCGCGACAGCAGCCGGGCGGGCGGGCGCGGCAGAGGCGGTCAGTGCCGCCTCGACCGCCACAGACCCCGCCAGGACCTGAACCGTCGCCGCCGACGCGGCCAGCGTGGCGGTGACGCTGGAGACCGCCAGCGCCTCCTGGACGCCGGACACCTCCACCGCCGCCGACAGGGCGGCCGCCACGTGCACGGCGCCGTCGAGCGGCCTCACTGCGGAGGTTGCGGCGGCGAGCAGCGCGGCCACGGTTGAGGTTCCCGCGGTCGGCTTGGCCGCCGCGGCGGTGGCCGACAGTACGGCCGACGTGGTGGACGCCCCGGCCGCCGGCTTGACCGCCGAGACGGTCGCCGAGCGGGAGGCTGTGACCGTCGACTCCGCCCCGGCCGGGCGAATCGCCTGCGCGGCGGCTGCCAGCGCGGCAGTCGCTGTCGTGCTGGCCGACACCGGCTTGGTCACCGTCGCGGCGCTCGTGCGCGCCGCGGTGATCGTGCGGGAGGCGGTGGCCGGCTTGGTCGCCGACGCCTGGCCGGTGAGCGTCGCGGTCGCAGACGCGGACGCCTGCGCCTCGTGCGTGGTGGCGCCCGACGTGGTGGTGCCGATCAGGGCGCCCAGCCAGGCGGTTCGCTTGTCGGAACCGGTGCACGTGCCGACCACCGGGCCGGTGCTGCCCGCCGCCGCGAACGTGGCGTCGGCGGTGGCCAGCACACCGGCGCCGCCGGACGCCCGCAGGGTGAAGCCTGACGGGCTCGCGGGGGCCGTCCACGAGCCGCCGCCCCAGTTCGTGCCCGACCACACCAGCAGCCGGTCAGGGCCCGCCGTCGTCACGTCGACCGGCGGCGTGGTCGTGCTGTTGCCGGTGTCCTGCGCGGTGTCCGTCGGGGTGTCCCACGGCGAGCCGGTGGCGACGACGTCCTGGTAGAGCTCGGCGACAGCCTCGCGGTAGCGGGAGGTCCCCCACGTGAACGTCCACGTCCCGGCCTCGGGGCCGCTGAGACGCTTCCAGAACTTGTGCAGGCTGTGCCCGCCCGGCCCGGACGGAATCGACGACGGCGAGCCCTCCGCCTCAGCGAACCCGGTCGGCGGGGTGACGGTGAGCTGGTCGCCGTCCATGAAGATGGTGACGACAGCCACACGCCCGGCGGCGGTGCCCGCCGGGATCGCGACCGCCGCCGACGTGCCCGAACCGTCCAGGTAGGTGCCGATGGAGACGGGCGACGGCGCGGCCACGGCGGTCTAACCCTCCTGTGGCATGGCCGGAGGTCAGCCCTGCTGGGCTTCGGCGGCGTCGTAGGCGGCGACGATCTGGACCGACTGGTCGCTGTGGATGCCGATCGCCCGCTCAACGACCGGATCCCAGCCGGTGACCAGGACCGGCCCGTAGTAGTCGCCCGCGGGGGCGCCGAGATTGACGAGCGTCTGGCCGCCGAGCGGGTTCACCGAGTGGGTGGGGCTGCCCGCGCTGTTCACCCAGCCGGTGATCGGGCCCAGGCCGCCGTCGAGCGGGGCGAGCGGCACTCGGGTGGGGTTGGTGTCGCCGACGTCTTCCAGCCAGGCATCGGCGCCGCCGCCGGTCACGTGGAGGTCGCCGCCCGCGTCGATGAGGACGAACCGCATTCTGTGCTCCGCTCTGCAGATGGGATGGGCGGGGTGCCCGTCACGCAGCGATCGGCGTGAGCGCGATCGAAAGAGCCGTGAGGTTGAGCGTGTCCCCGGTGTTGACCGTCTTCGACGCCGTGAGCTGCACCGACGTGAGGAAGTTCCCGGCGGTGGCGTTGTCCCAGACCGAGATGTGGGTGATCACCTCGCCGTTCGTGCCCGCCCAGTTCGTCCACGACGGCGTATTGCTGGCCGTCATCGAACCGTTAGCCGGCGCGGCGAACGTCACCTCCGGCCGGGTCGTCACCGAGCTGGCCGCGCTGGTGCCGGCCGCGCCCGGATCTCCGGTGTGCAGCTTGACGTAGACGTTCGTCTTCGCCGTGTAGGCGACGTTGCGCAGCAGGTTGAGCCAGCCGTTGGCGAGGTTGACGGCGTGCAGGCCGACCGCCATTACTCCTCACCCCCGGCCTGCTCGTCGTCTTCCAGCACTTCCGCGTCCGTTTCCGGGCCTGCCGGTGGGACCGCTTTGATGACCTCGGCCTCGGCCGTGATGACCAGGCCCAGCCGTACATCCGTCATGATCTGTCCTTCATCCGATCCGGACGCTGCCCTCGACCGTGCCGGACACGACGTCCACGAACACGCCGTGCAGCGCCCGCAACGAGCTCGGGTACATCACGTCGACCGACCCGTCGGCGGGCAGGGAGACAGCGGCCAGGATGACGCCCGACGCGGCCGACGCGTTGTCGTAGATGCGGACGGCGGCAGCCGCCCCCGCGGTCTCCCTGATCGTGTAGCCGGCCAGGTATGCAGACCCGGTGCGGATCACCTGGTCGGCGCCCGTCAGCGCCACCTGGTCGGACACTAGTTGCCCCGGGCGAAAATCTGGACGGTGCCGTCGGGCATGGCCAGGCCGGTGCCCGTCACCAGCTTCTCGACGGTGAGGACGTCGCCGGCGGCCACGTTGAGGGCCGCTTCCGTGCCGGACAGCGTCATGTCCTCGGCCGCGAAAGCGACGGAGTTGGTGGCGGCGTAGGAGCGCTGCGCGGGCAGCGCCGTCCCCGCGCCGGTCGTCCTGTTGCGCAGTGTGAGCGTGAAGTAGTTGGTGCCGTTCGCGGTCACCGCCGTGGTGGGCACCCATTTCACGCGGGTGATGGTCATGTCGAACGGCGCCACCATCGCCACGAACTCGTCCGCGGTGCTCGCCGTCGCCTGGCCGGCGACCGGGATGGCGAACACGTGGTCGCCGCGCAGGTCCTTGACTTGCATGGATCTTCCCTCTCGTTGTTCCAGGTCGGATGCGTGGAGACGGTCCCGGCCCGCCCGGGGGTCATCGCCAGGCCGGGACCGAGCTGGGCTACGCGACCAGGCCGCCGTACACGGCGCGGTGGTCGAGCACGGTGCCGCTGTAGATGTGCCGGATCTTGTAGACGACCTTGTCGGCGTTGAAGGTCGCGCCCTGGTTCGGGTCCGCCTGCGTGAACAGCTCCGGGTCCTGACGGCCCTGGTAGAAGCCCACCTCCAGAGTGGGCGCCTGGTTCGGGTCGGCGATCACATACCAGTTGTTGTCGTCGGCGGTGAAGTACGGCACCACCACGAGCGACAGGCTGGAGTGCATGTTCGGCGCGGTGCGCGACTGCTCGGCGTCCGTGCCCGCCGCGCCCACCGACACAGCGCTGGTGGTGAGCTTCCACGCCGGGAGCTCCAGCGCCGGAGGCACCACCAGCGTGCGCGGCGTCAGGTCCAGCAGCTCGGTCGAGTTGCCGTACGGGGTCTGCTCGCGCATCGCCTGCCGGGCGGCGGCCAGCGCCGACTCCGACAGCGCCGACGTGGTCGTGTTGCCGTGCGAGGCGTGGAACAGCGGCGTGCCGTCATAGGTGGTGGTCGGGTTGGTGCGGATCATGTCCCACACGAACCGGTACAGCGTCTGCGCCGCCGCGCGGCCCAGCTTGGCCGGGATGCTGGAGATCGCCCGCACGTCGTCATTGGCGATCATCTCCAGGGTGAGGTCCTCCGTGCCGCCCCGCTTGCTCAGCGCGTAGGTGGCCTCCTCGTCGTCCGGCGACGTCAGCGCCGGGTACGGCGAACCCTCTGGCACGACGGGCAGCGTGCCGTAGCCGCCGACCCTGCCGACCCTTTGCGTCCGGAAGTCGTTCACCGGCACCACGCTGGACACGATCTGCCGCCACGTCTGCAGGTTCGGCAGCGCGTACATCGCCATCATCCGGCGGGTGATGCTGTCGCCCAGCACCTGCGCCCACGACGTCGTGTCGAGCGACTCCTCCGAGCGCACAGCCGAGTCGTACAGCCCGCCGATGCTCTCCCGCAGGATGTAGCGGTTCACGTCCGCGTCGAAGCTGCGCGGCGCGTAGCCAGTGAAGTCGACGAACGCCTGCTTGAAGCTGTGGTAGCCCTCCGAGAACTTGCCGTCGAAGAACGCGTCCAGCGCCTGCAGCTTCTTCTCCCGCGACTCCTTCGTCACCGTCACGGTGGCCTTCGGCGCCAGGTCGGCCCGCTCGATCACCGCCATCGCGCTCTTCAGCGAGGCGACCGCACCGTCCACGTCGGACTCGCGGATCCGCTCCGGCAGCGACTCGGCGATCGACTCGACCACGCTGACCGGGAGACCGGCGTCCTCCACCTTGCCGCGGATCATCAGGCGGCCCATGTAGCTGGCCTTCGGCAGCGTGTCCGCCTCCACCGACCGGGCCGGCTCCGTCTTCTCCGGCTCCTTGACCGGCTCCGGCTCCTTGGCCTCCTTGGCGGGTTCGGCCTTGGCCAGGCCCAGCGCGGCCAGCTCTTCCGCTGACGCCTCGCGCAGCGCGCTGAGGATGTCTTCCTTCTTGGGCACGTCGTCCTCCTCCTGCGTTGCGGGCTCCGTGCCCGACGTTGATGAATCCGGGTCGCCGCCCTCATCGCCGGCGGCAACCATGCGCGTGGCCCGGCCGCCCGCCGCCGGGTCGGCGACCAGGTCGGCGCTATTGACGCGGGTGATGGCGGTCGCCTCATGCATGCGCTTCCCGCCGACCGTGATCTGCTTGTACATGGCGTACACGTCGTGGCTCACGCCGATCAGCGGCTCCAGCCCCTGCTCCTGTAGCGACAGCGTGGCGTCAAGCGCCTCGGCCGACCGCGCCGCCGACGGCAGCAGATGCAGGTCCGCGTACAGGCCGTCGCTCTCGGCGGTGACGTCCCGGTAGTAGCCGACCAGGCCGCGCGTGGTGGAGGTCTTCAGCTCCTTCTCGTCGCGGTGACCGTCGTAGCACTTGGCGCCCTCGTACATGGGGGCGGCGACGCGTAGCACGCTCTCCGGGTAGCGGCGGCGGTTCTTGGAGTCGCCGTAGGCGATGACCCGCACCCTGAACTTGCGGACGCCGCCCGAGTCCGTGCCCAGGTTCTCGATGACCCGGCCCACGATCTGGTCCTGCTGCTCGACCTCACCGGCCGACTCCACCGCCGGGGCGGGGTCGACACCGGCGGGCTCGCCGGCAGTCCCCGAGGGCGCCGGGGCGTAGGTGCGCACTACCTTGGCCGGGTCGCCCAGCGTCACCTCGCCGTCCTCGGCCACCGAGTAGGAGCACTGGAACAGCTCGTCGTCGCCGGACGCGTACACCACCTGCGAGCTGGTCAGGTCGGAGATGTACACCCACGCGTACGACATGCCGGAGGCGGCCCTGGCGCGGGCCTGCAGCGCTTTGCGCACCAGCTCTCGGGTGTCGTCGTAGGAGCGCTCGCCGTCGATCATCGCCTCGGAGCTGGGCCCCTCGGCGCCCTCGACGGACTCGGTGGTGCGCACGCCCGGCCCAGACGGGTCGAAGGCGTGCCCGCATGCCGGGCAGGTCACTTCCGGGCGGTTCGCTGGCGCGTCCGGGCCGCCCGCCGCCGCGCGGAACGTGCCCGCGGCGACCTCCTGGTTGCACTCCGGGCACGGGCCGGGCCCGCCGCACTGCATGACGACCGCCGGGCGCGGCTCCCCGTGCTCGGCGGGCCCGTACTGGTGCCCGTGGGACGTGTACGGCATCAGCCCTCCCGCAGTTCGGTGAGGCGGGCGACCAGCGTCGACCTGGGCTTCTCGCGCGCATGCTCGGCGTCGAGCGCCCGCACGGCCCTGGCCTGGTCGTCGCCCACCCAGGCGAGCACCTGCTCGACGGTGCCGTCCGGCACCTCGTCGCCCTGATGCTCGCCCTCGCCCTCGGGCTGGCCCTGGCCTTCGCCTTTGCCCTCGGGCTCGCCCTGCTGCTCGCCCTCGCCCTCGCCGTCGTCTTGACCCTCGCCTTCGCCCTCGCCCAGGCGGGGCTCGTCCGCATCCTCGACCGACTCCGGCTCCGACTCCTCCCAGCGGCGCAGATGCGCGCTCGCCGGATGCTCGTCGCAGGCGAACACGCCGTCGCCCGTGATAAGCCGGACAGCGCCGTTCGTCATCCGCACCCGCGCACCGTCGCCCGTCTCCTCCACGTCGCGCACCTCGGACGGCGCCACGCCGAGCGCCCGCGCAGCCTCAAACCGCGTCATGATCCATCTCCGTTCACCACGGCCAGCCGCGGGTTCGGCCGGGCCTTCGAGTCGTCGATCGCCGTCGCGATGTCGTCAGGGTTCGCGTCCGGCGCGTCCAAGTCGGCGTTGTAGGGGATGCCGACGAAGTCCTCCCACGCCTTCCGCGCAGCCACCGCGGTCGCCTCCGCCGACAAAGCGCCGATCTGTCGCAGCTTCTCCAGGCCGGTCGACAGGTTGAGCAGGGTCTGCGCGGTGATCTGCGCGTCCGCAGCCGCCACCTCCGGGCCCGTCACCAGCACGCTCTGCGCGGCCGGGATCTCATACGCCTGGCCAGTGCGCGGATCTGTCGCCTCCACCGTGCGCGGCAGTCGCGCCGCCGCCACCGCCCGGTCGACCGCGAAGCGCGTGAACTCGGTCTGCAGGGCCAGCCACATCTTCTGCACGCCCTGCACGCGGCGGCGCACCGGCTCCGCCATCGTCAGCGAGGTGGCCCGGTTGGCGTCCTCCGGGTCAGCCAGCCACGTGCGCGCCAGACCCGAACCGCCCGCGATCAAAGTCAGCACCGACTTGGCGGCGTTGGAGTCCTCGTACGCTCCCGTATCCGCCGTCTGCGGCTTCCACGTCACCGACTGGTTGTGCACCTCGATCGTGCCCGAGCGGGGCACGTGCGTGCCGCCCCGGCTGGCGACAAACGCGTCCACATCGTCCTGCTCGCCCTCCACCGTCACGTCCCACACCAGGTAGCGGGCCAGCGCCGTCCGGTCGATCAGGTTGGACAGGATCGTGTCGTAGGAGTCGAGCCAGTCCAGCACCGGCGTCAGAAACGGCATGCTGCGCACGTCCGTCTCCACCGTCTTGAACGGCGTCCAGAACAGCGCCTCGCCGTCCCTCAGGCCGGTCGCGTCGTCGACGCCCGCCACGGACAGCTTCCGCTCGTCCGAGCCCGACCCGAGCACCACGCGCTCCGGCCACAGCACGTTGCCGCGGGCCATCGTCACGTCGGTGATGCTGGCCGGGTCCAGCGGCGCGTACCGCACCACGCCGCTGCCCGAGCCGACCATCAGCTCGCGCAGCGTCTCCCCCATCAGCAGATTCGAGCGCAGGCCCAACTCCTGCCCGGCACCGATCTGGTTGCGCGGGTCGTCCCAGAACTCCTCGACCACCCGCCGCACCGCGGCGTTGGTGGCTTGGAAGGTGACGCCCGAGTCGCCCACGCAGAAGCTGACGTACGTGTCGATGATGGCGCGGGCCATAGGGTTCGATCGGTACCCGGCGATCGAGAACTGACGGGCCCGCTCCTGCGTCCAGTACGGCACCTCGCGGCCACCGCTGCCGGCCCGCCGCCACCCGGCCTCACCGTCGATCGGGTCGTAGCCCGCGCCGGTCGCCGCGAGCTGCTGCGGGGACGCCTCCACCGCCCGGCGGCCACGGCGCGGCGGAGCGAACCAGGACCGCACCGGCTACGCCGCCTTCACCGGTCGCGCAGGTCGCGGCCTGTCCAGGTCGATCCGCTGCTCGGCGCTCTCCGCCCCGATCGCCGCCACGTACGCGAGGCCGACCGCGAACACGCCGCCCACCAGCACCGACCACCACCAGCTCCCGGACAGGCCGCCCACCGCGAGCGCGACAGCGACCAGGCCCAGCACGCCCACCAGGTTGGACAGCGCGCCCGCCGAAAACCGGGGCAGCCTGATACGGATCACCATCGCGTCTCCTTCACAGGTTGAGCCGTTGCGTGGGCCGCCACATCTGCCGGTCATCGCCCACCGCCTGCGCCGGCGCGGTGGCCGGCGGCGGCTTGGCCGCCTCCTGGACGGCCATCGCTTCCTTCAAGGCGTTGAGCAGCGCGCTCACGCCGTCGACCTTGTCGCCCGAGTTGGCCTTGTCCGGCTTGATGTTGCCGCCGCTGTCCGACGTCGTCGCCAGGTTGTCGATCATCCAGCGCATGACCGGGTTACCGCCGTGCCGGATCTGTCTCGACTTCGTCAGCCTGAGCAGCGTCTTCAGCGGATGGTTCAGGCTGGCCGTGCCCTGGTTGATCGGCACGCACGTGAGGCCGCCGTCGCCGAGCACCCTCACCACGTCCGTGGCGCCCCACCGGTCGTAGCCGAGCGTCTGCACCCGGAACTTGGCGGCGTCCTGGCCGATCCGGTTCGTGATCGCCTCGTTGTCGATGACGTTGCCGGGCGTCAGAGTCAGCCAGCCCTCCCGCACCCAGACGTCGGCCGCGCCCGCCGTACGCTTCGCCATGTCCTTCAGCCGATCCTCCGGCAACCAGAAGCGCCACAACGCGTCGTACGAGCCGTCCGGCGCCGGGAACAGCCAGCACACCGCCGTGACGTCCTCGACGTTCGACAGGTCCACACCACCGAAGCAGGCACGGCCGGTCAGCGCGCTCTCGTCGACCAGGCCGGCGGAGGCGTCCCAGTCGGCCAGCGTGATGTACTTCGTGACCTGCTTGGTGCGGATGCCGAGGTGCAACCTCAAGAATGAGGCGAGCGCCGCCGGATCCTGTCGTGCCTCGGTCGCCGCGCCGCGCAGGTATGACGCGGACGGGCTCACCCCGTACCCCGGATTGGCCTTTCGCCATGTCGCCTCGGTGAACGGATCGTCGGCCTCATCCGCGCCCCACACGATCCCGTACGTCTGCGGATCTTTGATGGCCCGCACCGCGAGCTGCTCCACGTACCGCCGCTTCCGGGCGTAGATGGTGTTGGGGCGACCGTCGTCTGCCGTCGTGATGGTGACCACCATCGGTTGCCGTCTCGACCCGGTGCCGGTCTCGACCGTCTCGACGAGCTCGGCGCTCTTGTGCACGTGAAGCTCGTCGATGACCGCCGCCTGCACCGACGCGCCGTGCATCGCCTCTGCGACCGACGACACCACCGTAAAGTACGAGCCAGAGGCGTGATGCACGATCTTGTTGGTGTACGCCTTCACGTGCCCCTTTAGTGCCGGGGCTCGCTCGGCCAACTTCCGGATCGGATCAAACGTGAACCGGGCCTGACGCTCATTCGTCGCCAGGGCATACACCTGGGCTCCCGGCTCGCCATCCGCTGCGGTCATATAGATCGCGATCCCACCAGCGAGCGTCGTCTTGCCGTTACGGCGAGGAACGTCCACGTACAGCTTCCGCACCACGCGCACATAGCCGTCGGCCTCCTTGTCCCAGATCACCCAGCCGAATGCGGGTGCCAGGATGTAGGCCACCTGCCACGGATCCGGACGAAGCGGCATCCCGGCCCATTTCCCCTGCGTATGCCGCAGCAGAGCGAATGCGGCAAGAACGCGATCGACACGCGCGGGATCAAACTTCGCGCCGCGCACCTCGCCGGGCGACGGAGTAAGCACCTTCGGTGGGCAATCCGGGAGGGGAATACCTCGCTGCTCCAGATACCACGCGACCTCGTCCGAAATACCCAGATCAGACGGAGCGACCCTCCGGCGGCGCGACATCGACAACGGCCTCCCCGGACAACAAAAGGTCCTCCTCGGCCGCATAGGTGCTCAACAACTCACGCGCCCAAGCGATCAGATCGACGACACGCTGGCCATAGGGGTGAGTGGACGCCCAGAGTTCGAGGTTCTCGATGCGGTTGTCGTGCCGTATCCCGTTCTTGTGATGCACTGTCTCGCCTGCCCTGAGGGGGCGGGACAGAAATAGCTCCATCACAAGGCGGTGTTCGGGTACGCGCTGCCCCTTCGTCCGGAACGGGTGACCCTCCTGAACGTGAGTCTGGACATATCCGTCCGTGTCGACGTATCGGCCCTCGTTTTTCCGAACCGGAAGGCTCACCTGCGGGTGGCCGACCCGTGCTACACGGGATAGATGCGCAGCGCAGTAGCCGCGCCCCTGGTGCTCTCGATCACAGCCCTCTACCGAACACATCCGTTTGGGCGCGTTCCGGTCCCTGATAGGGACATTGGACTGGAGGTCCGCACCTCGGCGAAGCCTCTCCAGGTGGGCACCACAGAGCCCTCTGGCCCGGATCTTGCGGTCGCACCCCTCGACCTCGCATGGCGTGGTCCCGTACCGCCAGACGCGCAACGGCTTGTCCGCTTGCACGTCTCCCTTGTCGCGCAGGCGCTTCTCGTGGCCAGCACACAGGCCCTTGGCGTAGATCGGGCGATCACATTTGGCCACTGAGCAAGTCACATGTGCAGCTTATCGAACAAGTGAACGCATTTCCTGGCATGCGCTGTATTGGTGTCATCCAGCAAAGGGGTTGTCCTCGCCCGGATCCGGTTCAGGGTTGTTGACCCGATTCTCGGCACTCGGCGTGAACCCGAACTCGGCACACCATGCCCGCAGTTCCTTGGATGCCGCCTCAACGACCGCCACGGCGGGGTGCCGCACCCGGCCCTGCGAGTTTCTGCCCAGCACACTCCCGCCGTCATCCTCGATCTCCTGCTGCGCGCGGACCATGCGATCCCACGTCAGGCAGTACGCCGTCAACGCCGCTCGATCTACCGGCTTGGTCAATTGCAGCCTCGCCAGTTCCGGCACCACGCGTTCCCACTCCGCGCGCGCCTCCCGAGGTAGCCACTCCGGCGGATCCGGCGGCAGACGGACAAAACCGGGTGGCTGCTTGACGGGCCGGCCGCCGGAATCCCGGCCCACGCCACGACCCTCGACCAGCTTCAGGCCGGGCGGCTTCGGCTTGGGTGCAGCCATCTCGCACCTCCAGCACCAGCAAGGGGGGTTAGGAAGTTGAGACGCGAAATGCGCGCCTGTGCGCGGGTCGTGGCCATGTCTTTGACCAGGGAAAACGCGCCGGGGGGTGGATCATGCGCTGACCTGCGGAAACGTGGAGCTGTCTTACTGCTGGTCGGCTTTGGCTCCGTTGCATGCCCTGCACAGCACGCCGAGCGATCCGTCCTCGCGTCCTCCGGCTGCGACTGCGTGGACGTGGTCGGCGGTCAGGTCGCTGCTCGCGTGTGCTGGCCTGCCCCAGCCTGGGCACCAGTCGCCGTGCTGCTCGCGCCACGCCTGCACTGCTGCGGCCCGGCGCTGCTTCTCGGCGTTGGTGTACGGCCTGCGCTGCCGCTTGCCTCGGGTGGTGCAGCGTGCGCACCGCCCGATCCCGTCGTGCAGGGTCGAGCAGCCGGGGCAGCGAGCCTGCGGTTTGACGGGCATGCGCGGGTCAGAGGCTGACCAGCGCCGGGATCAGTGCGGTCAGGATCCACAGGGCGAGGCCGAGGCCCACGAGGTTGATGCGTGCGCTCACGTTGAACGCGGCGAGCGCGAAGCTGACGAACGCGAGGATGAGCAGGATGAGGATTACGGCGTCCAGCATGTCGATCCTCCGGTGGTCCGGATACGACGAAGCCCGGCGCTTGGCCGGGCTGGTGCTCTGGGGGTTTGACGGTCTAGGGCCGTGACCGGCTGAGGTGACACGTCAGGTAGTTATCACGATAATGCTTCGCCGCTGGTCAGCGTGTCAAGCCGTTCGGTCCTCCGTGGCGACGCCAGTAGGAGTCGTCTGCGTCGTCGGGGTGGTAGCGGACGGGGCGCTTGCTGCCTGCTGTTCGCCGCCAGTGGTCTTGGCTCGCCCATCGGTAGATGGTTCCGATGGGGACGTGGTAGATGCGGGCGTAGTATCCGGCTGTTCCGTATGGGGCGCGCGTGCTCACATTGTTCAGGATGCCTGATATGCCCCCCTCTGACAGTTCAGGCTGTTCAGCTCGTATGGCCAGCCAATAGACAGGCGGACTTTCCCGGGAGATTCTCCAGTCTGTGTGGGGTTCCCGGGAGTTCTTTGCGACCACGGCTCAGGTTCTGCCGACGCTGCTGATCGCCCTTGCCGTCGAGGGCGGGCTGATCGTTCAGCAGCAGCCTTCCCGATTGCTGAAGCAGGCTCGCTGGGCGAGGCGGGTTGAGGAGCGCCAGCTCGCACGCACGGGGGCCAGGGGGTTTATCCGACCGCTCTGGCTCGGCATGTTCGTTTGGGAATTGCGATGGCGCGTCATCAATCTGATCGTCACTGCGAGCGAAGTCCCTGCCGTGAGCGCTGTCGTGATCGTCAGCGGCTCGTTCGTCCTGGGCGAGATAGCCGCCCTCGCCATGCTCTTCCTGGACATGCCTGCCCTGCTCTCCTACCTCGCGGCCCCTGTCGTCTGGATCGCTGTGCTCATCCTGACGCTCGCGGTCATCGTCGTCCCTATCAGTCGCTGGCTCGGTACTCTGACACCCGAGATGACGGGCGAGGCAGCCAGCACCTCGGGCGATGATGATGACGACGTGGAGTCGTTCACCCCGTAGCGGCGTGCCGGATCATCCCGCCATCCTCTCTCGCGCGGCCAGGTAGCGCTTCCCGAAGCGGTGCCACTGCGTCGTGTCCAGTACGAGCGGGCACACGTCGCAGAAGATCTCGGACGGTCGAGGGTCGCCATCCCTCCTCACGGTCGCGAACAGCACGCCGTCGCAAGGCGCACCGTCCACCAGCTCGATACACGGGCCGACATGCACGGGCAGCCGGGCCGGGTCGATCACGCTGTACGCGCGGCCGACCAGCTCGGCGAACACGTCCTTGAGCGCGCCCGCCTCCGGGTGGGCGGCCAGCCATTCGGCGTGGTGGGCGAGCCACCTGCACTGCGCGCCCGGATTGGGCGGCGGGCCGGTGAGCCCCCGCTCGATGGCGACGATCTCGGTGATGCGGCGCAGGTCGTGGCGGGCTTGGGACAGCCAGTCGCCGGCGCGCGGGTTGAACGGGAGCGGCGGGGTGCGGCTGCCGGACACGGCTGGGCCGGCGCTGTCGCCGACGGTGGGGAGTTGGGCGAGCACGTCGGCGTGGAGGCCGGGCATGTCGTGGATGTGCCGGTGCAGGCCGGTGCAGCAGCCGTGGCAGAGGTTGAGCCCGTCGGCGGCGTTGCGTGGCCGGTCGGGGTCGTGCCGGTGGGTGGCTTGGCAGAGGGCGGGTTCGGTGCGGCGTCGGGGCATGTGGCCCTCCTGGTGGCGCTGCTCGGGGTGGTGCTATCTGTCGGGTGGGTCGCAGGTCAGGAAGACGTCTTCCTGGCGAAGTATGTGCGGGACGCTTTGCCGCGTGGCAGCCGAGCTTCCGCCTGTCGCGCGGCTTCCTCGGCGGCTTCCACGTGGGCCTCCGCCTGCGGCACGTTGATGCCCGAACGGTAGGCGGCTGCCAGGTCGTAGCGGGTGCGCGCCAAGTCGTACTGCGCTTTGGTCACCGCCGCGAATCGCCACGTCACATAGACGCTGCGTACGGACATGGCTGCACAGAGGACAGCCACGATGACGGCGGCGGGTATCACGATGTCGAGGTAGTTCACGGGCACCTCATCCGTGGTAGTCGGGGCTCTGCTGGTCGATGACCCACGCCTCGTACTCGGGCGGGGTCATCTCGTCCGGGTCAGTCGTCATCGCAGCACTCAGCGATCCAACCGCCCGCGCCGTCCGAGCGGATCAAGTCACCCTCGTCGAAGGTGTCCAGACACTCCGCGCAGCAGCCGGGGAACGCCGCAGGGAACCACGGCCGCCGTCTGGGCCGTTCAGGTGCGGGCTCGTCGGGGATTCGACGGCAGTGCGCACACTGGTCGGTGAACAGCTCGGTGATCTCGCAACGCTGGGTCATGACCTCCTCCTGCGCTGGCCGCGCGGGACAGTCGCCAACTCACGCATGCGGGCCAGGCTCTCCTCCGTCCACCCGAACCCCCGGTACTTGCCGCATCGCGCACACGAGCCGTACCCCTCGCCGTCGGTGATCGGGTCCGCGCACACGCAGGCGCTGTGCGCTCTGGCGATGCCTGAACAGTTCCCGTGGTAGAGGCCGCACTCGCCCTGCCACCAGCGGCTTCGCGGCCCGTCCCACGAATGCGATGTGTCCACCGCGTCGCCCTTTCGGGAGCGCCCGCCGCACCATGTGCAGCGTGTCAGGAGGCGGCGGCGCAGCTCCTGCATCGCGTGGACTTGGATCTTCCAGTGGTTGACGTGCCAACGCCACGTGCGCGGGTACTTCCAGCCGCCGTCGGGCATCTGGACTCGCTTTTGGCAGATGGTGAGGGCGTCGTGGCCGCCGGGTTCGCGGTGCCAGACGGTGACGAGCGACGGCCAGTGGCGCCAGCCTGTGCTGTCGCGCTTGGTAGGCCAGGGGCGGCGGATCTCGAACGCGACAACGAGCGGATCATGCATGGTCAGTCCTCCACTTCGTCGAGGTCGAATGCGTGGCTGTTGGTGCCGGCCAGCTCGTGCGGGATGCCGTGCCTGTTGAGCGCGACCAGCACGTTCTCCAGGACGGCCAGGGTGGGGGCGGGCGTCCGGAACGTGAGCGTGATCGACACGTGCGGGTCAGGCATCGCCGACCGCCCTCGCGAGGTGGGCGGGCTGGATGCAGGACCCGTACGGCGCGTGGGCCTTCATGTGCGACCAACGGGGACCGCTCCAGATCTCATCGCGCGGCGTGGCCGTGAACAGCTCGTACGTCTGGCCGGGCTCGATCGGCCGCTGGCAGCAGGTGCAGGCCATGTGTCGTTTGCGGGCGACGCGGATCTCGGTGAATGTGGCCATGATCGGTCTCCTTCCGGGACGGAGAAGGGCTCTCCGGTTCTCTCCGATACGTTCCTGACGGTGGTGGACGCGAACACGGATGGCCCTAGACGGCCCTGTGCGCGTCGCTGACGGGCGTTGCGGGGGTCTCGGGGGACGGTGTGCCACCCCACCCCCGAAAGGCGGCTCAGAATCGCTCTCAGCGCTTCGCCCCCTCGCGGGCCCGATCACGAGATGCCTCGCGTCGGCGACCACGCCATGTCCACGAACCGGCTGTAGTGGAGCTGATGCGCCACCGTGATCGTCCCTGTGGGACCGTTCCGGTTCTTCGCCACGATCAGGTCCGCCTCGCCCGCGCGGGCCGACTCCCGGTCGTAGGCGTCCTCCCGATGCAGCAGGATGATCACGTCCGCGTCCTGCTCCACCGCGCCCGACTCGCGCAGATCCGACGGCTGCGGGCGCCGGTCCTGGCGCTTCTCCGCCTCACGGTTCAACTGGCTGAGCAGCACGATTGGGACCTCGAACTCGCCCGCCAGCAGCTTCAAGCCGCGCGACAGCGCCGCCACCTCCTGCTCCCGGTTCGGGACCTTCGGCGGGCTCATCAACTGCAGGTAGTCGATCACCACGAGGCCGATCGGACCCCGCCGCGACAGGCTGCGCAGCGTCGACCGCACATGCTCCAAGCCGCAGCCCGAACGGTCGTCGATGATCAGCGGCGCTCCGGAGATGCGGGCCGCCGCATCCACCAGCCGCTCAAGATCCTGCTCGACCACCGCGTTCGCGCGGATCGCGTGCAGCGACACACCCGCCTCCGCCGACGCCATCCGCTGCAACACCTCGCGGCGGCGCATCTCCAGCGTGAACATGACCGCGAGCTGGCCGTCCCGGATCGCCGCCTTGCGCATGAAGTCCACCGCCAGCGTCGACTTGCCGACCGACGGCCGCGCCCCCACCACGATCACCTGACCGGCCTGCATCGACGTCAGCAGGTGCGCCAGGTCCTGGAACGGCGGCACCACGCCGGCGGGCGCGGGCGGCGGGTTCTCCATGTCGTCGAGCAGCGCCGCCATCTCGCCGGACACGTCGAACTCGACCCGGTCGCCGGACCGCACCGCCGCCTCGTCGATCAGCTTCCTGATCTGGTCCGGGTCGGCGTCGTCGTCCCACGCCTCGTTCTCGCTGATCTGCAGGCTGCGGTGCAGCGCCAGGTGGATGCGGCGGCGGCGCGCGTCCTCGGCCACCCGGCGGGCGTGGTAGCCGACCGACCCGTCGGGGGCGGCGTGCTGCATCAGCGTGTGCAAGTACGGGCCGCCGCCCACCCGGGCCAGATCCCCGGAGGCGGCCAGCCGGTCGAGGACGGCGGCCGGGTCGACGGGCAGGCCGTTGTCGGCCAGCGAGCACGCCGCCGCGTACACGGTCCTGGTGGCGCCGAAGAAGTCGTCGGCGGTGACGTGCTCGGCGGCCTCCTCCAGCGCTGCCTTCGACTGGATGGCCGCCCCGGCGACCGCCATCTCGGCGGCGACGACGCCGGGGGTGGGCAGCCATCCGTCGGCCGGCTTCTCGATCTGGTCGGCGCTCATGCGGCCCTCCGGCGGTCGGCGCCGGCCATCTGCACGATGGTGACGCGGTGGGACATGCGGGACGCGGTGCGCTCCCCGATCAGGGCGAGCAGGTCGAGCTGGTTGCTGGTCAGCACGGTGGGCCGGTGCTCCTCCCAGCGCGGGTCGAGCAGTGCCGCCATCCGGTCGGAGTCCCAGTCGCCGATCCGCACCGAGCCGATGTCGTCGATGGCGAGGAACCCGGCGGCGGCGAGCCGGTCGAGCGCGGGCTGGTCGACGGGCGGGGTGACGTAGCGCTGAAGCTGGCGGGCGGGCACCACCTCGATCCGCCCCCGATATCCGGCGGCGACCAGCTTCTCGGCGACCGCCCAGATCGACCAGGATTTGCCGACCCCGGTGTTGCCGACCATGACGAGGGTGCCGTACTCGCCGGCCGTGATCCGGTCGGCCCACGCCGCGACGTCGGGGTGAAGCTCGCCGGCCACGCGGTAGGCGGCCGGGCGCTTGGCGCGCAGTTTGGCGAGACGGTCCTGGACCTGCTCGGCGAGCCACTGCTCGTAGGGGGTGCTCATAGGATGACCTGCCCGTTCGCGATTTCTTCGGCGGTGGGAAGCGGCGCCCGGGAGCCGGAGCCGGGCGCGAACCGCCCGCCGCCGGTGTCCGGGCTGGTGTTCATGCGGAGGAGCTCGCGCCCCAGGTCGGCGAAGCCTTTGCGCCCGGCCGCGGCGGCGGCGTCGATCAGGCGTTGCGGGTCTTTGCCTTCTTCGATGAGTTCGCGGGCCTGCCTGCCGACCTGAGCGATGAGGCGTTTGGCGGGCCGTTCGCCGCTGCCGGCTTTGGCGCCTTCGATCCAGGCGCCAACGATGTCGCCGGCGTTGGCTGGCGTGACGGGCGCCGTCGCGCTGTCCGGCGCGGCTGCGCCCGCCGAAGGCGGTACTTCCCTGTTCCCTGTTCCTTTCCTTTCCTCCCGTGAGTCCTCAGTGAGTGCTCCGTGAGGATTCACTGAGGACTCTCTGGCTCCGTTCAGGCTGGTCACAGGGGGTGCGGAAGGTTCGTCCTGCCCGGAGGGGACGCTGACGAGTCGAGTACGACCCTCGCCTCGAAATTCGGACATTTCGCCCTCGTTTGAGGGCTCACGCACTACCTCCGCAAGTGGCGTTTGAGTCCTCCATGAGTCCTCACTGAGTCCTCCGTGAGGCTCGATGGGGGCGTCGGGCGGCCGCGGGAACTTGCTCCGCGTCGGCCGGTTGACTCGCTGATGCTCCTTCCAAGCCCGAACGGCGAGGTATCGGCGGCCCTCGACCGTGTAGCGGATGATGAGCGCGGCGCGGTGGAGCGCAACCAGATCCGCCTCGATGTCGGCGGCAGTGCGGTCGTCCAGCGGCCACAGCGCCGCCTTGATCAGGCGAGCCTCGTCAACGCACCGCCCTTCGTCGTCGCAGTGGGTCCACAGGCCGATGAAGGTGAGCCGGGCCGCCAGGTCCAAGCTGGTGATAGCCAGCGAGGTGAAGAACTCGGGCTTGATTGTGCGGATGCGGGCCATCCCCGTGCTCCTGGTGATCTAGTGGCTGTTGCTGGCGCGGAGCGGGGCAGGTATTCGGAGGCTCATCGCCGCTTCCTCCTGCCGCTGCGCCGGCCGGGCCGGTGGCCGACGTGGAACCCGCCGCCGCAGTGGTTGCACTCGTAGGCCCGGATGCCGCCGCGGAATGTCCCGGCCTCGACCATCCGTTCGAGCGCCGCCAGCGCCTGCTGGAGGGTGGCGTGGCGGCGCTTCCCGACGCATTTCCGCCCCTTCGTCTCGGTGCCTTTCACGGCGCCTCCGACAGCAGGTCGGTGTCGATCGCGAGCACGATGCCGGGGGCGAGCCGGACGAGCGCCCGCCCCTCCTGGTGGGCGCGGGCCGCCTGCGCCGCCTTCTCGGGCGCGATGCCGGCCCGGGTGAGGCGCCGCATCAGGTCGGCGACGCGGAGCTCATCCTGCGACCAGACGCGGGCGTTGCCGGTGCCGCCGCTGTGGGTGGGCTGGAGCCAGCCGCGCCGCGTCCAGTGGTCGAGCTGGCGGTAGGTGAGGCCCTTCTTCAGGACCTCGTCGAGGGTGATGGGCCGGGCGCTCATGACGCGAACTCGTCCGCGTCGAAGAGGGCGGGGATCGCCATCTCGTGCTCGGCGGTCCTCAGGTTGTCGACGGCCGTCTTCCAGTACGAGCCCTTCAGCTCCACGCCAGCGAACCGGCGGCGCTGCTTGAGGGCGACGTAGCCCTCCGACCCGATCCCGGCGAACGGGCTGAGCACGAGCTCGCCCGGGTTGGACCACAGCCGCACGCAGCGCTCGATCAGGTCGAGTTGGAGCGGGCAGATGTGCCGCTCGTCGGCGTCCTCCTTCGCCACCCTCGTGTTGAGGGTGTTGGTCTCGCGGATGTCGTACCAGCACGGCCGCGGCATGGCGAGCCCCAGCTCCCGCATGGCCTCGATGGCCGCGGCGTCGCCGACGCTGGGCCAGATGGGGCGGGCCCATGCGATCCATTCCTCGTTGGTGACGTCGGTCTTGACCGGCACCTGGTTGTCGCCGGGCGCCCGGAACAGCAGCACGTAGTCGGCGAGCGCCGGACGGAGCGCGGAGGAGTCGCGCTCCTTGGTGACGAACAGCAGGCTCTGGCTCTTGGTGCGGATGGCCTGCGCCTGCGGGTCCTTGTCCACGGTGATCTCTCCGTGGAAGATCCAGCCCGCGTCCTGGAAGGCGGCGATGACCTGGCCGCGGAAGTCGGTCAGCCCGATGACGCCGTGCATCACCTTCTGCAGGGTGATCTGCTGGACGTGGACGCAGGCCAGCCGGCCGGGCGCGGTCACCCGCAACTGCTCGCGCACCACGTAGCTGTAGTGCTCGAAGAACTCGTCGCGGGATCCGGAGTTGGACAGGTCGCGCGGGCTGGGCGAGTAGTTGTAGAGCTGGGCGAACGGCGGGCTGCAGACGGACAGGCCGACGCTGCCGGTCTCGATCTCGGCGAGGCGCTCGCAGGCGTCGCCGAGCATGAGGTGCCAGCCGTCGCCGCGCGCGTCGTCGGTGACGTATCCGAGGTCGATGTCTGCGGTCACGAGGCGCTCCAGGTGGCTGAGGCGCGCATCTCGGCGACGAGGCCGCCGGTGATGGCGGCGGCCTCGCGCTCCTTGCGCGCGACGTTGGTGGCGATCTGGCCTTCGAGCTGGGACAGCACGATGTGGGCGTGGACGGGCCGGGTCTGGCCGTAGCGGTGGCAGCGGCGGATCGACTGGTAGTACTGCTCGTAGGAGTCGGACAGGCCGACGAACGCCATGCGGGCGCAGTGCTGCCAGTTGAGCCCGTAGGCGGCGATGCCGGGCTTGGTGATGAGGTGGCGGATCTGACCGTCGGCGAACGCCAGCAGGCGCTCGGCCTTCTCTTCGGGCTTCATCGACCCGTGCACGTTGACGGCGCCGGGGATGAGCTTGGCCAGGAGGGCGGCCTCGTCGTTGAGGCCGCACCACAGGATCCACGGCTCGTCCGGCTCGGCGGCCACCAGCTCTGCGGCCCGCTCGCAGCGGGCGTTCATGGTGGCTTTGCGGACCTTGGCCCGGCCGCCGACGCCGCCGAGGTCGACGGCGAACAACTGACCTTCGGGGACGACGTCGACGGGCAGCAGGTGCGGCCGGATGTCGAGGCCCGGCAGCACGTACCCGGTGTCGTCGCCGCCGATGTCGGACGGCCGGCGGACGGCGATCGCCCACGACGACATCCACCGGTACATCGGGCCGCGGGCGTGGCCTTTGACCCGCCACCCGTTCTGGTCGTGCACGAAGTAGCTGGAGAGCATCTCGCGGCGGGTGGCGGCGCCCAGGAATTCGGCGTGGTTGGCGAGTTCGGCGACGTCGTTGGGGGCGGGGGTCGCCGAGCATGCGAGCCGGTGGGGCACCCCCGCGAATTCGGCGATCATCCGGTCGCGGGTCTTGGAGGTGACGTCCTTGAGGATGGACGACTCGTCGAGGACGACTGCGCCGAACCCGGACGGGTCGAAGTGCGGGGTCATCTCGTAGTTGGTGACCCACACGCCGGGCCCGGCCGCCTCGCTCTCGGAGCGGACGTAGCGGGCGGTGACGCCGAGTTTGGCGGCCTCGCGGACGGTCTGCTGGCAGACGGCGAGCGGGGCGACGATGAGGGCCCGCTCGGCGGACAGCCGGGCCCACTCGATCTGCATGAACGTTTTGCCGAGTCCGGTGTCGGCCCACACGGCGGCCCGGCCGGTCTGGACGGCCCATGCGACGATGCGGCGCTGCCATTCGTGCAGGGTGGGGTGGACGTCGGCGACGTCGACGGCGGGGCCGACCGGCCTGGCCCGCTGCTGCTTGCGAGCCAGGAAGTCGGCGTAGCTGGCGGTGCTCATGCCTGCCTTAGCGACATGGCGACGTAGCGGTAGGTGGGGTCGTCGTCGCCGGTGACGAGGACCGGCTTGTGCGGCTCCAGCATCGAGATGGTGGCCACGTCGCCGGGAACGCCGGCCAGCCCGTCGAGGATGAACTGCGGCATGAATGAGACGGCGACCTCGTCGGTGCCGTCGAGGGTGCACGGCACCGCCTCGTTGCCGCGTCCGAGGTCGCCGCCGCCTGCCGACACCTCCACCTGCTCACCGGTGAACGCCAGCCGGACGGGGGTGTTCTTGTCGGCGACCAGCGTCACCCGCTTGATCGCCTCGATTAGCGGCGCGGCATCCACCCGGGCGAGGTGGGGCGCGTTGAGGAGGGCGAACGAGTTGCGGTATTTCACGAACTCGGTGTCGAGCAGGCGGGTCACCATCCGGCGCCCGCCGGAGGTGAGCGAGAACAAAGCGTCGTCGGCGCCGACGGCGACGGGGCCGTCGTGCAGGTGTTTGCCGACGTCGCGCAGCGTCTTGGCGGGCACCACCACGCCGACGGCCGGGCTGTCGGTGGTGGGCTGCCAGTCGATGCGGCGGGCGGCGATCCGGTACCGGTCGGTGGCGGCCATCTCCAGGCCGTGCTCGTCGATGTCGATGCGGACGCCGGTCAGCATGATGAGGGTTTCGTCGGGGCTGGCGGCGGGTGTGACTTGGGCGAGCGCGGTGCGCAGCGCGGCGGCGTCGACTTGGCCGAGCGGGGCGGGCGGCTGGGGAAGGGTGGGGTAGTCCTCGACGGGGAGCGTGTTGAGCGCGAACTCGGCGCCGCCGCATCGCAGCTCCAGCTCGGTGCCGGTGAGCGCGACTTCGACGGGCTTGGCGGGCAGGGCGGCGACGACGTGGGCGAGCAACCGCCCGGAGACGAGGGCGCGGCCGGGTTCGGCGACGTCGGCGGACGTGGTGGCGTCGGCGGAGGTGTCGTAGTCGAAGCCGGAGACGGTGACCTTGTCGTTGTCGGCGGTGATGAGGACGCCGGCGAGGATGGGTGTGGTGGGCCGCTGCGGTACGGCGCGGGCCGCCCAGGTGACGGCGGCGGCGAGGTCGTCGCGGTGGATGGTGAGTTTCATGCTGCGGCTCCGTTCTGGCCGTAGAGGGCGGCGTAGAGCTCGGGGTCGTGGGCGTGGAGGCAGGACTCGCAGACGTCGCCGGTGCGCGGGTCGAGCCAGCCGGCGCCCTCGCGCGGGTACGGCTCGACGCGGAGCAGGTCCTCGCATTCGGGGTCGAGGTGGCCGACGATCTGCCCGGTGTGGACGTTGACGCCGGCCGGGTACCAGGGCCGGATCCAGTAGGTGATGTCGCCGTCGACCTGGATCTTCGTGGTGGTGCTCACGCTGTGCTCCGTTCGGTCGGGAGTGCGCGTCCGCGCGCCAGGCGCTTGCGCTGGTGGGGTGTCGTGCCGGCCCAGATGCCGTCGACGCCGGGCATGTCGAGGGCGGCGGTGAGGCAGGCGTCGGCGAGGGGGCACCCCGCGCACACGGCACGCGCCTGCCGGACCTCTCTGTCGTAGGTGCGGCCGTAGGACCGCGGGAAGAACACCTCCGGGTCGGCGTCGCGGCAGGCGGCCCGCTCGTCTTGCGGGACGTTGAGGCCGCCCCGCGCCGGGTGCTGGCCGCTCCGTGAGGGCTGGCGCGTGGTGATGGGCACGACGGGCGCGAGTTCGCGCGGCTTGACGGGCTGTCCGGCGGGTTGGCCGCTGCCGGGGCACCGCGTGTCGTCGTTGATCGGCTGCCTGCTCTCGCGCGGGTGGGAGATGAACGTGCCGTCGGTGCGGAGCTGGATGTACGGCCGCTCGCAGTCGGGGCAGGGGGCGACTTGCCGCCGCCGCTCCCCCTTGTCGGTGTAGGCGGTGACGTATTCGGGCCCGCGCAGCCCGAGCGCGTCGAGCACGTCGGCGAGGTCCTGCACGGTGGCGCCGGCTTCGACGGCCCATCCGGCGAGCACCTGGCGGGCATCGTGCGGCGCGGTCGGCGCGGGGATGCGGGTGATCAGGATCGGGGAGGTGGTCGCTTTGCCGCGCCGGGCCGGAAGTTGGGCTGCTCTGGCTGCTCTGGCCCGCTGCTTGCGGACGGTGATGTCGTTGTTGACCTTCTCGTTCTGCAGCAGCCATTCGGCGTCGTGCCGGACGGCAGCTTTCGCGTAGCGGTTCATGCGGAACGCTCCAGTTCTGCCCGACGGCGGGCGGCTTGCCGCCGCAGCGTCTGCACGTATCCGGCCTGGACTCCGAGCCGCTGAGCTGCAGCCTCGGGGGTGCACCCGAATCGCGTGATCAGCTCTTCGGCGTTCTCGGCCAGCGCCTGCATGCGGGGGGTTTGGGCGCCTAGGTCGGGGCTCGCAGCGGGGTCGTCGATTTCGTCGTCGTCCCAGGCCAGGGGCGGGGCCCAGCCGCGCCGGGCCGCGTAGTGGCGGGCCCGACTGGCGGCGATCTTGTCCCGATGGTGGTCCTCGGGTGGCGCCTGGTTCCAGAGCCGGTCGTACAGGTCACGAACCAGCCGCGCGGAGGCCGCCGTCACCGGGCTGTCCCCGATGAGGCTGCCGAAGTTCCCGGGCGTCCAGCCGATCCTCTCGGCCAGCTTCGCCTGCGACCAGCCGATGGTGACGAGCGCCTGGAGGCGCCGCCGGGTGCCGGTCCCGTCGATGACGGTCTTGCCGGGCAGCAGGTCGAGGCCGGGCTCAATGGCCAGGATGGCGGCCGCGATCCGGGGACGGACCTTTGCCTGCGGTGCAGTGCCGCGTTCGGTGCGACCGTTGACGATCGCCTGGAGCCTCTTGCGATCCACACCTGCCACGGCCGCGATCGTTCGGAGACCGAGCGAACAGGACTGCAGGGCTCGGATGTGTTCGCGTACCGGGGCGGCGTCTACGAAGGGCTGCCAGGTGCCGTAGGCGATGGCACGGTTTCGGCGGGCGTTGTAGATGCTGGCGGCCCCAGCGCAGGGATAGCAGCGGCAGCCGTTGAGTCGGTAGGAGGCGTATGTGCCGTGGGCGCGGTCGGTCATCCGAGATTCACCGCCTTGGCGGACGCTGATTCACCGGTGACGAGGTCGGCGCCTTCGACGGCGACGTGGTGGACGGCCCAGCAGCCGAACGCGGCGATCGCGGCGGCGGACAAGCGCCGGTTGCGCCGGAGCTGGGCGGTGAGGGTGCCGTGGCCGGGGGCGTGTCGGAGGGCGGCCAGTTCGATGACGGCGAAGCTGCCGATGACGCCGAGGGCCCACCACGCCCATGCGCGCGGGTAGAGGGTGTTGGGGGTGGTGCCCGCCGCCGTGCGCGAGGGAAGCGCGGGCGCGGCGGCGGGAGTCTGGTGGTGGTTCATGCCGCGCCTGCCGTGGCGGCGGCGGGGTATTCGTCCCAGGTGCGGCCGTCGAGCTCACGACCGGCCTTGCCCTTCGGGTAGCGACGCATCACGATCGCCTCGGGCAGGTCCAGTCCCCACCCGCCCCACGGCCGCCCGCGCAGCTTGCCGTCGACGTTGACGACCTGGCAGGCGTCGTCGTTGGTGACGTGGCCGAAGATGGACTGGCCGTGGCTGGGGTGTGGCGGGCACCACGCCCCCCACTGCTTGAACAGGAACGGCACGCCCGCATCGACGCACTGGTCGCGGAGGCCGCGCGCCCAGTCGGGGTGCATCGGCCGCGCGCCCGGCCCGGACTCGCCGCCGGCGATGACCCAGTCGATGACGCCGGGCGCGGTCCCGCAGATCGTGCCGTCGGCGGCGGCTGTGATGTCGCCGGTGAGGCAGTCCAGGTGCGAGCCGAACCGCTTGGTCATGCGGCGCAGGTCGATGGGGCCGAGCAGCGGTTCGCAGGACAGGAAGCGGACGGCGGCCGGGGTGGCGAGGAGGCGGGGGATGCGCATGTCGGCGCGCTGCTGGTCCTCGACGGAGACGCCGAGCCAGACGTTGGGCAGGACGCGCGGGGCGCCGAGATGCTCGTTGAGCTGCTCGTCCTGCTGGATGTAGGCGACGGAGCCGCGTACGCCGCGCTGGCGTTCCTCGGTGGTGGGGGTGCGCCAGGCGATGCGGCGGACGATGGACAGCATGCGGTGGTGCCGCTTCGTCAGGATCTGGTAGGTGTGCTGGGGCGTGTTGGCCATGACGGTCCACACCCGGGCGATGAACTCTTCGGGCACGTGCTTGTGGAAGAGGTCGCTCATGGAGTTGACGAAGATGCGGCGGGGCTTTCGCCACTTCAGCGGCTGGTCGAGCCGCTCGGGCCGGAGCTGGACATCGAAGCCGTTCTCGAAGTGGTGACCGGGCGTGCCGCGCCACCGCTCGGCGAACGTCTTGGCGTAGCACTGGCCGGGCTTGTCGCCCTCCCATCGGGGTAGCCCACAGCCAGGTGAGACCTCGGTGCAGCCGGTGACGGGATTCCAGGTGGCGTCGGTCCATTCGATGCTGCTGTGGTCGCTCATGCTGTGCCGCCTCTCTGGCCCTGCGCGGGCTGCAGCTCGGGGTGGATGGCGAGGAAGTGCGCCCACAAGGCGTCGCTGCCGAGCGCCGCGAACTGGCCGTCCACGATCAGGCGGACGTGCTCGAACTCGGCGGCCCACACCTGCCGGGTGAGGGCGTCCTTGACGGCGTGGAGGCGGGCGCGTTCGCGGGCCCGCCGTCGGTCCCGGATCTCGTAGGCGGCGTTGACGGCGAGCAGCGCGGCGGCGGCGGTGACGGCGATGGCCAGGTCGGCGTTCACGAGCTGGCCGCCTCGCGCGCGCGGCGTTCCCGGATGGCGGTGCGGGTGGCCTGCCGGATGCTGTCCTGGATCTGGCTGGGGATGGCGCACAGCTCGGCGATGGTGAACGCGGCCCGCTCGCTGTCGGGGGCGAGCACCATCACCTCGGGCGGGAGGGTGCGCGGCTCCCAGGTGCGGCGGCTGCACCGTTCGGCCGCCTGCTCTTGGGTGAAGCGTCCGGCGGTCAGCCAGTTGGTGGTGTAGCCGCCGCTGGGGCCCCAGTAGGCGTGGTGGTGGTTCGACCAGACGAGGTAGGTGCTCACGACTCGGCCACCGCCTCCCGGGTGGCGGGCGTCCACAGTCGGCCGAGCTTCCCGTGCTTGACCACCAGCCCCTCGTCGGCCAGCTTGTTGAGCATCACGCGGGCGCGGCTCGAGGTGATGGTGCCGTTCAGCAGTTCCACGGCCCGGCGCGTGGTCCAGTCGCCCCCCTCACAGAGGACCGCCTCGCGCAGGATGTCCAGCCGAGTCTGTGCGACGTTTCCGCTCGCAGGCTTCGGCGTGGAGGTTCGTGCGGCGATCGACTGGCGGAGCGCATCACGCTCCCGTTCGGCCCTTTCGGCGCGATCCCGCCACCGGTCCCTGTCCGCTCGGGCATCGTCCCGTTCGATCCGCACGAGCTTCGTGAGGCTGTCCACGATCCGCTTGCCAGCCGCGATCTTGGACGGATTGGCCCCGATGAGGAGTGCTGCGTTCTCCTCGCGGAGCCGCTCCAGTTCCTCGTCTCGTACGGCGATGACCAGGTCGAGCGTGTGCGCAAGGTCAATGTCGTCGAGGGTGTTAGTTGCGGCGAGCGCTTCGGCGTAGCGCTGGCGGAGGTTCTCGCTCATGCTGCGAGCACCTCCAGCGCGGCGTCCGTCAGCCCGGCGATGACAGCGGCGGCGTCCCGCTCGTCCGACCACCGGCCCATCGACTCCGCGTACGCCTCGTCGTGGCACAGGCCCAGCGCGTCGATCAGCAGGTCGGCCGTGTCCAGCACCAGCCGCCACTGGCCGGTCGCGTCCCGGTCGTCCTCCCAGGTGTGCGGGTCGAACCCGCCGGCGATGGCGAGCGCGCCGAGCACGTCGACCGGGGCCTCGCGCGGGTCCTTGCCGCTGGCCTTGTCGTAGTAGTTGCCGTACGCCTTGCCCTGCCGTTCGATGACGTCGGCGGCGGCCAGCGCGACGGCGGCCGGGGTCAGGTTCAGGGTGATGGTCATGATGTCTCCGCAGGAGTGGGTGAGGTGGCGGGCTGGTCGGCTTCGCGCTGCAGCCGGTCGATGACCTGGCTGGCTTCGGCGCGGGTCAGCTCGGCGCGGGAGGTGACCTGGTTGTCGTCGGGACGCTGCAGCACCTCGTTGACGAGGGCGAGCGCGCTGGCTCGATCGGTGATGCCGTGCTCGCGCATGAGCGCCCCCAGCTTCTGCTGCTGCGCTTCGGTGATCGCGGATCCGGTGGGCGGCACCGACTGCTGACGGGCGCGCTGAGCGGTCGGCGCGGGGACGCTGTGGCCGTGGGTCGTCGGCGTCTGCCGGTGGGCACGCTGGGCGGTCCGGCCGTGGGCTGCCTGCCCGTCGTCGTCCTCGTCCTCGGCGGCGATGCCCGTGATGGCCAGCAGCACGTAGCGGCGCGCGTACGTGATCGCGCTGCCCATTTGCATGGGGTTCTCGGACAGCTTGAGCGGGTACTCGCCGGAGTTCTCGGTGCCGGAGGCGACGTGCTTGAGGCTGTACTGGAGCACGAACTTGGGGTCGTCGGCCCGGAGCGTCGGCTTGGTGGTGTACACGCAGCCGAGCTCGTTGAGCCGCGACAGGACGACGGCGTTGACCTGGACGAGGTCGGCGTAGCGGGTCTTCTGGTTGCCGACCTGCCCCTGCTTGTTCTTCTCCAGCACGGGCGGGTCGGCCTGGAGGATGAGCAGGGCCTCGTCCAGCGTCTTCGGTGCGGGAGTATCGGCGGCCATCAGAACAGCGCCTCCGAGTCGTCCTCGGTGGCCCGGGTCAGCACGTACCGCGACGCCGTCGGCGGGAAGATCGGCTCGCCGACCAGGTCGCGCAGGCCGCCCATGATCCGGGCGACCTCCTTGACGTACAGGAAGTCCCGGTAGACGTCCTCGCCGCACTCCAGCGGCACGAAGGAGTAGCTGCCGTCGGGCCGCAGGTGGATGCCGGCGCAGAAGTCCACCGGCGGCATGTCGATGACCTCCCCGTCGGGAAGGATCAGGTACTCGGAATGCCGGTAGGGCGCGAGCTGCAGCGCGTCCTCGCCGAAGATTCCGCTGCGGCTGGTCTTCCAGTCGAGCAGTCCTCGGCAGAACCCGTCGCTGTCGCGCGGGACGTGGTCGTACTCGGGCATGTCGGGCAGGAGCACGTCGGCGATGAGGTCGGTGGTGCCGACGTGCCGGTGCGTCTCGGAGTAGACGACGGCCTCGACGTGGACGGCGCGCACCTGGAAGTCGTCGAGGAAGGCGACGCACGCCTGCACGTATCCGTCGAGTCCGTCGGGGATGGTGACCGTCTCGCCGGCGATGAGGCGTTCGGCGAGCTTGTGGACTTGGGTGCCCCGGTTGGCGGCGGCGTCGCGCTTCTCGTACCGGCCGCCCTTGATCTTCTTGAAGCGCTCGGAGAGCGGCAGTTTGGCGAGGTTGTCCCAGTTGTCGAGGACGTATTCGGCGGTGGCGTCTCCGGCCCAGTTGAGCAGGCCGGGCTTGGGGAGGCCGTCGCCTTTGATGGTGGTGACGCCGGGGACTCGTTCGTTGCCTGCGTCTTCGTCGATGTACCAGTGGTTGCGGCCGTTCCGCTTCTTCACGATCTTCACGACGGGTCGTCCTGTTCCGCCCGATAGCCGTCTTCGGCTTCGGCTCCGATGTCGGGACCACCTCGCACGCTGGGCCGGGAGCCGATGCTCGCGGGAAGGTCCTTCTTGAGGAAGGCGGCCCAGACGGTGACTCTCACGCCGTCGACGTAGCTGGTCACGCTGACGCTTCCGCCGGTCTGGTTCTCGTATCGCTTGCTCACGATCTCGGCGTCGAGGTGGTCGGCCCACATCTGCAGCCTGTCGAGCTTGATGGCTGCCGGGGTGCTCAGCAGGCCCAACTGGCCTTCGAGTCGGGGGGCGCTGTAGTGCTCGCTGATCGTCCACGTGGCTTGCGGCAGGTCCTCGCCGAGCAGGGCGACGAGCACCCGGGCGGCGCGCTGCTGCATTCGGGCGTTCACGACGCGACCGCCTCTCCCGCGAGGGTGGCCAGCCAGTCGGCGACGCGCACGCACTGCACCGTCTCGCCGACGCGCGCCCGCACCGTGCCGACGCTCGGAGCGCTTGGGGTGCGGCAGACCGTCGAGCCGAAGAACAGCAGCTCGCCGGGGCCGGGGCTGTACGTGCGGGTGACCTTGACGATCAGGTCGTCGGAGGCAACCAGGTGGCCGAAGCCGACCTTGTCGGCGTCCACCGGCACGGTGGGCAGCGGGCACGTCGCAGCGATCGGAGCGGCGGGGGCGCTCACGCGGAAACCGCCTGCACGGTCGCGGAGTCGGAGGCCTGAAGGTCGCGGCGGGCCCGCACGATCAGCCGGGCCGCCAGGCGGGGAGCCTCATGCAGCGGCAGGTGCGGCCACGCCGCGCGGACCGCCGACACCAGCGCGAACCGCAGCGCGTCAGCGGTCGCGCCCGCGTCGATCTGCTCGGCGACGTGCGCGGCGATCACGGCCAGCGCCCGCCCGACCGGGCTGTCGTCCCGGGCCTGCGTCTTCTTCCACTCCACCAGCTCGGCCACGGAAGGGCTGGGCAGCAGCGACAGCAGGAGCTGCAGCAGCTCGGCGGCGGCGTCGTCCAGCGGCAGCGGCTGCTGACCGGAGGTGATGAGCGCGATCAGGTCGATGTGGTCCTGGCCGAGGCCCGGCCATGTGGCCAGCCTGACGAGGGCGGTCCTGTCGTGGGCGGTGAGGGTGGTGTAGTCGCGGAGCTGCACGTCCCAGACGGCCCGCCTCATGTCGGCGAGGTCGCCTAGCGTGAAGTCGGCGGGGAGTTCTGCGATGCTGGTCATGGCTTTGCGTCCCTTGCTCGTGAGGGATTGCGGGTCGGGCGGGCCCATCCGGTTGCAGCGGGTGGGTCCGCGGCCGTTCAGGCGGCGTCTGCGTCGGTGGTGCAGCAGGCGTCCATGTAGGGGCGGAGGATTGCGGCGATCCGGTCGCACTGTGCGGGCGTGGGGCGGTCGCCGCGCTGCCTGCACGCGGCCCGGCCCGCCTCGTAGACGTCTTCCGGGGTGCGGATGCGACGGGCAGGCGCGATGTCGGCGGCGCTCACGAGGCACGCTCGCACGCGTCGTCGTAGGCGAGCTGGTCGAGTTCGCTGGCCGACGGGGGGTCGCGGAGCACCGACCGGAGGTTGACGGTGAGGGCGTTGGCGAGGCGGTTGAGCACCTCGACGGAGACGTCCCGGTGCTCGTTCTCGATGTTGGCCAGGGCCGAGTAGCTGATGCCCACCTGCTTGGCGAGGGCGGAGCGCTTCACGCCGGCCTTGCATCGGAAGTCGCGAAGGGCGGAGCCGTTCTGCCGGAGCTTTCGTTCCGGAACGTTCCGATTCTCTCCTGTTCCCATGCGGCGAGAGTAGGAATAGATCTGCATAGGTGTCAAGAGCGAATAGGCGAGAACCGGCGAGCCGTAACCTGCTTGTTACTGATCGCTCTACCAGTGCAGGCCCAGGTGGGGTTACTGGGGGCAAACCCGGGTGTCAGGGTCGCTTGATTGTTCCTACCTATTCCGAGACGATGACAGTCATGGTTGGCGAGGACAGGCAACGGCTGGCGGACTACGTCATCCGGCGCCGAGTAGCTATGGGCTACAAGACCCGCGAGGATTTCGCCGCGGCCGTCAGGCTGAGCGTGCGCACCCTCGGCGACATCGAGCGCGCACGGCGGCCGGTCGCGGCGTCGACCGTCGCCGCCGTCGAGGAGTTCCTGCGCTGGCAGCCCGGATCGTTCACGGCGATCCTGGCCGGCGGCGAGCCGGAGCTGGTCGACGAAGAGAGCGAGCCGTCGTCGGCGGCCACGCCTCCAGCCTCAGCCCCGGAGCGCCCTGCCGCGCCGGAGGAGCTCATCGAGGGCAACCCGGACCTGCGCGCCATCTGGAATGGGCTGGCCGACATCGCGCAGCTCACCCCGGACGAACGCATCCACATGTTCACGCTGGTGAGGGTCCTGCGTCAGGCATCCCTGTCGGGGGGTTCGGCCTCCGCGCCGACTGACCCTCTGCGCCGGAGGCCCGCAGTCTGAGGTCGGACACTAAAGCCCGATAGATCTCAGTCCTATAACGGGGGTTCAAAAGAGCTCTCCGGGTACAGAATGGGACGACGCTGTAAAAAGGGGCGTGTGTGGGGGCTGCCCTTGGAAGATTTATGGCTTCGTCCCGAGGTGCCTCATGTCCGTGCCCGTCCCCCATCCGCAGTCCGGCGACGACATTGCAACGCTCCAGCGGCTCCAAGGCCGCATCAAGGCGATCAACTCGCTGCTGGCGTGGCAGACCCGCATAGCGGCTGAGCATGAGCGGCTCGCCTGCGAGAACGCGTCGCTACGCGTGCAGCTCGACGCCGCCCACCACCTGATCCAGTCGTACCAGTACGCGCTGGCGCTCGACCCGGACGAGGCCCCGCCGGAGCAGCTCGTCATCGCCTGGCACACCGGCAGCGAGGACTGCATCCCGGTGGCGGTCCAGGTGGACGACACGGAGTGGGTGGTCGTGGTGGACGGTAGGCCGCGCGTCCCGAACCCGGTCGCCGAGTGGCACGACTGGCAGCGCATGAAGGCGATCTTCCGGAGGATCAACGCACAGGTAGCACAGCTCAGCACGGAGGGGGAGCAGTGACGTCGGACGCTTTGGTGGTGTACGAGGACCTGCCCGAGGGGGTCGAGGTCATGCTGGGGCAGCGGAATGGCCGCGACGTCATCGTCATCGACGAGAAGCTGTCGCGGGTGGAGCGCCATCGCGCCCACGCGGCGGGGAAGGCGAAGCTGAAGGCGCTGCGCGGCCAGAAGATTCTGATGCCGCTGGCGCTGCTCACGGAGTGGGGGACGAAGGTGAAGGAGTTAGCCCCGTCCGTCCGCGGCCCGGCTACGACGCTCGCAGGCGGTGCGATGGCGATGTCTCTGGCGGTCGCGAGTCCCTCGTGGCCGGGCGAGGATCCGCGTCGGCCGGATCTGCGTCTGGCGCTGCCGACGCCGACCAGCGAGACGCGCACGCCCACCGCGGAGGTGACGGTGTCGCCGGTCCGCCACGATCCGGCGCCGTCGGCCAAGTCGTCCACCCGCCCGCCCCGGATCGTGGCGCCGGTGGTGGACGACGCGGAGCCGGTGCAGCCGTCCCCCGCCCCGACGCCGACGAGCGACGAGCGGCCGGAGCCACAGGAGCCTGAGACGGAGTCGGAGCCGTCGGCGGTCGAGGCGGAGACGCCGACCAGGAAGGCTCGCCCCCGCCCGCGGAAGGACACCTCCGCGGCGCCGGCCGGAGAGCAGGACGCCCCGGCCAAGTCAGCGTCCGACCTGCCGAAGGCGACCGTCCCGCCGGTCGTGGACGTCGACACGCCAGCCCCCGCGCCGGAGGCGCCGAAGGTGAAGAAGCCGCGCCTGGATGTGCCGCTCGTCGACACCGGCAACTGCGACGGGGTTGTGAACGTCGACGTGAAGCTGCTGCCGAAGGTGTGTGTGGGCTAGCTCTGCTGGGCGGCCTGGTCGGCGAGGCGCTGCTCTTCGAGGTAGGCGATCACGTCGGACTTCCAGGCGAACAGCCTCTTGCCTGATCTCCAGAGGTAGCTGGTCCGGCGGTGCTGGCGCATCCATCGCTCGGTCTTCTCGGTGCGCCGGGTGAGGGCGCACACCTCTTCGGGGAAGGTGAGCAGCACGTCGTTCATGCGGTCGGGGCCGGCGGAGCTTTTCCGGCTGGCCGGTCGGGCGCTGGTACGGTTCGCCATAGCGTGCCTTGCCTTTCGTCTGGGCGACGGTCGAGGTCTCGCGCTGCTGGGCCTGGCGGGAAGGTGAGAGCTTCCGCCGGGCCCGCCCCTTTCCTGGCCTCCCGTGCAAGCCAGGAGAGAACAGGAAAGATCTGGCGAGCAACACTCTAGAACACGCACTCGACCGTGCGCTACACGCGCGAAGCGGTTACACGGATCTCCCCCCGAGGCCACGTAGGACTTTTGCCACAAATCCATGTACGGCCCGGCATGGAAGTTGAATAGGGAGCGTCGGCCCAGATCAGGCGATGCGGAGGTAGCCACATGGCGCACGTTGAGGATCGCTGGATGCGGAAGAAGCGCGGCCCAGACGGCAAGGTCGAGTACGACGCCAAGGGCAAGCCTGTCCTCGAACGCCACCCCGAGCGGTACGGCCGGGGCAAGCGCTGGCGCCTGCGCTACTACGTGGACGGCAGCGAGCGGAACGAGTCGTTCGTCAGGAAGGCCGACGCGGACAACCGGAAGGACGAGGTGGCGGCGGATCTGCTGCGCGGCACCTACATCGACCCGAACGCGGGCAAGGTGACCTTCTTCAAGCAGGCCGAGGAGGTCGTCGAGAACCGGACCCTTGACCCGGCATCCCGGGTCAAGATGCGGGAGCGGCTGGCCACGCACGTCTATCCGGTCATCGGTTCGGCCGAGCTCGGCATGCTGTCCCGGCGCCCCTCCCTGATTCAGAAGGTCGTCAAGAGTATGGAGTCGGGGGGCCTGGCTCCGAAAACCATCGAGGTCATCATGGCGCACGTCCGCCTGGTCTTCTCGGTGGCGATCGATGACGAGCTCATCGTGAAGAACCCGGTGAAGTCGAGCACGGTCAAGCTGCCGAAGGTGGTGAGCAAGAAGCTCACGCCGTGGACGGAGGATCAGCTCTTCGGTGTGGCCGACGTGCTGCCGGAGCGCTACCAGGCCACGGTCGACGCTGGCTCGGGGCTCGGGCTGCGCCAGGGCGAGATTTTCGGCTTCGGCCCTGACGACGTGGACTGGCTGCGCGGCGTGGCCCATGTGCGGCGCCAGCTCAAGCTTCTGAAAGGCGGCCCGCTCGTGTTCGCGCCGCCGAAGGGCGGTAAGCCGCGCGACGTCCCGCTGGCGGAGAGCGTCAAGGTGGCGCTGTCGGAGCACATGCGACGGTTCGAGCCGGTCGAGGCGACGTTGCCGTGGGTCAAGGAGGACGGGAAGCCGACGAAGGTTCGGCTGTTCTTCTCCAACACCCTAGGCCGGCAGGTGCACCCGGGGACGTTCCTGAAGGTGTGGCACCGGGCGCTCGTTGATGCGGGGGTCGTGCCGAAGCTGGCTGCCGGTGAGAAGCGCGACCTGGTGCATCGGGAGCACGGCATGCACATGCTGCGCCACTACTTCGCGAGCGTGCTGCTGACGGAGGGCGAGAGCCCGAAGGCGGTCGCCGACTGGTTGGGGCATTCGGATGGCGGCGTGCTGCTGTTGCGGACATACGCGCACCTGATGCCGAAGTCGGAGGAGCGGATGCGGATGGTCATCGACGGCGCCCTGCGCCGTCGCGGATCTCTCTCAGACGGCCCGGATACGGCCCACGGCCTGATTGGATGAACGTTTTCCCTGCTCTAGGCCCGACTGCATGGGGAACGCCAAGTTCCCCGCCGCCACGCCCGCGCTGCGCGGGGTCATCTGCCTGCACAGCGGCCACGACGGCGAGCTGCTGGCGCTGCTGGACTCGGCGACGGTCACCGCCTGGCGCACCGGGCTGGCCGCCGCGCTCGGCACCCACACCCTGGCCGCCGATCCCGGGGGAGAGGCGGTCGTCGGCGTCATCGGCGCGGGCGCCCAGGCCGACCTCATGGTCACCGGCCTGCGCCGGCTCCGCCGCGTGACCAAGCTCCTCGTCCACGACACCGACGAGCCCCGCGCCCACGCCTTCGCCGCCCGCCACGCCGGCGCCCCCGCCCACTCCGCCCCCGACTCCGCCGCCACCCCCAACGCCGGCGGCCCCGCCCGCCCCGGGGCCGGAGCCGCTCACCCCGGCGGGTTGGCGGTCGAGGTGGCCGGGTCGGCGGGGGAGGTGGCCGAGCGGGCGGGGATCGTGCTGCTCGCGACCTGGTCGCGGGCCCCGCTGCTCCGCCTGGCCGACACGCGGCCGGGTCAGCACCTCACCAGCCTGGGCGCCGACGAGCCCGGCAAGTGCGAGCTGGCCGCCGACGTGCTGGAGGCCGCGCTGGTGGCCGTGGACGACCGGGAGCTGGCCGCCGCCATGGGCGCCCTGGCCGCGGCCGGTCTCCCGGCGGAGGCCGCCGACGCCACCCTCGGCGAGATCCTGCGCGGCGAGCACCCCGGCCGCACCGACCCGGAAGCGCGCACCGTCTACGCCCCGGTGGGCCTGCCGTGGCAGGACCTGGCCCTGTCCTGGCTCGCCTACCAGGAGGCCGGACGCCGCGGGATCGGCCTGGAGGTGGACCTTTTGGACACCCCCACCGGCTGACCTTGTGGGATGCTGGTGGGGTGACGCTGGAGGACCTGGTCCGGCTGCGCCGGGCCCGCGACGCGATGGACCGCGACTACGCCGAGCCGCTCGACGTGCAGGCGCTGGCCCGCGTCGCCCTCATGTCGCCCGGCCACTTCTCGCGCAGCTTCCGCGCGGCCTTCGGCGAGACGCCCTACAGCTACCTGATGACGCGCCGGATCGAGCGGGCCAAGGCGCTGCTGCGGCGGGGCGACCTGACGGTGACGGAGGTCTGCTTCGCCGTCGGCTGTACGTCGCTGGGCTCGTTCAGCTCGCGGTTCACCGAGCTGGTCGGCGAGACGCCGAGCGCCTACCGCGCCCGCGCCCACGACGAGGGCGCCGCCATCCCGGCCTGCGTGGCGAAGATCTACACCCGCCCGATCCGAAACGCCGATTCGAAGCGCACCTCCCGCCCGTAGTGTGGCAGGCATGGACATCAGGCTTTCGCAGTGCTTCATCGCCGTCGACGACCACGACAAGGCGCTGGCGTTCTACCGCGACGCCCTCGGCCTGGAGGTCCGCGCCGACGTGGAGTTCGAGGGGATGCGCTGGGTGACCGTGGGCGCGGCGTCGCAGCCGGGCGTCGACATCGTGCTCGAACCGGCCGTCACCGACCCCGGCGCCTCGCCCGCCGACCGGGAGGCCATCGCCGCCCTGCTGGCCAAGGGCCTGCTGCGTGCCGCGATCTTCGAGACCGACGACTGCGACGCCATGTTCGAGCGGGTCCGCGCGGCGGGCGGCGAGGTGCTGCAGGAGCCGGTCGACCAGCCGTACGGGGTCCGCGACTGCGCCTTCCGCGACCCGGCGGGCAACCTGGTGCGCGTCAACCAGCCGCTCGCCCGCTGACCCCGGGCGCCCCGCCGTAGTGCCTGCCGTATTGCCGGTATTTGCGCAGGTCATGGCAATGGTTCCGCCTGCGCCGCGTGGCCCGTCCGAGCGTGGGTAACGTGCCTGCGCAGGAGCGGAGGGGGCACGAGGGTGAACGCGTGGACCTTTGAGGGGCAGCCGGGGGCGCTGGGCGACACGGTGACGCTGGTCGAGGGGCCGTCGTTCTGCGTGTGCTCCCGGGGCGGCGACATCCTGCCGGGCCAGGCGCAGGGCGTCTACCACGCCGACACGCGGCTGCTGTCGTGGCTGGAGCTGCGGGTGGACGACGTGCCCGTCGAGGCGCTCCAGGTGATCCCGTCGGAGCCGTACCACGCCACGTTCCTCGGCAAGGCCGGGCCGCGCCCGGGGCGGGTGGAGAGCACGCTGCTGGTGGTGCGCGACCGCTACGTCGGCGGCGGCCTGCGCGAAGACCTGACGCTGCGCAACCTGTCGGACGAGCCGATCGGCTGCGCAGTCTCCGTCAACCTGGGCTCCGACGTGGCCGACCTGTTCGAGGTGAAGGCCGAACGGGTGCGCCACGCCACCGACGTGGAGATGACGCCGCAGGGGGCGGGGCTGCACATCTTCTCGGCGAGCCGGGCGCGCGGCGCCAGGGTCGTGGTGGAGCCCGCGGATGTGGGGGTGACGGCGGCGCCGGGGCTGCTGGCCTTCCGCGTGGTCGTCCCGGCGCGCGGGGAGTGGCGGGCCACGATCCTCGTCAACCCGATCATCGAAGGGGTGGAGACGTCGGCCTGGTTCCCCGCCAGCCACGCGATCGAGCACGCCGGCCCGGCCAGGCGGCTGGCCGACTGGACCCGCCGAGGCCCGGCCCTGCGCACCGCGAACAAGGGACTCAACGAGGTGCTGCGCCGCTCCCGCCAGGATCTCGGCAGCCTGCGGCTGTTCGACCCGGACCATCCCGAGGACCCGCCGGCGATCGCCGCGGGAGCGCCCTGGTACATGACGCTGTTCGGCCGCGACTCGCTGCTGACCTCGTGGATGTCGCTGCCGCTCGACCAGTCCCTCGCGCTCGGCACGCTGCGCAGGCTCGCCCGCCTCCAGGGCGCCAAGGTCGACCCGCTGACCGAGGAGGAGCCCGGCAAGATCATGCACGAGCTGCGCTTCGGCGTGGGCGGCGGCGTCCCCGCGGACGGCGGCCAGGCGTACTACGGCTCCGTCGACGCCACCCCGCTGTTCGTCATGCTGCTGGGCGAGCTGCGCCGCTGGGGCCTGCACCCCGACGCCGTCGAGGAGCTGCTGCCGCACGCCGACGCCGCGCTCGGCTGGATCGAGCGCTACGGCGGCCCCGACGGCCTGCTCTGGTACCAGCGCAAGACCGACCACGGGCTGATCAACCAGGGCTGGAAGGACTCCTTCGACGGCATCACCTTCGCCGACGGGACCGTCGCCCGCCCGCCGATCGCGCTGGCCGAGGTGCAGGGGTACGTGTACGCCGCGCACGTCGCCCGCGCCCACTTCGCCAACGCCTTCGGTGACGCCGAGACCGAGCGGCGCTGCCTGGAGCGGGCCGACGAGATCCGCGCCCGGTTCAACGAGCGCTTCTGGCTGCCCGGCCGCGGCTACTACGCGATGGGGCTCGACGGCGCCGGGCAGCCCATCGACGGGCTCGGCTCCAACATGGGCCACTGCCTGTGGACCGGCATCGTCGACGAGGACCGGGCCGCGTCGGTGGCCGCGCACCTGATGTCGCCGGAGATGTTCACCGGCTACGGCGTGCGCACGCTGGCCTCCTCGATGGGCGCCTACAACCCGATGAGCTACCACAACGGCTCGGTGTGGCCGCACGACAGCGCGATCGTCGCCGCCGGGCTGATGAGCTACGGCTTCACCGAGGAGGCCCAGCGGCTGGCCGCCGGGCTGCTCGACGCCGCGCAGGAGCTCGGCGGCCGGCTGCCGGAGCTGTTCTGCGGCTTCGACCGGTCGGAGTTCGCCCAGCCGGTGCCGTTCCCCACCTCCTGCTCGCCGCAGGCGTGGGCGGCGGCGGCCCCGATCCACCTGGTGCGCTGCCTGCTGCGGCTGGACCCGTGGATCCCGGCCGGCAAGATCTGGATCGCCCCGGCCTTCCCCGAGGGCCTGGGCGACGTGCGCATCTCCGGGCTGCCCATCGCGGGGGCGCGCCTGGACATCGAGACCGCGGACGGCGGCCGGTCCGCCACCGTCACCGGCCTGCCGGACGGCATCGAGCTGATCGGCGAGCCGCGTCCACCCATCAGCACCGTGTGCAGGCGCTGACCTGGGGTAGCACTCAGCGCAGCCTTGCGGGGAGGGGGCTCGGCATGGGCTCATTGATCGATCTCGCGCCACAGCGGGTGCGGTGGCGCGCGGGTACGGCGGCGGGTCTGCGCATCGTGATGGTCGCGCCGCCGTGGCAGGAGGTGCCCCCGAAGGCGTACGGCGGCATCGAGGCGATGCTGGCCGACCTGATCACCGGCCTGGCCGGGCGCGGCCACGACGTGACGCTGATCGCCGCCGGCCGCGGCGGCGTGCCCGCGCGCTTCCTGCGCACCTACCGGGAGCCGCCGTCGGCGCGGATCGGCACCGTGCTGCCGGAGGTGCTGCACGCGGCCTGCGCCCAGCGGATGCTGTCGGCGCTCGAGGCCGACGTGGTGCACGACCACTCGCTCACCGGGCCGCTGACGGCCGCCGCCCGCGCGATTCCCACCGTGGTCACCTGCCACACCCGCTCCGACGGCGAGTACGGCGAGTACTACCAGGCGCTCGGCAGCCCGCTCGTGGCGATCTCCCACGCCCAGCGGGCGCTCGCGCCCGACCTGAACTGGGCCGGGACCGTGCACAACGCCCTGGACACGGGCTCGTTCCCGTACCGCGAGAGGAAGCAGGAGTGGGTGCTGTGGCTCGGCCGCTTCGGCGACGACAAGGGCGCGCACCTGGCGATCGACGCCGCCCGCGCGGCCGGGCGGCGCATCGTGCTGGCCGGCAAGCTCACCGAGGAGGTCGAGCGGGCCTACTTCGACGAGCACGTGCGCCCCAGGCTCGGCCCGGACGCCGTCTACGTCGGCGAGGCGGACGCCGCGCACAAGCGTGAGCTGCTGGCCGCCGCCCGCTGCCTGGTCTTCCCCATCCAGTGGGAGGAGCCGTTCGGCATGGTGGTGATCGAGGCGATGGCGTGCGGCACGCCGGTGGTGGCGCTGGCCCGGGGCTCGGTACCGGAGCTGGTCGTCGACCGCGTCACCGGTTTCGTGCTCGGCTCGCCGGAGGAGCTGCCCGCCGCCATCGAGGCGGCCGGGTCGCTCGACCCGGGCGACTGCCGCCGGCACGTGGAGCGGGCGTTCGGCGTCGGCGTGATGGTCGACGGGTACGAGCGCGTCTACCGGCGGATCCTGCGCTCGGCCACCGGCGGGCGGCCCGACCCGTACAAGAACCTGACCTCGGGCTAGCGTCACGCCCGATTTGTAGTGGTTTGTCGTTTTCGGTCGACGGGTAGCCGACCCAGGAGGGTGAGGAGGAGCCATGAGACACGACGAGTTCATCGGACAGGTACAGGCCCGCGCCCACCTCGGCGGGCGCGACAAGGCCGAACGCGCCAGCCGGGCGACGCTGGAGACCCTGGGCGAACGCGTCCCGGAGGGCCTGGCGGACAAGCTCGCCGCCCAGCTGCCCCACGAGATCGGCGAGAACCTGCGGCGCACCGAGGTCTACGGCGGCCTCGGCACCGGCGAGCACTTCGGCCGCCACGAATTCGTCCAGCGCGTCGCCGCCAGGGCGGGCGTCGACGAGCCCCGCGCCCTCTACCTCGCGCGGGTGGTGCTGGAGGTGACCGGCCAGGCGACGCAGGGCGGCATCATGAACAAGGTGCGCGACAGCCTCCCCGAGGACCTGCGCGACCTCGTCACCTCGGGCAGCCGGGGCGCCATCCACCACGGCGCCACCCATCACGGCGGCTGACGCGGCGCGGCTCTCAGGCCGTCGCCACCCACGGCAGGTCACCGGCCGGGATGTGCAACCGCGCGGCCTCAGGCCGTGCGGTTTCGGGTGCGGTCTCAGGTGCGGTCCCAGGCGTGGTCCCGGGTTGGGCGCCTTCGGTCTGTACGGGGCCGGTCCGTACGGGGTCCGTCCTCACGGCGCCGGGCCGCAGCGGGTCCGGCTGTTCGGGTGAGGCGACGCAGCGCCAGCACAGGGCCGGGCCGTCGGGCGGCACCGGGTGCCCGCAACTGCGGCACGCGCCGCCGCCGCACCCGCCACAGGCTCCCACCTCGGCGCCCGTCGCGTCCCGGGGCGGGGTGCAGCCGTCGAGGCAGCGGACCAGGCCCATCTCCCGGTCGCTGAGGATGCGCCGCAGGTCCTCGTGATGGATCGGCTGCAGCGCGGCCAGCAGATCGGCGAGCGCGGCGTGGATGTAGGCCACGGCCTGCTGCAGCTCCTCGCGGTCGGTGGCGGGCGCGGGCGCGAACCCGAGCTGCCCGGTCAGCGTGCGCAGCCGGGCGCCGAAGCGCGCGCACTCGCCGATGACGCACGCCGCCATGTCGACCGGCTCCTGCGGCGGGTGATCAGTCATGTACCCACAGTAAGACGGGCGTCCCGGTTTCGCCGCGTATGACGCGCTGGCCCGGGACGCCCGGCTGACACCAGACGTCGGCGTCGTCAGAAGGTGACGTCGCTGCAGATGTAGTACGTCTGGTCCATGTGCGAGGCCTTCCACACCGTGTAGATCACGTGGCGGCCGGTGCGGCCGGAGGCGCTCAGGTTGCTGATCACGTAGTTCTGGCTGGGCGCGTAGCGGGGCGTCTCACGGATGAGCTCCAGGTGGTTCCAGCCGAGGGGCGTGGTCGTGGCGTCGTAGCCCTGGCGGGTGAGGTAGACGCGGATGTAGTCGGCGCCGTGGCTGGCCTGGTCGTACAGGTTGATGGTGAAGGTGCCGCCGAGGCTCGTCGTCTTCCACGGGCCGGGCGTGTCGAGGGAGCGGTAGCGGGCGCCCTCGGTGAGGCCGCCGCTGCACAGCTGGCCGTTGGGGACGGCGGCCTGGTGGTTGCCGCCGACGTTGTTGCGGTAGAGCCCGTTCCAGTTCCACATGGCGTTGGGGTTGTCCTGCCAGGCCTGCCAGCACATCGGGTCCTGCTGCTGCATGGCCGGGTTCTGGAAGTCGGAGCCCCAGCGCTGCCAGCAGCCGTAGTTGCGCGAGGCGGGATCGACGACCGATCCGTGCGCCGAGGCGCCGCCGGCGAGGGGGACGACGTTGAGCAGGGCTACGGACAGCAGCACGACTGCGGCGCGCAGGGCCCAGTGAGTCTTGCCGTGGGGCATGGTGGCGGTCTCCGTGTTCCGGTCAGGGGGTTCCGGGGGAGCGCTCCCGCGTGGGTTGAGGGGGACGCTATCTGACCGCAGTGCTGTCAACAACTGACTGACCCTGTAAGCAACCTGCCGGCCGGCCGTGATCAGCGGGGCGAGCAGCGGAAAGGCGTACGGCGATCCGGTTGAAAGTTTCACCGTCCGCCGGCCCGGAGACGGCGGAGCCCCCGCCCGGGCGGGCGGGGGCTCCGGAGAGGGTCGGATCAGGACTCGGGCGGGACGTAGCAGGACGGGCCGTTCGGGCCGCCGAAGCGGACGCCGTCGAAGAAGTCGCGGTAGTCGATGTAGAAGTTGCCCTTGCCGCCGGCGCTGGTGGTGGCGGTGCAGCCGCCCCAGTTCGCCTCGGAGTAGAGGTGGACCCTGGTGCTCGTCCGGTTCCAGTCGGACTTGGCGCGGTCGGCCATGCCCAGGACGGCCAGGTCGGGCGTGTCGCTGGTGATCTGGATGATGTCACCGGTGCCGTCGAGGCCGGAGAACATGCAGTAGTTCCCCACCTGGCACCGGTCGTACCCTTCGGCAGCCTGGGCGGGAGCGCTCATCAGGGAGGCCATCGCGAAAGCCGCGATCGGCACAGCCAGCAATTGAAGCTTCTTGCCCACCATTCCTCCATGGGTGAAACTTTTCTTCGGAACGGCTCGAACATACCTCGCCCGATCTTGCGCGGGAAGGGGTGATCGTCCGCTAATTCCGCCGCGTGAAAATTTCACCGCGACCGCCCTGGTGGGAGGCCGTGCGGGTGCTCCGGTGATGGCGGCAGCCGGTGGAAACGGCCTACCGTGGGAGCGCTCCCAACGCTGAGGAGGCGGAGGCCGTGCGCATCCACCGGGCCGTCGTGACCCTGCTCGTCGCCGCCGGCATGGCGGTCCCCACCGCCGCCGATCCCCCCTACAAGGACCCCGCGCTGCCCGTCGCCACCCGGGTCGCCGACCTCATGTCCCGCATGTCGCTCGACGAGAAGCTCGGCCAGATGACCCAGGCCGAACGCGGCTCCGTCAGCGCCGCCGACATCACCGCCTACCGGCTCGGCTCCGTCCTGTCCGGCGGCGGCTCCGCGCCCTCGCCCAACACCGCCGCCTCCTGGGCCGACATGTACGACAGGTTCCAGAACGCCGCCCTCGCCACCCCGCTCGGCATCCCCATCCTGTACGGGGTCGACGCCGTGCACGGGCACAACAACGTCCACGGCGCCACGATCTTCCCGCACAACGCCGGACTCGGCGCCACCCGCGACCCCGCCCTCGTCGAACGCATCGGCCGGGCCGTCGCCGAGGAGGTCACCGGCACCGGCGTCGACTGGAACTTCGCCCCCTGCCTCTGCGTCGCCCGCGACGACCGGTGGGGCAGGACGTACGAGTCCTTCGGCGAGACGCCCGAACTGCCCGCCGCGATGGCCACGCTCGTCACCGGCCTGCAGGACGGCCCCGCCTCCGTGCTCGCCACCGCCAAGCACTACCTCGGCGACGGCGGCACCGCGGGCGGCGACGACCAGGGCGACACCCGGCTGAGCGAGAGCGAGCTGCGGGCCGTGCACCTGCCGCCCTTCGAGGCCGCGATCGCCCGCGGCGTCGGCTCCGTCATGATCTCCTTCAGCAGCTGGAACGGCGTCAAGGTGCACGGCCACCAGTACTTGATCACCACCGTGCTCAAGGGCGAGCTCGGCTTCTCCGGGTTCGTCGTGTCCGACTGGAACGGCGTCGACCAGATCGACGGCGCCCCCGGCCTGTCCGCCCAGGACGTGCGCACCGCGATCAACGCCGGGATCGACATGGTGATGGCCCCCACCGACTGGCGGCGCTTCATCGACCTGCTGCGCGCCGAGACCCAGGCCGGACGGGTCCCGCAGACGCGGATCGACGACGCCGTACGCCGCGTCCTCACCAAGAAGTTCGAGCAGGGCCTGTTCGAGAAGCCCCTCACCGACCGGTCCTACACCGCCACCGTCGGCAGCGCCGCCCACCGCGCCCTGGCCCGCGAGGCCGTCGCCAGGTCCCAGGTCGTGCTCAAGAACAGCGGCGGCGTGCTGCCGCTGCCCCGCGACGGCCGGATCTTCGTCGCCGGCAAGAGCGCCGACGACATCGGCTACCAGAGCGGCGGCTGGACCATTTCCTGGCAGGGCTCGCCCGGCGACATCACGCCCGGCACCACGATCCTGGACGGCATCAGGGACACCGGCGCCACCGTCGCCTACAGCCGCGACGGCCGCGGCGTCGACGGCTCCTACGACGTCGCCGTCGCCGTCGTCGGCGAGCCCCCGTACGCCGAGGGTGACGGCGACCGGCCCGGCGGCCTCGGCCTGGACTCCGAGGACCTCAACACGATCGCCACCCTGCGCGCCGCCGGCGTCCCGGTCGTCGTCGTGCTCGTCTCCGGCCGCCCGCTCGACGTCGCCGCGCACCTGTCCGGCTGGGACGGCCTCGTCGCCGCCTGGCTCCCCGGCACCGAGGGGAACGGCGTCGCCGACGTTCTGTTCGGCGCCGTCCAGCCCACCGGCAAACTGCCGTTCACGTGGATGAGCAGCTCCTCCCAGCAGCCCATCAACGCCGGCGACGGCAAGACACCGCTGTTCCCGTACGGGTTCGGCCTCACCTACGAGCCGGCCGGCGAGGACACCGACCCGCCCACCGCCCCCGGCGCTCCCTCCGCCTCCGCCGTCACCTCCTCCTCGGCCACCCTCACCTGGGCCGCCTCCACCGACGACGTGGCGGTGACCGCGTACGACGTGGTGCGCGTCCAGGGCGCCGCCGAGACGACCGTGGCCACCACCGCCGCCGCCACGGCCACCCTCACCGGACTCGCCCCCGCCACCGCCCACACCTTCGCCGTCTACGCCCGCGACGCCGCCGGCAACCGATCACCCCGCTCCGCCACGGTCACCGTCACCACCGCACCCTCGGGAGGCGGCGGCTGCTCGGTCACCCCGGCCGTGCAGAGCCAGTGGGACACCGGCTACGTCGTCCAGGCGAACGTCACCAACACCGGCACCGCCCCGCTCAACGGCTGGAGCGTCACCCTCACCCTGCCGCCCGGCCACCGCCTCACCGGCCACTGGAACGCCGTCCCCACCACCAGCGGGCAGACGGTCACCCTGCGCAACGCCGCGCACAACGCCACGCTCGGCCCGGGCGCGACCACGTCGTTCGGCTTCCAGGCCACCCGCCCCTCCGCCGACCCCGCCCTGCCCTCCGCCTACACCTGCGCCCCCTGACCCGGCTACCCGCCGCAGGGCGGGTCGTAGTCCAGGACCGGTGACACGTACTTCCTCCACAGCTCCGGCGTCATCGCGTGGCGCGTCGACCCACACAGGAGCGCGAACGCGCGCTCCGGGTCGGCCTGCCAGAGCCGTACGGTGCCGTCCTGGCCGCCGCTGACGAGCACGTCGCCGCGCGGGCTGAACAGGACGGCGTTGACCGCGCCGTTGTGGCCCGTGACCGGGAGCCCGTGGGCGGAGGCGGCGGCGGGGGCGGAGGTGTCCCAGAGCCGGATCTGGCCGACCGCGCCGCTGGCGAGCAGCCTGCCGTCCGGGGCGAAGCTCACGCTGGAGACCACGCCGCCGGCGGGCAGCGGCCCCCCGACGGACTTCGGGGAGCCCGGCCGCGACAGGTCCCACAACCGGACCAGGTTGTCCCCGCCGCCGACGGCCAGCAGCGAGCGGGCGCTGACGTCCAGGGAGATGAGCGTCTGGTTCGTGGCCACCTGACCGGCCAGCGCGGGAACGGCTCCGTCGCCCGTCCGCCAGACGTGGACGGTGCCGAACACCTCGCTGCTGTAGACGTACGGCCCCCGGGGCGCGGCCGTCATGCTCTTGATCGGCAGCGGCTGCGCGCGCAGCTCACCCCCGAGCGCGGTGGGGCGGGCCGGGTCGCTCACGTCCCAGGCGCGCAGCGTGCCGGAGTAGCCGCCCTGGAGATCCATCGAGGCGGCGGCCAGGGTGTGCCCGGTGGCGTCGAAGGCCAGCGCGGAGATCATGGTGAGCTGCCTGCCGGGCGCCTCACCGAGATCCACCGGACGGGCCGGCGCGGAGACGTCCCACAGCCGTACGGAGCCGCCGCGGTTGCCCGTGGCCAGGATCGTCTTCCCGGACGTGCCCGGCCCTTGCCTGATCGCCAGGGCCTCCACGACGAACAGGGACTGCGGAAGCGCGCCGACCGGGGTCAGGCGCGCCGGGTCGGAGACGTCCCAGAGCGTGATGTGAAACCCGGAGGCCACCGCGAGCAGGCGGCCGTCGCCCGTGGTCGCCAGCGCGTTGACGCTCAGGCCGCCGCCCGTGACGGCCAGGGCCGGGGGCAGGCGCCAGAGCCGTACGGTGCCGTCGCCGCTGGCGCTGGCCAGCCTGCTTCCCGTGGCGTCGAACGCCAGGCTGCTGACGACGCTGGTGTGCCCGCGCAGCGGCGGGCCGAGCGTCCTGGCATGCGCCGGGGCGCCGGTGTTCCAGAGGTAGATGCTGCCCGAGTTGTCGCCGGAGGCCAGCACGCGCCCGTCAGGGCTGAAGGCGACCGCGCTCACCGTGGTGGACAGGAACAGGGTGTTGCTCACCTTCGGCCGTTTCCGGTCCGCGAGGTCCCAGAGCAGCACGCGGTTGTCGCCTCCGGCGGTGGCCATCACGTGCCCGTCAGGGGCGAACGCGACCTGGTGCACGACGCCTGCGTGCCCGCCCAGCTCGCCGCCCAGCGGCGCGGGCCGGGCCGGGTCGGACACGTCCCACAGCCGGGTCAGCAGCCTGCGCCGATCACCCGGGCCGGTGCCGCCGGTGACGACGAGCGTGGCCCCGTCCGGGCTGAACGCGACGGACGTGACGCCCTCGCGCTCCCGGGACAGCACCGTGCTCAGCCGCCGGGGCCGCCGGGGATCCGCGACGTCCCACAGCTGCACGGTGCTGGCCGTGGTGCCGGGGGTGTCCGCCCTGGTGCCGAGGGCCAGGGTCCGGCCGTCGGGACCGAACCTCAGGCTCACCACCATGCCCTCCGACACGGTCACCGGGTCCGACAGCGCCACCGGGCGGCGGGGATCGGAGACGTCCAGGAGCCGGATGGTGCCGTCGGAGCCGCCGCGCGCCAGCAGGTCGCCTTCCGGGCTGTAGGCGAGCTGCTGCACGAAGACCCGCTCACCGGCGCTGAGCTCCTCGGTCAGCGGGGCCGGGCGGGCCGGGTCGGAGACGTTCCAGAGCCGCAGCCGCCTGGAGCCGGTCGCCAGGGTGCCGTCCCGGCCGAAGGCGACCACGGGGGAATGGGGGTAGTGCCCCGGCAGCGCGGTGGAGAGCACGGACCCCGCCTCCGTCATCAGCCGGGTGCGCAGGGCGGGCGTCGGCCGCATCCGATACGCGGTCAGGTCGAGCTGCGCGGCCAGCTCACCGTTGGTCTCACGCTGACGGTCGGCCTCCGCCGCGACCCGTTCGAAGATCGCGTTGTCGCGTTCGGCGACGGCTGCGCTCTGCTTGTCGAGGGCGAACACGGCCAGCCCCGAGGCGATCAGCGCGAGCACGCACACCGTGGCCACCGCCGCGCGCCGGATCCGGCGGCTGCGCCGCTCGTGCCGTTCGGAGGCGTCGACGAACTGCCTGACGAGGGGCGTGACCTCCGCGCGGCTCGCCGCCGCCGCCCAGCCGCGGGCCAGCTCCAGCCTGCTGCCCCGGTACAGGGCGGTGACGTCCTTGCGCCGGCCGCGTTCCCAGGCGACGGCCGCATCCTCCACCTCCTGGCGGATCAGGGCGTTCGTCCCCTTCTCGCCTCGGCCGATCCAGTCGTCACGCAGCTTCGGCCAGGCCCACAGCAGCGCCTCATGGGTGATCTCGACGGTGACCGAGCCGCCCGCCCGCTCCACTCCCTGGCTGAGCAGCCGGGCGCGGGTGAACCGCTCGGCCGCTTCCTGCGCGCCCGCCGGGTCGGCGGCGGCCAGCATCAGGTCTTCCTGGGTTCGGCGGCGGCTGGTGACCTCGCCGTTCTCGCCGACCCTGACCAGAGCCAGGAACAGCGTCCGCGCCGCCTCCCGGGCGGCCGGTGACAGCTCCCCGAACTCCTCCTCCGCGCTGGCCGCGACCGCGCCGTCGATGCCGCCGGACGCGTGGTAGCCCTCCAGGGTCAGGGCATCGCCCTTACGGTTCAGCCACGTCACCCACAACGCGTGCGCGAGCAGCGGCAACCGCTCCGCCCTGTACGCGCCCTCGTACGGGCCCGCCGCGCCACGCAGGTCGCGCAGGATGACGTCGACCACGCCGGGCGCGAGCGACAGGCCGCTCCGCCTGGCCGGCTCCGTCACGGCCCGGCGCACCTCGTCGCCCGTCATCGCGCCGATGAACACCTGATGGTTCGCCAGCACGTCACGAAGATGGGAGAAACCGGCGCACGAGCCGTAGAAGTCCGCGCGCAGCCCGTAGAGCCCCAGCGCGACAGGCTCCTCGGCGCTGGGTTGCTCGACGTCGGGCTGCTGGGCGGCGGGCTGCTCGGCACCGGGCTGCTCCACGCCGGGCCGCTCGGCGCGGGGCGCCGCCGTTGCGGTCAGGCGGGCAAGGGCGGCCACGAACCGGCGCCGCACCGACTCGTCCGGGCACAGCGTGAACAGCTCCTCCAGCTGGTCGACGACCAGGACGATCCTGCCGCCGGGCGGGAGCTTGAGCCGCTCGCGTATCAGAGCCGCTGGCCCGGCGGAGCCCTCCTCCAGCGCCGTCGCGACCCGCGCCTCCTCGGCCCCCGTCAGTGCCGCGAGCTTCGCCACGAGCTCCCCGAACGGATCGGCCGTGGGAGTGAGCACCAGTCGCGGCCAGTGCCGGGAGCCGGGCAGTTGCCCCCTGGCCAGCGCCGGAAGCACCCCGGCGTGCAGCAGCGACGACTTGCCCGCCCCCGAGGGCGCCACGACGGCCAGCGGGCTGCGGTCGGCAAGACACCGTTCGAGCCGGTCCATGACCCTGCTGACCAGCGCCTCCCTCCCGAAGAACCACTCGGCCTCGTCCCCGGTGAACGCGCGCAGTCCCGGGTACGGGCACGTTTCCCCCGCCGCCGGACGAAGCCCCGGTCGCTCCTGCACGCCGGCGGCGCGGGCCTGCTCCCAGCGCTTCTTCCACAGCTCGTGCTGGCTGCGCCACCAGGCGTGCCTCAGCTCGTAGGCGGGCGGGCTGCCGGCGTGCTCCAGCAGCACACGGACCAGCGTCCACAACGGCACGAAATCCTGGGCGGCGCTGCCCCGGGTGAGCCAGTCGCTGACCGTCTGCGGGGTCAGCCTCGCCGCCGCCCGCTGCGCGGCGAGCAGCTCGTTGGCCCGGTCGATCACGTCCCGGCGCCGCAGCCCCGGGGCACGCTCCCGGGCCGCCTCCTCCAGCGCCTTCAACGCCTCCCGCAACACCGCCCGCGCGGCGGGCAACTCCCCATCACCCGCCATGCACGCAACCCCCCACGACGACCGCCCATTCGGCCCGTCCTGCCGGTCCGGCCCACCCGGTCGGTCCGGCCGATCCTGCCGGTTTAGCCCCTCCGGCCCGTCCGCTCGGTCTGGTCGGTTCTGCCCACCGGGCCCGTCCCGCCCATCCGCTCGGTCTCGTCGGTTCTGCCCATCTGGCACGTCTGGTCGGTCCGGTCGATCCTGCCCACCGGGCCCGTCCGGCCCATCTGGCACGTACGCTCGGTCCGGTTGAACCTGCCCACCGGGCCCGTCCGGCCCATCCTGTCGTTCCGGCCGGCCCTGCCCATGTGGCCCAGCTGTCCCATCCGGCCCATCCGGCGCGTCCGGACCGTCCGGCCGGGCGGGCGCCGGAAGCGGCTCTGACCTGGGCCGGAAGGCTCCTCATCCGGCCCGTCCGGGAACCGTTGGCCGGATGCCGCCCCCACGATGAACTGGCACCCACCGCAGCCGATCCTCCGGCTGCCGAGCGCGGGAGGGACACCTCGATGAACCCTGCGGAATGGGTGCTGGTGCCGATCGTCAGCCTGGCGTGCGTGGCCACGGCCGCCGTCCTCATGGTCTGGGTGGCCACTCGGGGATGCGCCTCGGCCGACCGCGCCCGCATCCTGCGAGCGATCGCCGAGGTGATCCGCGCGGTGTGGGGCAGGCGATGACACGCCAGGGCCGCGCGACAGCGACCCGTGAAGCTGACGTCCAGTGTCAGACCACCCTTCGCCGACGACCCGGGCGACACCGCCGGCACCGAGATCTCCCGCAACCTTGATCACCACAAGGCAGGAAAATCGTAATGCACCGATCACACCCCGTGAGATGGAACGGCCGAACTGGCCTCACCCCCGCAGCTTCGGCCCTACATGTTCGTGGGCACGGCGGCACATCGGTGGGAGCCGGGGGCAGGGGATCAGCCGCCGGGGCCGGTCGGGTTCAGCGGCGCCATGTCACCGTGGCTCGGCAGGTCACCCCGCTCCACCGGGGCCGGCGGCGGTGACGGCGTGCCCTCGGTGACGACCGGACGGGCGCCCTCGGCGGCCTCCCGCAGCACCGCGCGGTCGACCCGCTCCAAATCGCCGATCAGCCGCAGGTGATGACGTTCGCCGACGGCCACGTACTCGTGCCTGCCCTCGTGCACCGCGTACCAGCCGCCGCCGTCCCGCTCGCACGTGCCCACGCACCGGTACGGGCCCCGGTCGACGCGCAACTCCACCTGCCCGCCCTCGGCCGAGGTGTAGAACGCGCCGAACCCCTCCTCGTTCACCACGCCGATCGACTGCTCGGCCAGCTCGTACCCGGGCAGCTCCACCAGGTAGATGAGATCCGGCGCCACCCCCTGCCCGAGCACCCGGTCCATCGTGGGGCCGCTCAACGCCGCCCCCTGCCCGCAAGCCGCCGTCACGAGGAGCAGCAACAGCACGGGAACCCATCGGCGCGACACACCCCGCAGTCTCCCCGCCCGACGACCAGACCGCCATCCTCCGTACGACCTTGTAATCAAACGCACAACCCAGGCGAAACCTCACCCCCCGGAAGGCGTCCCACTCCTGGGAGGGGGTCTGAGCGCGGGAAGGGGCCTCCCCGCAACGGGGTGCTACCTCCGGGCGGAACCTCACCCCGGAAGGAGTGTCACCCCCGGAAGAAGTCTGAGCGCAGGAAGGGGCCTCACCCCCCGACGGGGCCTCACCCCCCGACGGGGCCTCACCCCCCGACGGGGCCTCACCCCCCGACGGGGCCTCACCCCCCGACGGGGCCTCACCCTCCGGGCGGGGCCTCACCCTCGGGGGAGGGGCCTCACCCTCCGGGAGGGGGTCTGAGCGCCGGAAGGTGCCTCATGCGACGGGTCTTACCCCGGACGGGGCCTCGCCCCCGGAGGGGCCAGCGCAGGGAGGGGCGTTACCCCCGACGGGTCCGTACCCCGGAGGAGCCAAACCCCCCGACGGGTCCGTACCCCGGAGGAGCCAAACCTCCCGGCGGGCCCGTACCCCGGAGGAGCCAAAGCCCCGGCGGGGCCTCACCACGGGAAGGTGCGGCCTCAGCCTGGGCGGGTGCGGCGTCGGCGGGGCGGGCGGCGGCGCTCGTACGCGTGAAAAGCCAGCACGCACACCGCCAGTGCCGCCGCGAAGGCCGGCAGCCACGCGACCCGCCACGCCACCCACCCGAACCCGTCCGGCACGGTGTGCAGCCCGGTCACCGCCGTCCCGGACGTCAGCGCGACGGCGGTGACCGCGATCATCGCCGTCTGATGCCACAGGAAGATCGTCATCGCGCCCACGTTCACCAGCGCCACCCCCGCCCAGAGGCGCGGTCTTCGCAGCGCCCGCCGTAACGGCCCGGCCAGCAGCATCGCCGCCCCGCACTGCGCCAGCCCGAACGCGACCGCCGCCAGCGAAGGCGGGGCCAGGTTGGACACCGCCGCCCCCGGCACCCCCACCATCGCCGCCGGATACCCACCCCACGCGACCAGCCCCGCGGCCACCACCGCCCCGCCCGCCAACAGCCCCCACCTGGCCGCCCGCCCGCGTGGCCGCCCCTGTGCCCAGGCCGCTCCCAGGCAGTACGGGACCAGCCACCCGCAGATCACGTTCACCCCTTCGACCCACCCGGGCGCGGGATCGTCCAGCCCCTTGCGGACGAGGTCGCCCAGCGCTACGGCGACGAGCGGCCACCACGGGCTGAGCCGGGCGGCCAGCGGCGTCAGCGCCGTCAGCAGCGCGAGCACCAGCAGGAACCACAGCGGCGACCACACCAGCTTGACCAGCGCCCACACCGTGTCCTGGTCGGCCCCGGCGGCGAGCATCGCGACGGCCGCCACCGCCCACACCGCCGCCACCACGACGACCGGCCGCGACAGCCGGGCCAGCCGCGGCCCCAGCCACTGCGGATACGTGCCGCCCGCAGCGCGCGCCCGCACGTAGCCCTGGGTGCTCACGCGGCCCGCCACCAGGAAGAACACCGCCAGCGTCTGCAGCAGCCAGGTCAGCGGAGTGAGCTCCGGCAGCTGCTTGAGCGGGCTCGTCACCCGCAGCGTCCCGCTGTCGGCCACCACGGCGGTCACCAGCCAGTGCCCGAGCACCACCCCCAGGATCGCCAGCGCCCGCAACGCGTCGACCCCCCGGTCACGATCCGCCGGGGTGGCGTCGGCGATCCGCCGCACGAACCCCCGCGCCGGAGGCACACCGCCGCCCCCGCCACGGCTCTCACGGCGGCTGGCCGAGGCGTTCTCGGCGACCCCTGGGACAAGCCCAAACGCCCGCCGCCGAGCCGCGCCCGCGACTGGCCCGCCACGACGACGGCCGCCGGAGATCGGCGTCCCACCCTGCCGCCCGGACCGTCGGCCGGCAACAGGCGCGCTCTCCGATGGGGGCGGAGACTGCGGGGTGGAGACGGAGAGGCCCGCCGGTGCCGGGGACCGGGTGCTCGCAGGCGGCAGGGCCGGGAGGTCAGGCACGGGGAGCCTCGCCGGTGACGATGCGGGCGATGTTCGCCAGCGACACGGACCCCGCCTTGAGGTAGTCGCTGTGACCTCCGTCGCCCGCCGCGAACACACGGGCGCCGAACCCGGGCGTGACCGGGTCGGGGCCGAAGCCGAACGGGACGGGCAGGTGCGGGACGCGGCCGATCCAGTCGCCGCCGCCCCGGCCGGCCCACACGGTGGCCCGGGTGCGCAGATCCCTGACGTCGTCGGCGCTCGCGCCCGGGCTGCCGTAGAGGACGAGGTGGGCGACCTCCAGCCCGGGCACCGCCCGCCCGCACACCACGGCGCCGTACGAGTGGCACAGCAGCGAGATCGTCGTGCCGGGCTTGACCCCCGCCAGCTTCCGTACGAACGTCCGCAACGCCGGTGCGGCTTCGTCGGCCAGGGCGGTGGTCAGCGTGTCGAGGCTGACGGTCCGGGGCGTCGCGTAGCCGAGCCAGGTGACCACGGCCGCGCCGTCGCCGAGCGCCTCCGCCAGCCGCGTCGCGCCGCCGCGCAGCAGCCCGTACTTGTCGAGGCTGGTGTCGGCGCCGGGCACCACCACGGCGATCCGCCGGGCGGCGGCCAGATCGCCGAACACCTCGACGACCCGGCCGCCGTCGCGCCCGTCGAAGGTCAGGAACCGCCGCCCAGGATCCGCCATGACCCGCAGCGCCGCGGCCCGGCGCCGGTCGCCGTGGGCGGCGGCGGTGCGTTCGGCCGCCAGCACCTCCCGCCGCCCGGCGGCGTAGCGGGCCGCCAGACCCGCCGCGGTCGCGGTGAGCGGCGGCAGCGCGGCCGGGACGGGCGCGGGCACCGCGGACGGCCGGGCGGCGCCCGGCACCGGCACGGCTATGGCGGCGCCGACCAGCGCGGTGAGCAGAGGGCGGCGGATCCTGTTGACGTCGATCACGCCCACGACGTTGCCGCAGACCGGCCTCCCTCCACATCGGACCGTGGGTCCATTCCGGGGAGCCCCCGGCAGACCCAGGTAGTAAGACCGTGGTCCGATACACCGGCCCCGGCCAGGGGATTCGACCCTGACAGGGTCCCTGCCGGTGGAGGCCGCGCCGCCTCTGGGACTCGGGCCGGGCGACCGCTGAGCGGTCCCCGGGGTGCGGCGCCCGCCCCCGGGCGGGATTGTCGGGGGGCTCCGGTAACGTCCGTGGTCCTGGCAAAGGGAGGAAGCCGATCATGAGTGAGTTGCAGGAGCAGGTCCAGGCGGCCGTCGACGACCTCGTCGAGTCGGGCGCCGAGCAGGGCGTCCAGGTCGCCGTCTACCGCGACGGCGAGCTGGTCGCCGACGCCGTCGCCGGGCTGGCCGACCCGGCCACCGGCAGGGCGGTCACCTCCGCCACGCCGTTCTACAACTTCTCCATCGGCAAGGGCGCCACCGCCGCCGTGGCCCACGTGCTCGCCGAGCGGGGACTGTTCACGTACGACACGCCCGTCGTGGAGCTGTGGCCCGAGTTCGGCGCCCACGGCAAGGAGGGCGTGACCGTGCGCCACGTGCTGACGCACTCGGCGGGGCTGCCCGGCGTGCCGCTCGACAGCACGCCCGAGGACATGTGCGACTGGGACAAGATGGTCGCCGCGCTGGAGGACGCCGAGTTGTGGTGGGAGCCCGGTACCCAGGTCGGCTACCACGCCTACACGTTCGGCTACCTCGTGGGCGAGATCGTCCGCCGGGCCACCGGCAAGCCGATCTCCCAGGTGCTGCTGGAGAAGGTCGCGGGGCCGCTCGGCGTGGGCGACGAGCTCTACTTCGGCATGCCGCCCGCCGAGCAGGGCAGGCTGGCCGTGCTGGAGGACGCGCCCATGGACATGTCGGTCTTCGGTGACATGCCTGACGATCTGCCGATGTTCAAGGCGGGGCCGATGTCGCTGTTCCCGACCGCCGCGCTCGGCAGCCGGGAGGACTACCTCACCGCCGACATCCCGGCCGGAGGCAAGACGACCGCCCGCGCGATCGCCCGCCTCTACGCCGCGCTGCTCGGCGACGTCGACGGCGTCCGGCTGATCAGCCCCGAACGGCTGCGCGAGGTCACCACGGTGACGGCCAGTGGCCCCGACACGGTGTTCGGCAACCCGTCGGCTTGGGGGCTCGGCTACGCCATCGGCCACCCGGCGTCCACCGCCGAGCAGACGCCGACCTGGTTCGGCATGGCCGGAGCGGGCGGCAGCGCCGCCTACGCCGACACCGCCACCGGCACGGTCATCGCCCTGACCAAGAACCGCCTGACCGCCGACTTCGCCGCCTACGAGCGCATCAGCGAGATCGTCACCAAGACGACCTCCTGACCCTGCGACGTGTGCGGCCCGCGCGGTGAGCCACCCCGGCGGTGCGCGTACGTCGCCCGGGTACGCGACTCCCCGGGCTGTGTGGCCCGTGGGCGTGTGACTCCGTGATGGGCGACCCAGCGGAGCGTCCGCGCGTCGCCCGGGGGTACGCGACCCCTGGGCGGCCTGACTTGGGGCCGCGCGTGACCACGTGGTGCGTGACCTCGTGGTGCGTGACCTCGTGGTGCGTGACCGACGGCGTGCGGGGCGAAACCCGCGCGGGGCGGAACGTGTACGGGCGGAACCTGCGCCGGGTGGAACGCGTGCGGGAGGAGAACCTGCACGTGGGCGCCCCCGCGGTGGGCGGGGTGGGGTGGGGCGCGGTACGGTCCCTGTTGACCTCGCGCGCATCCGGGCGAGACGGGTGCGCGCGCGTGAAGCACGAGCCGGCACCGCCCGAGGAGTTCGCGTGTATTTGCTGACCAACCCCGTCAAGGACTATCCCTGGGGGTCCCGTACGGACCTGGCCGGGCTCACCGGCAGGCCCGTGCCCTCTCCCGGTCCCGAGGCGGAGATGTGGCTCGGCGCCCATCCATCGGGCTCGTCGGTGCTGGCCGAGGAGGGGCGCAGCCTGGCCGACGCGGTCGCCGCCGACCCCGCCGGGATGCTCGGAGAGGCGGCGCTCGGCCGGTTCGGGGAGCGGCTGCCGTACCTGATGAAGCTCATCGCCGTCGAGGCGCCGCTGTCGCTGCAGGTGCACCCGTCGGCGGAGCAGGCGGCCGACGGGCACGGCCGCGGCGTCTACGGCGACCCGTGGCCCAAGCCGGAGCTGATCCGGGCGCTGACGCCGTTCACCGCGCTGGCCGGGTTCCGCGACAGTGAGCAGTCGGCCATGCTCATCGACCGGCTGGGCGTGCGCGGGCTGAAGGACGTGGTGGCGCTGCTGTCGGCGGGGTCGCCGCTGGAGGCGCTGGCCGCGCTGCTGGCCGCGGGTGACGTGGCCGAGCAGGCCGGGTGGTCCGCCTCGGCGGTGCACCAGCCGGACTACGCGCTGGTGGCGCGGCTCGCGCGGCAGTACCCGGGCGACCCGGCCTGCCTGGCGCCGCTGCTGCTCCAGCGGCACGAGCTGGAGCCCGGGCAGGCGCTCTTCCTGGAGGCGGGCGTGCTGCACTGCTACCTCAGGGGCTTCGGGGTGGAGATCATGGGCAGCTCCGACAACGTCATGCGCGCCGGGCTGACGTCCAAGCCGCTCAACGTGCCGGAGCTGCTGCACATCACCGATCCGGCGCGGGTGCCGCACCCTCTGGAGGCGGGCGCGGACGGCGTCTACGCCACGTCGGCGGAGGAGTTCCGGCTGCGGCAGCTCACCGGCGGCGAGTGGCGGCTCGCGGGCGGTTCGCCGCGCATCGTGCTGTGCACGGACGGGTCCGTGACGGTCGGCGGGCGGCGGCTGGTCGCGGGCGAGTCGGTGTTCCTCCCGGCCGCCGACGGCGACGTGGTGGCGCACGCCAACGGCCTCGCCTTCTGCGCCGAGCCCGCCCTCTGACCGCTCCAGCAGCTCCGGCAGCTCCAGCCGGACAGCGCCGCGGGGCGAGACGAGAACGAGCTCGTCCCGCCCCGCGCGTCCACGAGCGGAGGCGAGCGGGCGCGGTCAGCAAGGGCGGTCGATGACGAACGCCGGCGGGTTCGACCCGGGCGGCTCGGGTGAGCTTCGCACGCAGCGGGAGCCCGTCGGCGACGCCTGGATCGTCTGGGAGGCGGAGGAGTCCTCCGTGAGCCTGGACTGATCCGCCTGCTGGTCACCGGCGAGCGCTTCGACCGGAACCCCGTCTACGGCGGCCCGCGTGACGACGTCACCCCCCAAGGGGGTGGGCGGTCAGGTGGGTTCGGTGAGGACGCGCTGGGCGACGGCGAAGGCGGCGTTGGCCGCCGGGACGCCGCAGTAGATCGCTGTCTGCAGCAGCACCTCGCCGATCTCGTCCGGCGTCAGCCCGTTGCGCAGCGCCGCCCGCACGTGCATGGCCAGCTCCTCCAGGTGGCCGTGGGCGACGAGCGCGGTGAGGGTGATGCAGCTGCGGGTGCGGCGGTCGAGGCCGGGGCGCGTCCAGATCTCGCCCCACGCGTAGCGGGTGATCAGGTCCTGGAAGTCCCGGGTGAAGCCGGTGGTGCGGGCGATCGCCCGGTCGACGTGCGCGTCGCCGAGCACTTCGCGCCGCACCCGCATACCGGGCCCGGTGGACCCAGTGGACCCGGCGGGCACGGCAGGCAGGTGGGTGAGCAGTGCGGCGGTGACGGCCTCGGGCCGGTCGGCGGTGGCCAGGTGGGCCGCGCCGGGAACCTCCACGAGCGTCGCGTCCGCGATGCCGTCGGCGAGCAGCCGGGCGTGCTCCGGCGGCGTCGCCGGGTCCTGCCGCCCGGCCAGCACCAGCGTGGGGACGGCGATCCGCCCGAGCTCGCCGCGTACGTCGTAGCCGGCCAGCGCGTCGCAGCAGGCGGCGTACGCCTCCGGGTCGGCCCCGGCCAGGTCGTCCAGCAGCCCCTGGTCGGGCGGCCCGGCGAACCAGCGCCGGGCGGTGGCCTCCAGCAGCGGCCCGGTGCCCTGCTCCCGCACCAGGGCCGCCCGGTCGCGCCACCCCTGCGGCTCGCCGAAGCGGGCCGACGAGCACACCAGGGCCAGCGACCGCACCCTGCCGGGATGACCGATCGCCAGGGTGGCGCCGATCGCCCCGCCGATGGACACGCCCGCGTAGTGGAAGCTCTCCCACCCCTGGCCGGCGGCCGTGCGGACGACGAGCGCGGCCAGGTCGTCCATCGTGCGGGCGTCCTGGCGGGGCGAGCCGCCGTGGCCGGGCAGCTCGTACCTGAGCACGCGGAACGTGCGCGCCAGCGCGGCCACCTGCGGCTGCCACACCTTCGCCGAGGTGCCCAGCGAGGGGCCGAGCACCAGCGGCTCGCCGCCCTCGGGGCCGTCGAGCGTGTACTGCAGCAAGATCACTCCTCTTCCAGCGCCCTGTCGACCAGCGCGCCCGCCGACCCGGGCGCGCGGTCCAGGGGGTGTACGTCGGGCACGCGCAGGTTGGCGCGCATGCGCTCGGGGTGCACGCGCAGGTCGGCGACCAGCTCGGCGGCGTCGCGGGAGGCTCCGGCCACCAGGCGGATCGTCTCGCGCAGCGGCTGCCATTCGGCGTGCCAGGCCCCGGCGGGGCGTTCGTCCTCGGCGGCGAGGGAGCCGTACAGGATCGACGCCAGCGCGGGCGCCTGACGCGCGGCGGCGGCGATCATGGTGGCGCGTACCGGGTTGTGCTTGTGCGGCATGGACGACGAGCCGCCGCCGACGCCTTCCGACAGCTCGCCGATCTCGGTGCGTGACAGCACCAGCACGTCCGCCGCGACCTTGCCGAGCGCGCCCGCCGTGAACGCCAGTGCCCCGGCCAGGTCGGCGACCGGCGTCCGCAGCACGTGCCAGGGGAGCGGCGGCTCGGCCAGCCCCACCTCCCGGGCGAACCGGGCCACCAGCAGCAACCCGACGTCCGGCCGGCCGGCGTCCTGCGGGTGGAAGGCGGCCAGGGTGCCGGCGGCGCCGCCGAGCTGGGCCGGGAGGGCCTCGCGGGCGGCGCGCAGGCGGTGGCGGGCGTCGGCGGCGAGCTTGCGCCAGCCGGCCGCCTTGAGTCCGAACGTGGTGGGCACCGCCTGCTGGGTGAGGGTGCGCGCGGCCATGACCGTGTCGCGGTGGGCCGCCGCGAGCGCGCCCAGCCCGGCGATCACCCGGCCGAGGTCGGCCAGGACGGGGCCGAGCGCGCGGGAGGCCGTCAGCATGAGGGCGGTGTCGAGGATGTCCTGGCTGGTGGCGCCCCGGTGGACGTGTTCGCCGTACGGGTGGGCGGCCCGGCGCAGGTCCTCGACGAGCGGGATGACGGGGTTGCCGCCGGAGCGGGCGCGTACGACGAGCGAGGGCAGGTCGAAGGCGGCGGCGCGGGCGGCGGCGGTGACGGCGTCGGCGGCCGGGGCCGGGACCAGCCCGAGCGCGGCCTGCGCCCGGGTGAGCGCGGCCTCGGCGTCGAGCATGGCTCCCAGCAGCGCCGCGTCACCGGTCGCCGCCACCGCCGCCCGCATCGGCGCCAGCAGCCCGAGATCCGCGCCCGGATCGTCCCCATACCCCGGGGAGCCGTCAGCCGAAGTCCCGTCAGCCGAAGTCAAGGAAGACCGTCTCCTTCTCGCCCTGCAGGTGGATGTCGAACCGGTGGACGCCCTCCCGCTCCCGGACCGCCATCAGCGTGTGGCGCCGCTGCGGGGGCACCGTGTCCAGGAACGGGTCCTGCCCGAAATAGATCCTGGTGAACAGGTGGTGCAGCAGCCCGCGGGCGAACACGCACACGCTGATGTACCCGTTGCCGGGCATGACGGTGCGCAGCGTCCAGCGGCCGTCGGCGTCGGTGGCGACGCGGCCGAAGCCGGTGAAGTCGACGCCGTGCCTGCCGATGACGCTCCCGTCGACGGGGTCGCGCCGCAGCGTGCCGGGCGCGCCGCGCAGCTCGCCGGAGGCGTCGGCCTGCCAGAACTCCAGCAGCGCGTCGGGCACCGGGTCCCCGGCGCCGTCGTGGACGTACCCGTGGACGGTGATCCCGGCCGGGTCGGAGGGCGCGGCGAGGTCGCCGCCGCCGGGGAAGGGCAGCGCGTAGCCGTAGAACGGGCCGACGGTCTGCGAGGGGGTGGGGTTCATCGGCCTTCCTCCATCCAGGTCGCGGCGGGCCCGTCGAGCACGATGTCCCACCGGTAGCCGAGCGACCACTCCGGCTGGGACAGCTCGTGCGCGTAGGCGGCGACGAGCCGCTGCCGGGCGCGCTCGTCGGTCACCGAGTTGAGGATCGGGTCGTACGGGAAGAGCGGGTCGCCGGGGAAGTACATCTGCGTGACGAGCCGCTGCGTGAACGCCGCGCCGAACAGCGAGAAGTGGATGTGTGCCGGACGCCAGGCGTTGACGTGGTTGCGCCACGGGTACGCGCCGGGCTTGATCGTGGTGAAGGCGTAGCGGCCCTCGTCGTCGGTGAGGCAGCGGCCGACGCCGGTGAAGTTCGGGTCGAGCGGCGCGGGGTGGTCGTCGCGCTGGTGCCGGTAGCGGCCGGAGGCGTTGGCCTGCCACACCTCGACGAGCTGGCCGCGCACGGGCCTGCCGTCGCGGTCGAGCACCCGGCCCTGGACGGTGATGCGCTCGCCGAGCGGCTCGCCGGGGTGCTGCCTGGTGAGGTCGGCGTCGAGGGCGGTGACGTCGGTGGCGCCGAACACCGGGCCGCTCAGCTCGGCCGCGTCGGGGTCCTTGACGGAGATCAGCGGCTGCTTGGGGTGGCGCAGCACGCTGCTGCGGTAGGGGGCGAAGTCGCGGTCGGGGTGGCCGCTGGGGGGCCCGGCGGGGGCCTCGCGCAGCTCGCGGTCGATGTCGGCCTGCGTGAGGGGCTGGGTCATGTCGCTCACCTTTCGAGGACGACGGCCAGGCCCTGGCCGACGCCGATGCAGAGGGTGGCCAGGCCGGTGCCCGATCCGGCGGCGGCCAGCCGGTGGGCGACGGCGCCGGTGACGCGGGCGCCGGAGGCGCCGAGGGGGTGGCCGAGGGCGATCGCGCCGCCGGAGGGGTTGACGATCGCCGGGTCGAGGTCCGGCATGAGCGCGAGGCAGCCGAGCGCCTGGGCGGCGAACGCCTCGTTCAGCTCGGCGGTGGCCAGGTCGCCGGCGTCCTTGCCGGCCTTGGCCAGGGCCCGGCGGGTGGCTTCGACGGGGCCGAGGCCGAACAGGCGGGGTTCGAGCGCGCTGGCGGCGGTGGCGGTGATGCGGGCGAGCGGTTCGCGGCCGCGCAGCCCGTCCTCGTCGGTGAGCAGCAGGGCCGCCGCGCCGTCGCTGAGCGGCGAGGAGTTGCCGGCGGTGACGGTGCCGCCCGCGCGGAAGGCGGGCTTGAGCCGGGCCAGGGCCTCGGGCGAGGTGTCGTCGCGGATGCCCTCGTCGCGGTCGAGCCCGGCGATCGGCACGATCTCCCGTTCGAACGACGCCGCGGCGGCCTTGCGGTGGCTGGCCAGCGCGAACGCGTCCTGCTCGGCCCGGCCGATGCCCTGCTGATCGGCGATGAGCTCGGCGCCCTCGCCGAGCGGGACGGTGTGCTCGGCGGGCATCGCGGGGTTGACCAGCCGCCAGCCGAGCGTGGTCGACACGAGCTCCTGCGGCCCGGCGGGGAAGGCCCGCTCGGGCTTGGGCAGCACCCAGGGGGCGCGGGTCATCGACTCGACGCCGCCCGCGATCACGGCGGAGGCGTCGCCGAGGGCGATCATCCGGTACGCCTGGATGACGGCCTCCATGCCGGAGCCGCACAGCCGGTTGACGGTCACGCCGGGCGTGGTCACCGGCAGCCCGGCCAGCAGCGCGGCCATCCGGGCGACGTTGCGGTTCTCCTCGCCGGCGCCGTTGGCGTTGCCGAGCACCACCTCGTCGGCACTCTCCTGCCCGGTCCGCTCGGCCAGTGCCCTGACGGCGTGCGCCGCCAGGTCGTCGGGGCGGACCCCGGACAGCGCGCCGCCGTAGCGCCCGAACGGCGTGCGGACGGCGTCCACCACGTAGACGGTCCTCATACGCTCACCTCCGCGTCCGTACGGTCCAGCAGTTCGGCCACGCTCACGCCCGGCGCGGTCTCCACCAGGGCCAGCCCGTCGCCGGTGACGTCGAGGACGCCCAGGTCGGTGATGATCCGGTGCACGCACCGGCTGCCGGTCAGCGGCAGCGAGCACTCGGTGACGATCTTCGGCGAGCCGTCCTTGGCCGTGTGGTCCATGATGACGACGACCCTGCGGGCGCCGTGCACCAGGTCCATCGCCCCGCCCATGCCCTTGACGAGCCTGCCGGGCACCATCCAGTTGGCCAGGTCGCCGCGGGCCGACACCTGCATGGCGCCGAGGACGGCCACGTCGATGTGGCCGCCGCGGATCATGCCGAACGACAGCGAGGAGTCGAAGAACGACGCGCCGGGCCGCACGGTGACCGTCTCCTTGCCCGCGTTGATCAGGTCGGGGTCGACGGCGTCGGGCGCGGGGTAGGGGCCGACGCCGAGGACGCCGTTCTCCGAGTGCAGGACCACGTCGACGTCCGGCGGCAGGAAGGACGGGATGCGGGTGGGCAGCCCGATGCCGAGGTTGACGTAGTCGCCGTCGCGCAGCTCGGCCGCCGCGCGGGCGACCATCTCGTCCCGGCTCCAGCTCATGAGGTGACCGTCCGCTTCTCGATGCCCTTGTCGGCGGCCTGTTCGGGGGTGAGGGGCACGACCCGCTGGACGAAGACGCCCGGCAGGTGCACCTCGTCGGGGTCGAGCTCGGTGAGCTCCTCGACCTCGGCGATCGTGACGCGGCCGGCCATCGCGGCCAGCGGGTTGAAGTTGCGCGCGGACTTGGCGAACACCAGGTTGCCGTGCCGGTCGCCCCTGGCCGCGCGCACCAGCGCGTAGTCGGTGGTGATCGCGCGTTCGAGCACGTACGGGACGCCGTCGAACTCGCGGACCTCCTTGGGCGGCGAGGCGACGGCCACCGATCCGTCGGGGGCGTGGCGCAGCGGCAGGCCGCCGTCGGCGACGGGGGTGCCGACGCCGGCGGGCGTGTAGAAGGCGGGGATGCCGGCGCCGCCCGCGCGCAGCCGCTCGGCGAGGCTGCCCTGCGGGGTCAGCTCGACCTCCAGCTCGCCGCCCAGGTACTGGCGGGCGAACTCCTTGTTGTCGCCGATGTAGGAGGCGGTGACGCGGGCGATGCGGCGGGCCGCGAGCAGCAGGCCGAGCCCGCCGCCGTCGACGCCGCAGTTGTTGGACACGACGCTGACGCCGCTCACGCCGCGGTCGTAGAGGGCCTGGATCAGCACGCTGGGGATGCCGCTGAGGCCGAAGCCGCCGACGGCGAACGACGCGCCGTCGCGCACGTCGGCTAGCGCCTCCTCGGCCGTGGCGATCACCTTGTCTCTCCGCACGGGACTCCGTTCGGGTGTTCGCTAGATGAACTTAAGTTCACTATCGTGGACGAGTATGCGCATCCGGGGGCGTTCCTGTCAAAGTGCCTCCAGCGATCGAGGAGTGGTGGATGGAACCGGCTGGAACCCTGGAACGCGGGCTCGCCGTGCTGCGCGTGCTGGCCGCCGAGCCGAGGCGGACGCGCGCCACCGACCTGGTGCGCGTCACCGGCCTGGCCCGCTCCACGGTCGACCGCGTGCTGTCCACGCTGGCCCGCCTCGGCTACGTGCGGATGGAGGAGCGCGACGTGCTGCTCGCGCCGCCGCTGATGGAGCTGGGGGAGGCGTACCTGACGGCGAGCGGCCTGCCCGCCGCGCTCGGCCCGCATGCCGAGCGGCTGGCCGGCGAGCTGGAGGAGTCGGTGTCGCTGTCGGTGCGCGACGGCGACGGGGTGCGCTTCGTCGGGCAGCACACCCGGCGGCGCACGATGTCGGTCGCCTTCCGGGTGGGCGACCTGCTGCCCGCCGGGCGCTGCGCCGCCGGGCTGGTCTTCCTCGACCCCCGGGCGCCGTACACGGTGGACGACCAGCTCATCGAGCCGGGGCTGATCGCGGTCGCGATGCCCGTGCGCGGCCCCGGTGGCGAGGTGGCGTGCGCGCTCAGCGTCGTCAGCCACACCAGCAGGCACACCGCCGCCGGGCTGGCCGGGCACGCGCTGCCGAGCATGCGGGCGACGGTGGCGCGGATGGAGGCGGCGCTGGCCGAGCGGACCGGGCCGCCGCCGCCCGCCGGTCCGCCCCCGGGCGCCGCCGATCCGACGCGGGCGGTCAAGGACGAGCTGGGCGCCGGCTACCTGCAGTCGCTGGCGCGCGGGCTGGCCGTGCTGGCAGCGTTCGGGACGGGGCCCGGCGGGCTGAGCCTGGCCGCCGTCGCCAAGATCACCGGCCTGCCGCGCGCCACCGCCCGCCGCGCGCTGCTCACGCTCGAACGGCTCGGCTACGTGGCCGAGCGCGAGGGCCGCTTCACGCCGCTGCCGAAGGTGCTGGAGCTGGGCTACGCGCACCTGTCCGGCCGCACGCTGGGCGAGATCGTCCAGCCGCACCTGGCCGACCTGGTCGCGCGCGTGCGCCAGTCGGCGTCCGTCGCGGTGCTGTCGGGCGACGACGTCCTGTACGTGGCGCGCGTGCCCACGGTGAGCATCATGAGCGTCGACATCACCGTCGGCACCCGCTTCCCCGCCTACGCGACCTCGATGGGCCGGGTGCTGCTGGCCGGGCTGCCGGAGGAGCGCCTGGCCGCGATCGCGCCGCCCCGGCGGCTGACCCGGCACACCGTCGCCTCGCCCGGGGAGCTGGCCGAGGCGGTGCGCCGGGCGGCCAAGGACGGCTACGCCCTCGTCGACCAGGAGCTGGAGGAGGGCGTGCGGTCGATCGCGGTGCCGGTGCGCGGGCGGGACGGCAGGGTCGTCGCGGCCGTCAACGTCGCCACCCACGCCAGCCGCGCCACCCCCGCCGACCTGGTCCGTGACCTGCTGCCCGCGCTCACCGAGGCGGCCGCCAGGATGGAGGCCGACCTGGCCCACGTGCGGGCGCCCTCGTCCTGGCGCTGAACGGGCGGGGTTGTACCGCCGCACCGGTCCCTCTATAGTCTGGCTGACACTATCGGCCAATTGCCGAAACTTTCGTCGGGGGACGGGATCGAGGAGCCCCCATGCGCCGCGTGATCGCCGCCCTCCTGTGCCTGCTGATCGGCCTGCTGCCCCTGCCCGCCCTGGCCGCGGAGACCGCGTACGGCTTCGAGGACGGCACCGCCCAGGGCTGGCAGCCGCGCGGCGACGGCGTCACCGTCACCGCGACCGGCGCCGCCGCGCACACCGGAACCGCCGCCCTGCACGTCGCCGGCCGCACCCAGAACTGGCACGGCGCGTCGCTGCCCGACCCGTTCGAGCCGGGCGTCCTCCACACGGTCACCGCCTACGCCCGGCTGGTGAGCGGCGGCCCCGCCGCCGTGTCGCTGACCGTCCAGCGCACGCCTTCGGGCGGCGAGACCACGTACGAGACCGTGGCGTCGGCCACCGTCACCGGCGACGGCTGGACGCTCCTGTCCGGCGCCTACACCCTCCCCCCGTCCTCCACCGGCGTGCAGCTGTACGCCGAGAGCGCCGACGCGGGCGCCGCCTTCTACCTCGACGACATCACGCTCACCGCGCTGACCGACCCGGCCCGCACGCCGATCAGCACCGGCTTCGAGGACGGCACCACCCAGGGCTGGGCCTCCCGGGGCGGCGCCACCCTGGCGGCCACCGCCGAGGCCGCCCACGCCGGGACCCGTGGCCTGGCCGTCACCGGCAGGTCCGCCTCCTGGGACGGCCCCGCCATCGACGTGTTCGGCAGGATGGCCAAGGGCGACAAGTACGCCCTGTCGGTCTGGGTGCGCGGCACCGGCAAGCTCGGCCTGTCGATCGAGCGGCGCTCCGGCGACGCCGTCAGCTACGAGCGGATCGTCGCGCCCGCCGACGCGGGGGAGTGGACCCGCCTCCAGGGCACCTACACGCTCGCCCACGACGCCGACTTCCTCAGCGTGTACGTCGAGTCCGCCGACGGCGCCGACCCCTTCCACCTGGACGACTTCACGCTGGCCTACGTCGAGCCCAAGCCGATCGAGACCGGCATCCCCGCCCTGAAGGACGCCGTGCCCTTCACCCTGGGCACCGCCTTCGGTCCGGCCGAGACCTACGGCGAGCATGCCAAGCTCCTCACCAGGCACTTCAGCGGCCTCACCCCGGGCAACGACCTCAAATGGGACGCGCTGCAGCCCGCCGAAGGACAGTTCGCCTTCGCCCAGGCCGACGCCCTCGTCGGCTTCGCCGCCGCGCGCGGCATGACCGTCCGGGGCCACACGCTGGCCTGGCACAGCCAGACGCCCGCCTGGGTGTTCGAGGGCGCCGACAAGGCGACGCTGCTGGCCCGGCTGGAGACCCACGTGCGCACCGTGGTCGGCCGCTACAAGGGCAGGATCGCCGCCTGGGACGTCGTCAACGAGGTCGTCGACGAGAACCGGCCCGACGGGCTGCGCCGCTCGCCCTGGTTCGAGATCGCCGGGCTGGACTTCATCAGGACCGCCTTCCGCGTCGCCCGCGAGACCGACCCGGACGCCAAGCTGTTCATCAACGACTACAACACCGAGTTCCCGCGCAAGCGCGAAGCCCTCTACGACCTGGTCAAGCGGCTGCGCGCCGAAGGGGTGCCGATCGACGGCGTCGGCCACCAGCTCCACCTCAACATCGAGCAGCCGCCCGCCTCCCACGTCGAGGACACGATCGAGCGCTTCGCCGGCCTGGGGGTCGACCAGCACGTCACCGAGCTCGACGTGAGCGTCTACACCGACTTCGTCTCCTCCTACGACCCGATCCCGCCCGGGCTGCTGGTCGCGCAGGGCCACCGCTACAAGGAGCTGTTCGACGTGTTCCGGCGCCAGGCCGGCCGGCTCGGCTCGGTGACGGTCTGGGGCAAGTCCGACGACGTGAGCTGGCTGCGCTCGTTCCCCATCACCCGGCCGAACGCGCCGCTGCCCTTCGACGACGACCTGCAGGCCAAGCCCGCCTACTGGGGCATCGCCGACCCGTCGAAGCTGCCCCCGCTGGTCCGGAGCCTGGAGGCGCCCGCCGCCGAGCCTCGGGTGGACGGGATGCGGGAGCTCGCCTGGGACCTGCTGCCCGACACGCCCGTCGCCCGCGTCGGCGACGTCTCGGCCGGCTGGCAGGCCCGCTCGTCGGAGCGCGGCCTGTACGTGCTCGCCGAGGTGGAGGACGCCTCCCGCGACCGTTCCGACCGGGTGACGTTCACGCTGGGCGGCACCCCGTACACCGTCTGGCGGGACGGGCGGCACGGCGGCGGCTTCCGCGCGGCGGCCCGGCCCACCCGCGACGGCTACCGTGTCGAGGCGCTGCTGCCCTCACGCGCCGCCGACATCGAGGTCGAGGCCGGCGAGGCCGTGTGGACGGGCAGGCTGACGTTCACCCCGCCGGTCGGGCACACCACGGCGGCGCGCGGCGAGCCCGTGGTCGACGGCGTCGTGGACGCCGCCTGGGCGCGGGCGCCGCGCGTGCGCACCGCCACCCGGGTCGAGGGCGCGTCCGGCGCGCAGGCGCGGGTGCGCTCGCTGTGGCACGGCGACACGCTGTACGTGCTCGCCGAGGTGAGCGACGCCGAGCTGAGCGAGCAGCCGCCCGACCCGTGGGCGCAGGACTCCGTCGAGATCTTCGTCGACCCGGGCAACAACAAGACCAAGGGCTACGACGATGACGACGGCCAGTATCGGATCAGCTTCACCGGCAGGCAGACGGTCGGCGGCACGTTCGACGCCTTCGCCGTCAAGGACAACCTGACCGGCGCGGCCCGGGCCGTGCCCGGCGGCTACGTCGTCGAGGCGGCGATCAGGCTGCCCACGGTGACGTTGCGCAAGGGCACGCTGCTCGGCTTCGACGTCCAGGTCAACGACGCCACGGGCGCCGTCAGGACCGGTGCCGCCACCTGGAACGACGCCACCGGGCGCGGCTACGTGGACACCAGCCACTGGGGGGTGCTGCGCCTGACCCGGTAACGAATCTACTTTGTAAAGGCACCGGGCCGGTTCAGCCGGGGTGACGCCGGATCAGCAGCATCGCGGCGTCGTCGAGCAGCGGCCCGCCGGTGTGCTCGATCAGGTCGCCGCGCAGCGCGTCGAGCGCGGCCTGCGGGTCGGGCGCGGTCAGCAGCCCGGCGGCCCGCTCGGTCAGCGGGTAGAACGCGCCGCCGTGGTCGCGCGCTTCCACGACCCCGTCGGTGAACAGCAGGATCTGGTCGCCCTCGCCGAACGGCACCCGGTACGGCTTGGGCCGGTCGGCCGCCAGCGAGCCGAGGCCCAGCGGCAGCCCGTCCTGCGGCGGCTCGGCCACGGTGATGCGGCCGCCGCCCAGCAGCAGCGGCGCCGGGTGGCCGCAGTTGAGCAGCGAGATCTCCGCCTCGTGCACCTCGGCGAGGATCGCGGTGACGAACATCTCGCCGCTCAGGTGGCGGGCCAGGCTCGCCTCCAGCCGTTCGCCGACGCCGGCCAGCTCGGCCTCGTCGTAGGCGGCCTCGCGGAAGGCGCCCAGCACCCAGGCGGCCGTCTCCACCGCGCTGAGCCCTTTGCCCTGCACGTCGCCGATGAGCAGCCGTACGCCGTGCGGGGTCGTCACCACCTCGTACAGGTCGCCGCCGATGCGCGCCTCGGCCGCGGCCGAGGTGTAGGACAGCGCCACCCGCAGGTCGGCGGCGCGGCGCGGCACCGGCCGCAGCAGCACCCGCTGCGCGGCCTCGGCCACCATGCGCACGTTGGCCAGCTCCCGCTCGCGGCGCAGCCGCAGGTGGCTGGCGAGCATGCTGGCCGCGGTGACGCCGACGATGGTGGCGACGGTGATCGGGTTCTGCCGTTTGAACAGCAGGTCGTTGTAGAGCGACAGCAGCACGCAGATGACGAGAGCGACGGCGCCCACCATCGCGGTGCGGCGCACGCTGCCCGACACCGAGGCGAACGTCGGTCCCAGGGTGAGCAGCGGCAGGAAGCCCAGCGACGGGCCGGCCAGCACGTCGATCACGGCGACGGCCAGCATCACCGCGAACGGCAGCCGGCGCAGCACGCGCTGCGAGGTCTCATTCCGAGCAGGCTGCACAACCCTCCCACCCGCCGCGTTGGGTTATCGGCCATAGAAACATCAATAGTTAACAAGATTCAAGCATTTCCGGGCGTGCCGCGTGCCCGGAAATGCCGCGCCGCGCCGCGTACAGGGAGAATCCCGTACGCGACGCGGGGGCCGGCGGGGGTCGGCCGGCGCGTGTCAGCGCGTTTCGCGGGTCTGGCGGCACGGCACGCAGTGCCGGGTGAGCGGCCGGATCTTCAGCCGCTCGAACGGGATCGACGTGCCGCACCCGTCGCACCGGCCGTAGGAGCGGTCGGCGAGGCGGTCCAGCGTGGCGTGGATGCCGGCGATGGTCCGCTCGGTGGCGGCCAGGTCGGCGAGCACGCTCTGGCGGGAGCCGTCGTCGGTGCCGGTGCTCTCCACCAGCTCCCGCAGTTCGTCGAGGCGGGAGGTGCGCCACATCAGCTGCGCGCGCAGGTCCTGGGCGATGGCCTGGACCTGGACGTCACTGAGCGTGCTGTTGTCTGTCATGGGTGTCCCTTGAGTGTGTGGAGGTCGCCGCCGCAGGTCGCGCAGTACGGCTCCTGAGGCGACCGCAGCAGAGCCTCGAACGGGATGAAGGCGCTGCACCGCCGGCAGGTGCCGTACAGGCCGCGATCCATCCGCTCGATCGCGGCCTCGAGGGCGGCGACCGTCCGGGCGCGCGGCCCTTCGACGGCGCGGGCGGTGGCGAGCCGTTGCTCCAGCAGTTCGCGGAGTTCTTCGAGGCGAGCCAGGTGCTGGGTGTAGTCCTGCATGAGTGTCTGCAATGAAGCCATGAGGCGTCGCTCCTAGCCAGAGATATGCCGACGGCTCCCCTGCGCCGCCCGGCTCACGGACCTGGCGAGGGGAGGGAGAGGACCTCTAGGCGGGCGGCGGGCTGCGCGACCCGGCGGCGCGATGGCCGGGCTGCTGGGGACCTCGGATGGCGGCCGACCCCGACTGCGGCCACACCAGGGCCGGCGTCTCGGGCGTCTCGGCGCGGTGACGGTCGGGCCACGGGCGCGGCAGGTGCTCGGCCCTGACGGGCGGCTGCGGCGGCGTGGCCAGCTCCGACACCTCCGCGCCCGCGGGCATGACGCCGGTGACGACGTCGTGCTGCGAGGGCGTGGCGCCGGCCCACGTGGGGGTGGCGGCGACGACCAGGATGGCGAGCAGCACGACGTGCACCGCCGCTTTGAACGCGGCGGAGACACGGGTGGTGCTCCAGGTCGCCATGAGGCCGACCATAGCCCACTTTCCTGGGAAGGGCACCGGCCCGGGCCCGCGCCTTCCCTCTCCTGGTGCCGGTTCAGGCTACGGTGTGAGGGCCACCATCACAGGAGAGGAGAGTGCCGTGCGGTCCAGACTGCCCGCTGCGCTGCTCCTGCTGCTGTCGTGGTTCCTGCCGGCGACCGGCCACGCCCAGCTCACGATCGCCGCCGCGGCCGATCCGGCCGCTGTCTCCGCCGGTCAGGCGGCCGCCGCGGGCGACCCGGGGCAGGCTGAGGGGCAGCACGAGGGCCAGCACGGCGCCCGCCGTTCGCCCTACCAGCCGCCCACCGCCTACTCCTGGACGGCCTCCTACGACGCGACGGGCGGTCAGGGGCCGGTCGTCCTGCCCGCCGACGCGCAGGCGCCGGGGCGGCCGCGGGCGGACGTGGTGCGCCGGGCCGGCGCCGCCGAGCCCGTGGTGCTGCTGACGGCCGCCACACCGGCGCGGGCCCCTCCCTCCACAGGGCTGTAGAAGGCTCTTTTCCCGAAATTTTTCAGCCTGTGGAGGCTTCCCATGTCACGTGCGCCCTTGTGGCGTGCGCTGGCGGCACTGGCCGTCATCGCGACCTCGATGGTCCTGGCCATCACCTCAGCGCCGCGCCTGGGGCTCGACCTGCGCGGCGGCACCCAGCTCGTGTTCGAGACGAAGGACACGGCCACCGTCAAGGCCGACTCCGACGCCACCGACCGCGCGCTGGACGTGCTGCGGCGCCGCGCCGACGCGCTCGGCGTCGTCGATCCCACGCTGGTCCGCTCCGGCGAGAAGCGGATCATCGTCGAGCTGCCCGGCCTGCTCGACCCGCAGCAGGCGGCCGACGTCATCGGCCGCACCGCCCAGCTCGCCTTCCACTCGGTGGAGGGCGTCGCCGAGCAGGGCGACAAGAACGCGCTGCCCGACGAGGGCGGCCAGCTGCTCAAGCTCGGCCCGGTCGCCATCAGCGGCGACGGCGTCACCGACGCGGCCGCGCGCAGCGATCCCCAGCTCGGCCCCGGCTGGTTCGTCACCGTCGACTTCCGTGACGCCGGCGCCTGGCAGAAACTGACCGGGCAGGCGGCCTGCAGCCCGGCGGGCGACCCGAAGCGCCGGGTCGCGATCGTGCTCGACAAGGAGATCATCTCCTCGCCGCAGCTCGACCCGTCGGTGCCGTGCAACATCGGCATCCCCGGCGGATCCACCCAGATCACCGGCTCGTTCACGCACGAGGAGGCCCGTGAGCTGTCGGTGCTGATCAAGGGCGGCGCGCTGCCCGTGCCGCTGGAGCTCGTCGAGCAGCGCACGGTCGGCCCGACGCTCGGCGCCGACGCGATCGAGGCCAGCGCCAAGGCCGCGATCGCGGGTCTCATCATGACGACGCTGTTCATCGTCATCGTCTACCGGCTCGTCGGCCTGCTCGCCGCCATCGCGCTCGCCTGTTACGGGCTGATCTCGTACGCGGCGCTGGTGGCGATGGGCGCCACGTTCACGCTGCCCGGCCTGGCCGGTTTCGTGCTGGCGATCGGCATGGCGGTGGACGCCAACGTGCTCGTGTTCGAGCGCGCCAGGGAGGAGTACGGGCAGGCGCCGCAGCGGGGCCTGAAGTCGGCGCTGGCGCTGGGCTTCAAGAACGCCTGGAGCGCGATCGCCGACTCCAACATCACCACGCTGATCGCCGCCGGGCTGCTGTTCTGGCTGGCGTCGGGCCCGGTCAAGGGGTTCGGCGTGACGCTCGGCATCGGTGTGCTGGCCTCGCTGGTGTCGGCCATGCTCATCACCCGGGTGCTCACCCAGCTCGTCATCGGCCGGGTCAAGCCGCGCGTGTCGGGCCTGGGCTCCATCGGCCGGGTCCGCACCTGGCTCACCGAGCGCAACCCGCAGGTCATGGCCGGCAGGAAGCTGTGGCTGGCGATCGCCGGCGGCCTCGCCGTGGTGGCGCTGGCCGGGCTGTTCGCCCGCGGGCTGAACTTCGGCGTGGAGTTCACCGGCGGCCGGGTCGTGGAGTTCGCCACGACCAAGCCGATCGGCGCCGACGCCGCCCGCGAGGCCGTCGCCAAGGCCGGGTTCCCGCAGGCGGTGGTGCAGTCGTCCGGTGACGGCGTCCTCGTCCGCGCCGGGCAGATGGGCATCGCCGACGTGGCCAAGATCGAGGCCGCGCTGGAGGGCCAGGCGGGCGAGGTGTCCAAGCGGCGCGACGAGTTCATCGGGCCGAGCCTCGGGGAGGAGCTGCGCCGCAACGCGCTCATCGCGCTGGCCGTGGCCGTGGCCGCGCAGCTCGCGTACCTGGCGTTCCGCTTCCGCTGGACGTTCGGCACCGCCGCGGTGCTGGCGCTGCTGGTGGACGTGTCGCTGGTGATCGGCCTGTTCGCGTGGATGGGCAAGCCGATCGACGGCGTGTTCCTGGCCGCGATGCTCACCGTCGTCGGCTACTCGGTCAACGACAAGGTGGTGGTCTTCGACCGGGTCAGGGAGCTGTGGGCGGTCAACCGGAAGGCGCCGCTGGCCGACGCGGTCAACGGCGCGATCCTGCAGACGATGCCGCGTACGGTCAACACCGGTATCGGCGCGCTGTTCATTCTGGTGGCGCTGGCCGTGTTCGGCGGCGACTCGCTGCGCGACTTCGCGATCGCGCTGGTGACGGGCGTCATCGTGGGCACGCTGTCGTCGTCGTTCGTGGCCGGCCCGCTGTCGATCATGCTGGCCCGGTTCGACCGCAAGCCGCCGCCCGAGCCGGCCAAGCCGCGCAAGGCCCGCACGCGCGAGGGAACCGGCGCCGTCCTGTAACGCCGGGGCTGTCAATAAATGTTTTGTACGGCGTTGAGCTGCTGAAATGGCTTGGCCGTCAATAATGACATTTTGTGAACAGCCCTTGCGGGGACATGCTCGCCGGTCTGCTGGAGGCCGGGCAGGAGGCGACGCTGGAGCACCTGCCCGGCCTGGTGGACCGGTACGCCCGCCGGGCCGGCATCCGGCAGTGCCTGATCTACCTGGCCGACCTCCAGCAGAACACGCTGCGGCTGCTCGCCGAGAACGGCGGCGTGGCCGGTCCGGGCCCTGATGACAAGCCCCCCGCCGAGCTGCGCATCGACGCCACCTACGGCGGGCGGGCCTTCCAGGAGGTCCGCATCCTGCGCAAGCCCGGCGAGGGGGGCCTCGACTGCTGGTGGGTGCCGCTGCTGAACGGCGCCGAGCGGCTGGGCGTGCTGCGCGTCCTGCTGGGCGGCGGCCGGCCGGTCGAGGAGGCCGACGTGCGGGCGCTGTCGGCGATGGTCGCGCTGCTCGTGGTCAGCAAACGCTCCTACAGCGACTGCTACCCCAGGCTGGTGCGCTCACGGCCGATGAACGTGGCCGCCGAGATGCTGTGGCACCTGATGCCGCCGCTGACGTTCGCCAACGCCGAAGTGACGGTCGCCGGGGTGCTCGAGCCCGCCTACGAGATCGGCGGCGACGCCTTCGACTACGCCGTGGCCGACGACGTCGTGCACCTGGCCATCTTCGACGCCATGGGCCACGACGTGGCCGCCGGGCTGGCCGCGAACCTGGCACTGGCCACCTGCCGCAACCTGCGCCGCCACGGCGCCGACCTGGCCGGCAACGGCGAGGGCATCGAGAACCTGCTGCTGCGCGAGTTCGGGGAGGCCGCCCGGTTCGTCACCGCGATCATGGCCGACTTCGACCTGCGCACCGGCATGCTCACCTGGGTCAACCGCGGCCACCACCCGCCCGTGCTCATCCGGGGCGGACGCTGGGTGACGGCGCTGGAGTGCCCGCCCACGCCGCCGCTCGGCCTGGGCCTCGGCCTGCCCGTCACCGTCTGCCGCGAACAGCTCGAACCCGGCGACCGGCTGCTCCTGTACACCGACGGCATCGTCGAGGCGGGCAGCAACCAGGGCGAGGAGTTCGGCGTGGCCCGGTTCGTGGACTTCATCCTGCGGCACTGCGCGGCCCGCCTGCCGGTGCCCGAGACGCTGCGCCGCCTCATCAAGGACGTGCTGGACCACCATGACGGCCAGTTGCAGGACGACGCGACCGTGCTGCTCACCGAGTGGCACGGCCGGGTGGGCACCTGCCCGGTCAAGGGCGAGCCGTGAACGGGCCCCGCATGGCCGGGGCGGAGGAGGGCAGCGGGGCGGGAATGAAGACCGATGTGGTGTCGTCCTGGCGGGAGCTCGACGACGCGATCGCCGAGGCCAGCAGGCCGCGTGACACCGGGCACGCGCATTCCTCCATGGTCTTCCGCGGCCTGGCCCGCGCCTCGTACACGCACGTGTCGAGCCTGTCGCGGCTGCGCGGCGACTACGCCGCGCTGGAACCGCACCTGGTGCGCAACTTCCGCAAGTACGCCCACCGGCGGCGGCCCGGCCCGGCCGTGTGGGACTGGCTGGCGCTCGGCCAGCACCACGGGCTGCCCACCCGGCTGCTCGACTGGACGTTCTCGCCGCTGGTCGCGCTGCACTTCGCCACCGCGTCCTGGCCGCGGGACGACGCCGTCCTGCTCGGCGTCGACTGCCACGGCGCGCACCGGCTGCTGCCCGAGCCGCTGCGCGCCGAGCTCGACCGGGAGGGCGCGCTGCTGTTCACCACCGAGATGCTGGCCACCGTCGCGGGCGACCTGCCGAGCTTCGACCGGCTGTCCGGCGAGCCGTTCGTCGCCTTCTTCGAGCCGCCGTCGCTGGACGAACGCGTGGTCAACCAGTCGTCGGTGCTGTCGGTGACGTCCCGGCCCGAGTTCCAGGTGCAGGAGTGGCTGGAGGACCATCCCGAGCTGTGGCGGGCCTGGACGCTCCCGCCCGCGGTCAAGGCGGAGGTCCGCGAACGGCTCGACCAGGCCGGCGTCACCGAACGCGTGCTGCTGCCCGGCCTGGACGGGCTCGCCGCCTGGCTGCGCCGCTACTACACCCCCGGCACCGCCGAGGACGACACGCAGGGCGGCGCCTCCATGTCCGGCGCGGACGCCGACCGGCAGGAAGAGGGCCGGATGGGCGGCTGACGTGCGAAGGCCCGATTTCTGGATAGATGACCCGTCAAACGTTCGAGCGTGGGGGAGTGGTGGCCATGGCGGAGTCGCGGATCGCGGTCGGGGTCGAGGAGGAGTTCCACATCGTCGACACGCGCACGCGGCAACTCGTCTCCCGCTCCGTGCTCCTGCTCGACATGCTGCCCGACGACCGCTTCACCGAGGAGTTGCAACGCTCCACCGTGGAGGCCAACAGCCGGCCCTGCCACGCCCTGGAGGACCTGGCCCGCGACCTCGGCGCGATGCGCCGCACCGCCATCGCCGCCGCCGAGGAGGTCGGCCTCGGCATCGTCGCCGCCGGGAGCGTGCCGCTGGCCGACCTGGACCAGATGAAGATCTCGCCCGAGGCCCGCTACGAGCGCATGCTCGACGACTACCAGGTCCTCACCCGCGAGCAGCTCATCTGCGGCACCCAGGTGCACGCCGAGCTCGCCGACCGCGACCTCGCGATCGCCGTCGCGCACCGGCTCGCGCCCTGGCTGCCGCCGCTGCTCGCGCTCAGCGCCAGCTCCCCGTACTGGCTCGGCGCCGACACCGGCTACGCCAGCTACCGCACGCTCGTGTGGGAACGCTGGCCCACCACCGGGCCGATGGCCCGCTTCGGCTCGGCCGCCGAATACGAGGAGATGCTCGCCGAGCTGATCCGGTCCGGCGTGATCAGCGACGCCGGCATGATCTACTACGACATCCGCCCGTCCGCCCACGTGCCCACCGTCGAGCTGCGCATCTGCGACTCCTGCCCGCGCATCGACGACATCGTGCTGATCGCCGGCCTGTTCCGGGCCCTGGTCGCCAGGGAGCTGGCCGAGATCGGCGACGACCCCGACCGTGAGGTGCCGCTGGACCCGGTACGCGCCGCGCGCTGGCAGGCCGCCCGCTCCGGCCTCGAGGGCGAGCTCGTCGACCCCGTCGAAGGCGTGCCCGCCCCGGCCGCCGACGTGGTCACCCGCCTGGTCGCCGCGCTGCGCCCGCACCTGGAGGCGGCCGGCGACTGGGAACTCGTCTCCGCCCTGGCCGCCGACGCCCTCGGCCGGGGCGGCTCGGCCCAGCGCCAGCGGCGCGCCTTCGCCCGCCGCGGCTCCCACGCCGACGTCGTCGACCTGCTGCTGGAGGAGACCAGACCCGGAGGCTGGACCACCGGCCGCGGCTACCCGTCGGCGGCCTGAGGTGTGCGGGCTGAGCGGCGAGATCCGCTTCGACGGGCACAAGGCCGACCTCGGCGCCGTCGGCCGCATGACCGAGGCCATGCACGAGCGCGGCCCCGACGGCTCCGGCCTGTGGTCACGCGGCCCGATCGCGCTCGGGCACCGCCGCCTGAAGATCATCGACCTGTCCGAGAAGGCCGCCCAGCCCATGGTCGACGCCGAACTCGGCCTGGCGGCGGTCTTCAACGGCTGCCTCTACAACTACCGCGAACTGCGCGACGAACTGCGCCGCGCCGGCTACCGGTTCTTCTCCGGCTCCGACACCGAGGTTCTGGTCAAGGCCTACCACCGGTGGGGGCCCGCGTGCGTGGACCGCTTCGCCGGCATGTTCGCCTTCGCCGTCGCCGAGCGCGCCGGCGGCCGGCTCACGCTGGCCCGCGACCGGCTCGGCGTCAAACCGCTCTACCTCGCCGCCGACGGCCGCCGCCTGCGCTTCGCCTCCACGCTGCCCGCCCTGCTCGCCACCGGCGGCGTCGACACCGCCATCGACCGGGCCGCGCTGCACCACTACATGACCTTCCACTCGCTGGTGCCCGGCGAGCGCACCATCCTGGCCGGGGTCCGCAAGCTCCCGGCGGCCACCGTACGCACCTACGAGGCCGACGGGACCGTCACCGAACGGCGCTACTGGGAGCCCGACCACACGCCGGCCGACCGGCCCCCGCACGCCGGGGAGTGGCGCGAGGCCGTCCTGGAGTCGCTGCGCACCGCCGTGCGGCGGCGGATGGTCGCCGACGTGCCCGTGGGCGTGCTGCTGTCCGGCGGGCTGGACTCCAGCCTCATCGTCGCCCTGCTCGCCGAGGAGGGACAGTCCGGGCTGGCCACGTTCAGCATCGGCTTCGAGTCCGCCGCAGGCGAGAGCGGCGACGAGTTCGCCTACTCCGACCTGGTGGCGCAGCGGTTCGGCACCGACCACCACCGCATCCGCGTGCCCGGCTCCGCGCTGCTGTCCGGGATCGAACGGGCGGTTGCGGCGATGAGCGAGCCCATGGTCAGCCACGACTGCGTCGCCTTCCACCTGCTGTCCGGCGAGGTGTCCCGGCACGTCAAGGTCGTGCAGTCCGGGCAGGGCGCCGACGAGGTGTTCGCCGGCTACGACTGGTTCCCGCCGCTGGCCGGGGTGCCCCGCGAACAGGCGGCGGACACGTACCTGGCCGCCTTCAGGGACCGCCCGCACGACGAGCTGGCGCGCGTCCTCGCGCCCGAGCACCTCGTCGAGCGCGACGTCAGCGGCGAGTTCGTCCGCCGCCACCTGGACCGGCCCGGCGCGGCGACCGCGCTCGACGCGGTGCTGCGCCTGGAGACCACCGCGATGCTCGCCGACGACCCCGTCAAACGCGTCGACAACATGACGATGGCGCACGGGCTGGAGGCGCGCACGCCCTTCCTCGACCACGAACTCGTCGAACTCGCCGCCGCCTGCCCCGCCGGGCTCAAACTCGCCGGCGGCGGCAAGGGCGTGCTCAAGGACGCCGCCCGCAAGCTGCTGCCCGCCGAGGTCGTGGACCGGCCCAAGGGCTACTTCCCGGTGCCCGCCGTCCGCCACCCCGACGGGCCGCTCCTCGACCTGCTGCGCGACGCGCTGACCAGCCAGGCGGCGCGCTCACGCGGGCTGTTCCGGCGCGAGTACGTCGACGGGCTGCTCGCCGACCCCGGCCGCGACCGGGCCGCCACCGGCGTCAACACGCTGTGGCAGGTCGGGCTGCTGGAACTATGGCTGCAAGCGCACGGCATGTGACCCACCTCCCGTGGTCCTGCTGGGCGCCCGCCCCGGCCCCGGACCGCTCGGCGGTCGTCTACGGCAGCGACCGCGACGGCACGCCGCGCGCCTGGATCCGGCCCGCGCGCGGCGAGCCCCGGCCCGTCCCCACCGGCCCCCACCCCATCGTCGACGTGCACTGGGCGCCGACCGGGGCGCGGCTGGCCGTCCTGCTCGCCCCCGGCGGCGGCGAGCACACCGAGGTCTGGACCGTACGGCCGGACGGCGGCGACCTGCGGCCCCTCGCCGCGCCCCCGGGAGGGTCTGCGGTGTTCATCCGATGGACCGAACGCGGCGAGGACCTGCTGGTCGCCGAGACCCACGCCGGCGGGCGCACCGACGCGGTCATCGTCGACGCCGCCACCGGCGGACGCCAGATCGTCGCCTCCGGCCCGCTGCTGCGGCCCGCCGCCGTCAGCCGCGACCACGCCACCGTCCTGCTGCGGCACGGGCCCCGCGGGGCGCGCCGCATGTCGGTGCGGCACGCGGGGGGTGGTGAGCACGAACTGCTCGCGGGGCTGCCGGGGACGACCGACTACGGCATCCTCGCCCCGGACGGGCACACGGCCTACCTGCTCACCGACGCCGGCCGCGACCGCACCGCCCTGGTGGCCGTCCACGGCGACGGCCTGTGGCAGGCATCCGACGAGGGCCCCTGGCAGGGCACCCTCGGCGGCCCCGATGGCGGCCCAGGTGGCGGCCCAGGTGGCGGCCCAGGTGGCGGCTCTGGCGGTGGCCTCTGGGCGGGCTCGGGCGGGGGCCTCCGGCACGGCTCCGGCGGCGCTCTCCTGCGTGGTTCGGATGGCGGTCTTTGGCAGGGTTCGGGCGGGGGGATCCGGCGGGGGCTGGGGGAGCCGGAGGTGCTGGCGGAGCGGGCGGACGCGGAGCTGGACCAGTTCGCGCTCAGCGCCGACGGCCGGCACGCCGTCCTGGTGTGGAACGAGCACGGCCGCTCCCGCCTGGAGCTCCTCGACCCGCGCACCGGGCTCACCGTCCCGCTGCCCGGGCTGCCCGCCGACGTCGTCACCTCCGTCCGCGTCTCTCTGGACGGCGGCGTGGCCGTGCTCGCCGCCGAAGGCCCCGCCCAGCCGTCCCAGGTGTACGCGTGCGACCTGCAGACCGGCGCGTACGAGCACGTCGCGGGCGCCGGACGCCTGCCGGAAGCGGTCGAGGCCGAGCCGGTGCGCTTCCCGGCCCGCGACGGCCTCGGCCTGGCCGCCTGGCTGTATCGCCCCGCACGGGCCCGGGGCGCCGCGCCGTACGTCGTCCACCTGCACGGCGGCCCCGAGGACCAGGAACGGCCCACGTACAACCCGCTCTACCAGCATCTTCTCGCTCACGGCATCGGCGTGTTCGCGCCGAACGTGCGCGGCTCCGGCGGCTACGGGCGCGCCTTCCGTGAGGCCGACGACCGCGAGCGCCGCTTCCGCGCCGTCGACGACGTGGCCGACTGCGTCGCCGAGCTCGTCCGGCTGGGCGCCGCCGACCCGTCCCGGATCGCCTGCATGGGCTGGTCGTACGGCGGTTATCTCACGCTCGCCGCCCTGGTGGCCCATCCCGCGCTGTTCCGGGCCGGGGTCGAGGTGTGCGGCATGGCCGACTTCGCCACCTTCTACGAACGCACCGACCCGTGGGTCGCGGCGGCGGCCGTCCGCGAGTACGGCCATCCCGAGACCGACCGGGACCTGCTGCGCGCCCTGTCGCCGCTGCGCGCCTTCGACCGGCTGCGCGCCCCGCTCCTGGTCGTGCACGGCCGCCACGACACCAACGTCCCCTTCCACCAGGCCGAACAGGTGCTGGCCGCCGCCGCGGCGCTCGGCCTGCCCTGTGACAGCCTGCTGTTCGACGACGAGGGGCATCACATCCGGCAGGTCGCCAACCGGGTCGCGTTCATCAGCAAGGTCACCGGCTGGCTCGAACACCAGCTCCTCGGCTCCTTCGCGGACCGCGCCTGACCGCGACCCTCCCTTGCGGTGACTCGTGACACCCCTTCACCTCCGGGAGGACCCATGCGCACCTTCACCATCGACTTCCAGGCCGCCCCCGACGACCTGCGCCGCCGATTGCGCGACACCCGCTGCCCCGACGCTGTCACCTCTCACGAGTGGTAGGCCGGGCCGCCGCCCTCGTCCATGCGCAGGCTGGTGACGTACTGGCTCGACGGCTACGACTGGCGCGCTTCCGGCTCCCCTCGCACGAACGCCTGCTGGTCCACCCCACCCCACCGCGGCATGTCCGTCCGGGTACTGACCGCTGATGACGTCATCGGTCTGCACCGGATGCGGCGCGCCATCAGGCACGTACCGTCCCATGCCGCCGATGCGCTGGACGGTCTCCGCAATGCGATCAACGAGGCCGGGAGCGTCGTCGGCCACTGCATCCGAATCCGGGAATCATGTCGGGCCTGCCTTTCGCCGGGGCGAACCTGATCTCCCCCTTACCGAAAAGCCCGGCGGACGTGCCGACTCGAGCGCCTGTCTTTGCACCCGCTGAGATTGTGAGCGGAGCGAAAACGAGTTTCTCCAGATAGACGGACATGATGATCCTGGTGTGCGGCCAAGGGTTCTCTTGGTAGACGTCACCAGGAGCGAGTCCGGCGGCCACGTCGGAGCCGTTGATCCAACCATGACGACCACAGAGAACGCATGGCCGGGAGCATTGGTGCCGCAGAGGCAATCCTTCGTCGGCCCCATGGCAGCGGAGCACTCCTTCCCAGCTCCTGTCGATCCCACCAGGCCGGGTCGGCCGTCGAGCTGGACCGACCAGCACAGGGAGCCGGCCCCGTTGGGAGTTCCCGGAAGACCCGTGTCAATGGCCCCAGAACAACCGCGGTGCAATCCCCCCAGCGGGGGAGCCACCTGGCTCCCAGGCGTGAGGCGCGTCCCCCGTGGCACCGCCATGATCGAGGGCATGAGATCAACGTGGTTCGGAATCGCCGCTCTGACCCCGTACATCGCCATGAAGACCTACTGGGCCTTCGGCGGGAACGCCGGCCGACCGGCCGGCGACCTGGGGGCGGAGATGCTGGCCAACGGCGCGCCCGAGGCCCTGGTCTGGCTGGAACGCCACGGGATCGACTTCACCGCTCTGGGCGCCCTCGGGGGCGTGCTCTTCCTGGTCGCGCTGGCCCGCCCGTGGGGCGAACGGCTGCCGCGCCGGCTGCTGCTGGTCCCGGGATGGGCAGGAGCCTTGATCCTCACCCCCTACGGCACCGCCACCTTGATCGCCTCGGCCGTGGGCTTCAGGGCCGTCGAGGAAGGCTGGTCGCCCTGGGTCGGTTACGTGGGCGGACTGGCCTTCGCGGGCCTCGGATTGGCCCTCGCATTGGGCACCCGCTCCTATCAGCGCCGTACCCGCCCCGCTCCTGTTCTGGCATAAGTCCATCCAGCAGCACTTTCCATGGCCGCTCACCTGGAGACCCGCTGCTGCATCGGGAGCGATCTCTAAGAGCGCCTAACGCACTCAAGTGAGGCACCGCCAGCAGATGAGCGCGCAGGCCAGCTTGAGGAAGGCCTCGTGGATGGCGGCACTCACCTTTCAGCGGATACGCAGGCGGCGGAAGCGTGCAACAGGGGCGCTGATCGCTGAGGCGCGCCTCCACCAGCCCGACACCACCTCATCCGCACCCGATTAGGACAGTAGACACGGATGGCTCGCCTTCGACAGCTTTATGCGGAGTGTAGAGGACTGCGGACAGGAACGCTGTCCCACTTCGGAAAACGACATGGAGGTAGTCGTCGTCGCGCACCACAGAAGTGTTTCAGGCGGCTATATGTTTGCACTGACCTATGAAACAGCGTTCGCCTTCTACGCGTCCGGCTGTAAGTGGTGTTTCATAGGTGTTCGCTCTTGAATCACCTCACCGACCCGCCCGACCGGGTGTGGCATTTTACGGGTGTGATGCTGGGTGAGCATCGCGAGTATGTGACAGCCCGACGGTCCGCACTCTCGGGCCGAGATGGAGAAGATCTTCTTCCTCGACAACGAGGACATGGCCCTGATCATGGGGCATCGCGGCCGGCGCATCCGGTGCGGCTGGAGGTGCCGAACGAGGTCCTGGACGTTGTCGCCGGCCAGTTGGGGGTCGGCGAACGCTGCGAGCGAGCCTGGGTTCGCGACCACGCCGGCCGCGAACCCAGGCGAGGATCGGTCGGCAGTGGCGCCACTGGTGCGTAGCGTGCGGTCATCAGGTGAGAGTCGTGGTCCAGGAGCCGGCGAACGACCTCTTGGGGCACGTCTCGGTTGATCAACATGGTGCCGAAAGTGTGGCGCCACTGGTGCGGGGTGAGGTGAACAGGCCGGCCGTACTCGTCTTGGATGTCACAGCGTTCCAGCGAGCGATGCAGCGCCCTGCGGTAGGTAGTGCTGAGTGTCGGACGGATGCCCTCGAGGCTGTCATGGGAGCCTTGCTCTCGACGCAAGTTCGGGCGATCCCGGTCGGGGATTCCCCCGGTCCGCGAACCTGTCGTCAAATAGTTCCGGTCCAGCGGGCCGGGACGTCTTCGCCCCCGACGCGGTGCCAAGGTGGATGTTCTCCCGCGAGACGCCAGCATGTCCAAAGCCCGATATGGCATAGTTGCGCCCCTAATGACGATCTCGATAGCGGGGATCGGCGTGGGGGCATCGTGTGGAACTTGTCCATCAGGGCCAGGCCGGGCAGCAGCCGGTCGCGCCGCCCGACGGGCGCGTTCAGATCGCAGGCGGTCACCATGGCGCGCAGCGCGTCGATGGTGATGGGTGGTGCCTCGCGCTGGCCGCGGTCGCCCGATTCGGCGCGCCGGCGTTTGTGGGCGCGTAGCGCCGGACGGGCCGGCTCGGTGGCCGGCGCGGGTGGGTCTCACGTGCGGTCCGGGTGACGGTTCACTGAGCCATTTCCATCCTGAAGCGCCAGGTCACAAGCATGTTGCAAGCTCTCGATCTTGACCTACAAGCAGAGAAGCCCCTGGTAGATGCGTTGTCGACCAAGAGCAACAGCATCCCCAGGAGCTTCGTGTGCTGTTCTAT